>DASSGJ010000069.1:0-4921 GCA_035693545.1 Candidatus Acidiferrum sp.
CAGGTCAGCGCGAAATTCTACTGGTAGAATGCAAGTGCGGTCGGGGGCGTTCCCCTGCGCTCCTGACTCCACTTCGCCACACGCATGTGAGCCTTGGTCTGGCGGACGGCGGTGCGCTTGGCGCGCGCCAATTCCAACTACTGGAAGCAGCCGCAAATTGGTCACGCGCAAACTTAAAACGAGCCATAAATTGCAGCCTCTCGGAACTTTTCTGACTGTTGCTGCGCTGGCTTTGGCCGTGTTCTTCCCGGGACTATGTAGGGCCCAGACCGCGGAAACCTACCGCAAACAAGCTCTCGAATATTCCAAGGCAAAATCGTGGGACCAAGCCATCACGAATTACCGCGAGGCACTCGCCCTGGAGCCCCACGATGCCGTCGCTCACTACGACCTGGCGCTCGCCCTGAAATACAGCGGCAGTGCGGCGCAGGCAATACCGGAGTTCCAAGCTGCCTTGCAACTCAAACCCAAATGGGCGGCGGCTCACTACGGGCTGGGCGCGACCTACTACGATTTACACGATTCCGATGCCGCAGCGAAGGAATTGAAGACCGCGACGAATCTCGATCCCGCAAATACGGAGGCCCGCCGGCTTCTCGCTCGAATCTACGTGCAGCAAAATGATCCTCAGGCGGCGGCACGCGAATTGCGCCGTGCTTTCGCCGCAAAACCTTCGGCGGAGATCTGTTTCGAGTTGGGACTGGTCGAAGCGCAACTCGGCAATTCCGAAGTTGCCACACAGCAATTCCGCCGCGCGCTGCAGTTGAATCCGCGTTATGCGAGCGCGCACCTGATGCTCGGAGTAGTGCTGCGCAGGCAGGGTGACCATGGTGGCGCGCTCGCTGAGTTCCGAAGAGCTGCTGACCTCGCTCCTGACGATCCTGAAGCGCAATTCAATCTCGGCAAAGAGCTGAAGGCCAAGGACGATAAAGCAGGAGCGATCGCGGCATTCCGCCGCGCTATCGAACTCAAGCCCGATTTTGAACAAGCGCACTACAACCTGGGGATCACCTTGCGTTCGCAGGGCGAAGATGCCGAAGCCAAGAAAGAACTTAGCGAACTGAAGGGGCTTCACGAATTCCGGACGCGCCTCGCTCAATCCAAACTTCTGATCCTTCAAGGTGTGGAAGCGTTGAAACAGCAAAAGGTGGACGATGCGCTAAAACTGTTTCAGGAGTCGGCCGAACGAAGTCCGGAACTTCCGACCAGCTACTACTACCTGGGGCTCGTGTGGGAACGCAAAAATGATCCGGCGTCCGCGTCCGCCTCTTACGAAAAAGCCATTTCCCTGCAACCGGATTATGCGCAAGCCCACACCAGTTATGGCGCGCTTCTTTGGCGGATGAACGATCGCGAACGTGGGCTCGAGGAGTTTCAGCGGGCCGTCATGTGCGACCCCGACTTACGCGAAGCGCATTACAATCTTGGGCTCGCACTGGCGCAATTGCAGCGCCTGGACGAGGCTGTCCTGGAATTGAACCAGGCGATCAGCCTCGATCCCCAATACGTGGACGCGCGTGTGCAACTGGGACTGGTTCTCAGCGAGAAAAACGATTTTGTCGGCGCGGCGAACGTCTATAAGGAACTTCTCCGGCGCGATCCGAAATTTGCGGAGATTCACAACAATTTAGGATTGCTGCTCCTGCAGTCCGGAGATACGAAAGGCGCCCAGGTCGAGTTTCTGGAAGCGGTGCGCCTGAAACCCGGCTACGCGGAAGCTCATTACAATCTTGCCCTGGCTCTTCAAAAGGCGGGGAAAGTAGCCGAGGCGAACGCCGAATTCGAGAAGGCGTATGAAATCATGCCGGAACTCCGGAACGCCTCACCCCGCTAACAACATGCGCTCTTTCCTTTAGCGGGGGGAACGTCTCCGTACGGCGATCAGCGAGACCTGCTCAAAATCCGGATAGTGTCCATCGCTATCGGGATTGCGTTCTCCGGGGTTGATCTGTTCAATCGTCGTCCGCGCAGGCATGATCGGGCCCACATACTCTCCGTAAACCTTCTCGAAGTCCTTCGAGTCGGCAAGATCATCCAGGTACACAGTCGTGGACACGACCTGGCTGAAATCCATTCCTGCTTCTTCAAGATTGTCGAGCTGATTGCGCATGGTCTGGCGAAGTTGCGTCGCCGTGGTGGAGGAGTACACTCCGCCATGCGGTCCGGGGATAAAGCCGCTTTTCGCCGAGCAATATAATGTCTCCCCGGCAAACACGCAGGGACTCGCAGTCGGACTTGGCGCCATATTCTTCGGACGCACGGCCTTTCTGGCTTGAAGATCCCGCACCGCGACGCCCGTATATTCGATGTGAGCCCCGCCCGGCAGGCTGCCCACTTCGATCGTTGCGCGCGCCGGAGCGTTGCCAAATTCAAAACGCTGAGCGTAGTGCTGATTCATGATCCGCATCGGAATCTCTTTTGTCAGATACGGGTTCACAAACACCACATTGCTTAATTCCAGCCCCGCTGCATTTACAACCGCCTTCATTCCATCTAACGCCAGTTCGACTTGTGCTGCCGGGTCCTCCGGAATCTTGCCGCCCGCTGGATCCACGCCTGCCATGCTGGAAATGAATAGCCGGTCGTGCGTCAAAACTCCAGGAGAGAAGGAGTCGCTGTGCGGATAATTTGCCGGGAAGACCGCGCGCCTGCTCCCCAGATCGCGGACAGCAACGGCATTGATTTGCACCGGAGCATCAGGCAGGTTGGCCACTCCAAGCACGGCTCGGGCGGGCGGAACCTTGGAAAAGTATTTCGCAAATGCGGCGTCTACTTCCCGCACCTTGCTTACGTCGGTCAGATAAACCTGGGTGTACACCACATTGTCCATCGTCAATCCGGCCGCGACGACAATGGACTTGATGTTCTCGAGGGTTTGGCGAACTTGCGCATCCGTGGTTGACGGCAAGCTGCCGTCTGCGGCACGCGGTCCCTGCCCGGAGACGTAAACGTAGTCCCCGGCATCAACGGCTGGCGATATGAATTGGCCAGGGCTCTTGATTTGCGGAGGGGCCACCGCGCGGACGCGTTCTTGCGCGGCCAGCCCTGAACAATGACCCAACCCGGCCATCAAAAACAAAACTCCCGCTGCCCGCAATGTGCGTTTCATGTGTACAAGCCATCCTCTTGTTGCCGTACGAGCATTCTCACGCGTGTTTTTTCTGTGCCGCACCCAAAATCGCGCGCAGCCTTTCCCCTACGATGATTTCTTCACCGGGCTGGATGGTCATGGATATCAGCTCAATGTGATCCGGCGCTTTGCGCTCTTTTCGAGTCGGAACGGGATTCCCCTCGCGAACCGCCGTCACCAGGCTCGGATTGTCGGTCCCAAGCACCTCGATAACCGGATCACCCGCTCGCAAATCACGCACGCAATCGGCGATCGTGTACCCCCACGCTTGCTGATCCCACGATACCTTCAGCGTCGGATACCGGTTTCCGTCGTCGGGGATGTACGTGCTCGTTTTTACCTGAGGCACAGTATCCACAAGTTTTCGGATGCGATCTATGCGGGCATTCCATTCTTCGTATAGTTTCTTTTCGTCGATCTTCATCCAGGTTTCCAGTGCGGTGAGGCACCCGATAACTTCTTCCTTGCCGACTTTCATCGGACGGCAGACGGCACCCTCGCGTGGGCTGCTATTTAACAACGCCGCCTCAATCAGATCCTTCCGGCCAAGCAGCAAGCCGCTGCACTGCGGGCCGCGCAGCCCCTTGCCTCCCGAAAAGCAGTACATGTCAATTCCCATCTTTGCGTAGAGCTTGGCGTTATCCACGGGAGGAATTCCCGCCGCATCATCCAATAACATCGGAATTTTGCGGTCCTTAGCTACCTTCAATTGTGTTTCAAGTTTCGCGCCCAGGTCCGTCGTGTAAATCATCGCCGTGTTCTCGCCGATCGCTTTGGAGAGTTCCTCGGGCGAATAAACAAGCACCAGCTTCGCCCCTGTTAGGCGGATCGCACTGTCAAACGCGCTCCGGCCTCCCATCATGATCACTTCATGCTTCAAGCCCGTGGTGTCCGGCAGTTGCCAGATCTTGTGGTCGTCCGTGCCGGCCATGCAGCCTGCCGTCGCGGCAGCCATGGCCCCCGCCGAACCGGAAGTGACGATGCCCGATTCGGCCCCGGTTAATTCCGCTAACCGCCGGCCCACGCCCCGCTGCAGTTCGATCATATTGACGAAATACTTGGAAGCCTCTTCTTGCGCCTGCTGGACCTCCGGGAATTCCCGCGAGCCACTCAAATAGGTCCAGGTTCCGCGGCAGTTGATTACCGTTTTCACGCCAAGGCGGGCGTAAACGTTCTGCCCCTGATCCACTCCGATGGCTGTGGCCGCGTGTGCATAAAGGTTGCGCGCTGCGATCTGACTCAGTAACGGTGCAGCCGCCAACATCTTAAAAAAAGATCGTCTACTCGAATTTTCTCTGGACATAGCCAAGCCTCCATGGATTCTTGTCTTCACTTGAATCATTATGTTGCTACGAATTCCCCTCGATCGAGCCGGCCTTCTTAGTCAACATCTTCGGGTAAGGGAATTCGCGAACGCACTGCCAGGATGTGCGCTTTCACTCCTGGCTTGTTCTGGTTGTAGAATCCGACCGTGCAGTTGGGCCGGAAATAGTACGCATCCCCCGCCTTGGCCGGGAATCGCCCTTCGATCCCGTCCATTCCGCTACCGGCCGCCATTTCGCCATTCCCATCAAGGATCAGATAGATCTCTTCCGCAAGTTGATGGTGATGGGGAAAGTTTGTACCGCTCGGAGCAAAGTCCATCAAGAAAAAACTCGTCACTACATACGCTTCATCCAACGCGTCCCGTTTGCCGTCTCGTGGGCCTATTAAGAGTTTGTAGAGTACCGAGGTCGGATGGCCGCCGACCGTTTCTTCCTTGACGTCATCCAGGTTGACGATCTTTGCATG
>DASSGJ010000070.1:0-16472 GCA_035693545.1 Candidatus Acidiferrum sp.
AGAGGCTTGCACGGGCTGCAGACTTCGCCGGTCTCCTGGCTTGGCGAAAAGGAACTCTGGTTAGCTTGGCAACCTGAAGCTTGCCGCTACTCGCGGCCGATCTGATGATTGGCCACTACAGAGTTCACTCGCTGCCTTCCCGTGGCGGAAATTGGCCACAGTGGCTGGCGAGCACTACATTCGCCTTACAGTCGCGCGGCGGCGACGGTATTGCACCGTCTTCCCGAGCACGAAGTCCGCGGTTGATGTTGGGGGCAGAGCCCACTGCGGGTTTAAGGATGTCGGAGGCGCCAGGCCTGTAGAGACAGGCAGGCCTCCGGGTTCAGGTGGACGAGAAGACCTCTACTTATTCGAAAAAAGCGTGACGCGCGGCCGGCCGGAAGGAGTTATCTCCACGGAAAGCGGCGCCTGGAAAACCTGTTCAAGAATTTCGCGCTGGAGGACCGTTGCCGGCGGACCAACGCGAAGACATTTGCCTCGTTGCATGAGCACAACCTGGTCGGCGTATTCACCAGCGAGATTCAGCTCGTGAGTGACGACAACAACGGTGTAGCGATTTTGCGCGGCGAGGCGGCGAAGCGATTCGAGCAGATCCACCTGTGCGCCGATATCGAGATGCAGCGTCGGCTCATCAAGAAGCAGGAGTAGCGGTTGCTGGGCCAGGGCGCGGGCAAGAATGATGCGCTGCTTTTCCCCGCCGGAGATTTTGTCCATCCAACGATCGACGAGTTCGGTAGCACCGACCTGTGCGAGGGCGTTCTTGGCAATGAGGATGTCCGCCTCGGATTCGAAACGGAGACCGCCGCCGTAGGGATGGCGTCCCTGCATCACAAATTCCCAGGCGCGCGAGGGAAAGAGCAGGCGGCTTTCCTGCTGGACGAGGGCGATGCGCTGCGCGCGCGTTTTTACGGGAAGCGAGTGCGTTTCGAAACCATTCAGAAAAATCCGGCCAGAGAGGGGTTGGAGCGCACCCGAAATGAGTTTGAGGATTGTGGACTTGCCGCTGGCATTGGGGCCGAGAATGGCGACGAGTTCGCCGGGCCTGGCCTGAAAGCTCATCGCTTCGAGAGTGAATAGCGGCGCTTGCGAAGGATTGGGCGCGTAAGCATAACTGACCTGCTCGACACTTAAACGAACATCCGATGTGGAGCGCGGCGCGTCTCCGGGAAGCGGGTGGCGGAGCGCGCTGCTCATGCCATCCTCCTGTGAAGCAGGTAGATGAAAAACGGAGCGCCAACCATCGCCGTCACCGCGCCAACGGATAATTCGGAGGGGGCCACCAAGGTTCTGGCGGCGGTATCCGCAACCACAAGCGCAATGGCGCCTCCCAGTGCGGAGGCCGGGATCAGCATCCGGTGATCAGAACCGAAGATGAGGCGCATCACGTGAGGTACCAGCAAGCCGACGTAGCCAATTGCTCCGCTGACCGAAACCGCAAGGCCCGTGAGTATGGAAGCCGCCAGATACACGACGATGCGGACTCTCGGAACGTCCACGCCGAGATGCATGGCCTCTTTTTCTCCGGCAAGCAGCAGGTTGAGATCGGAGGCGGTGGTGTAAATCGCTCCGGCTGCCGCCAGGAAGCCGACCGCGAGAAGATAAAGGAGACTTTTCGGAGGAAGGGTGGAAAGGCTGCCCATCAGCCAATAAGAAGCGCCTCGCAGATTGCTGCCGGCAAGCGTAGACATCAGAAAAGTGACGATCGCGGCGAGAAAAGAAGCGGTGATGATTCCGCCGAGCAGCAGCGTGTTGCTGTCCACTTGACCGTCGCGACGACCGAGGATATAGACGGCGGCAATCGTGAGGGCGGCGCCAATGAAGGCTCCGAAGGGAGTAATCAGACCGGCGTACTCGGGGGGCAGGTTCAACTGATTCTCAATAATCAGAGCGATGATCGAACCGACGGCGGCGCCGGTCGAAATTCCCAGCACGTAAGGATCTGCGAGCGGATTTCGCAGCAGAGCCTGAAAGCTTACTCCGGAGACCGAAAGCGAAGCACCGACGACGATTGCCAGCAGGATTCTGGGGAGACGGATGTTGAGAACAATCAAAACGTAGTCGCTGGAGATGTTGTTGCTGTGTCCCAGCAAAACCTGGATCAAATCGCGTGTCAGGCCATAGAGTGAGACCTGGACGGCGCCGAGTTTCAACGCGAGGATAACCACGGCAAACAATATCGCCGCCAGAATTCCGCAGCGCAGCAGAAGGCGGGTCAAGGTCAGCGGGCGCATGCGAGCTCCCCGGAGAAGGGCTGTGTGTTGAGAGCCGCGTGGGCAGGCGGCGCCGCGGATTTTTCCGGCGCGGGAGCTTCCTGGAACGCCGCGGGATGAAGCTGTCGGGCCAGATCCTCGATGGCCGAGACGATGCGCGGCGCAGGACGATTCACGGCGTCGCTGATTACCGCAAAATGACGGTTGCGCACGGCTTCGAGAATACTCCAGCCGGGACGATTGGCGAGAACTTCAAATTCGTGCGAACCGGCATCGGAATGCGATTCGGCAAAGACAAGGTATTCCGGGCGCAAACGGACAACTTCTTCAAGACTCATCTGGGGCCAGTCCTGTGTGGACTCGACAATGCTGGTTGCATCGGCTCTGCGGAGGGCGTCGGCAATAAACGTATTTTTGCCTACGGAAATGAGCGGCTCGGTCCAGACAATGAAAAGCACGCGACTGGGAGGGAACGTTTCGAGCCTGGCGTGCAGCGCGGCCAGGCGAGCCTGCAGATCTGCGGTGAGGGCTTTGCCGTTCTCCGGAACACCGAGGACGTCGGCAAGTTTCTGCGTGGTGGAAAGAATCTCGTCAACGTTGCGAGCGTCGGTGGCGTAAGCAGGAATGCCGAGAGTATCGAGGGCCCGGACGGTGTCTAGGCGGTTGATCTCTTTTGTAACGAGAACGAGGTCCGGGTGAAGTGCCGCAATTTCCTCGAGGTTCGGATTGATGGGTCCGCCGACTTTCTTTTTCTTCTGGGCGTCGGGAGGGTAGTCGCAATAGTCGGTGTCGCCGACCAGGCGGTCCTGCGCGCCAAGGGCGTAAACCGTTTCGGTAAGGCTGGGGGCGAGCGAAACAATGCGTGAGGGAAGTTGCGGGACACGGATGGTGCGGCCGAATTCGTCCACGAGTTCGCGGGTGGCGGGCGACGTGGCGGAGGGAGCCGCGGGCGTCAGGGACTGGGAGCAAACAGGGAGAGCGCTCAAAAAGAGGAGAGAGACGCCGAAGACCCGGGTTCGATACATAGCTTTGGCAAAACGGTGTTGCACGAATCTCCTCTGACGAGAGTGTCGCGAGAAATTTAAAAAGAAAAACCCGGCGAGAAGCCGGGGTCGTTCTGGAGGCTTACCCTCTCGCGAAGTAAGCCCAACCGCGGCGGCGAGGGAGGGTAGCCTGGCTCTCGGCGATGAAGCCGAATACAGTGGCGGGACCGCGGCCGAATTACACGGCACTTCCCCACTTCCCTTGCCTGCTGGATGTCCAAGTCAGTTTACGGGGCGTGATTAGGGGTGTCAATCGAAAGGGGATTCGCGGCGATTCAGGCGTGCTGATGCGCCTTCGGATGCAAAGCCGCTTCTTCAATTGCGGCGAAGAGATCCGCGGGCTGGAGGGGTTTGGAAACATATCCATCCATTCCCGCCGATAGGCAGCGTTCCTTGTCGCCAACCATCGCATGTGCGGTCATGGCGATGATGGGAGTATGTTTTTGCGTTTCCTGCTCGCTTTCGCGGATGACCTTCGTGGCGGTGAGGCCATCCATCTCCGGCATCTGTACGTCCATCAAGATGACGTCGAAGTGTTGTTGTTTCAGGGCGGAGACAGCATCCTTTCCCGTTGCAGCCAGGCTGACGGTGTGACCGCGCTTCTCCAAGAGCCGCACGGCAAGCAATTGATTCACCGGGTTGTCCTCCGCCACCAGGATGCGCAGGCGCCTGCGATTTTCGACGAGGGAATGCTGGGTGATGAGCGACGCGCGTTCCGGATGGTGATTTGCCAGGCCCATCACAATCTTGATCGCGTCCAGAAGATCGGAGCGCTTGATGGGTTTGTTGAGGTAGGCCCGGATACCCAAATCGCGGCAGCGGGCAGCATCACCGCGGGCGCCTGAGGAGGTGAACAGGATGATTCGTGTGCCAGAGAGATCCCTGTCGCGGGCGATTTCCTGAGCGACGGAGAACCCGTCCATGTCCGGCATTTGTGAGTCCAGGAGCACGAGAGCAAATGGGGCGCCCCGGACGCTAGCGCTGCGCAGGATCTCCAACCCCGCTTTGCCGTCGGCGCTGGATTCCGGCATCATGCTCCAGCCGCGCAACATTTCTTCCAGGATGCGCCGGTTCGTGGCGTTGTCGTCGATAATCAGCGTTGGAAGATTTCGCAAGAGTTCGACTTCGACAGGCTCGAACGCCACGGGCATGGTGTTAGAGATAAGGAAGCGGGCCGTGAAATGAAAGGTGCTGCCCAGGCCAGGCTCGCTCTCAACCCAGATTTTGCCTCCCATCAGTTCGACAAGGCGCCAGGAAATGGAGAGACCCAGTCCGGTGCCGCCGTGAGTCCGGGTCATGGAATTGTCGGCTTGTGTGAACGCTTCGAAAATCAATTTTTGTTTCGAAGCAGGGATTCCAGGGCCCGTGTCGTGCACCGCAAAATGGAGTTGGACGCTGTTCTCGGTTTCTTCCCGACGTTCCACACGCACCAACACTTCACCCTGGGAAGTGAACTTTATGGCGTTGCCCACGAGATTGACCATTATCTGGCGCAGGCGGGTGGGATCGCCCACAAGCAGGTCGGGCACATCCGGCAGGATGTGGCAAGCCAGCTCCAGATGTTTCTGGTGTGCGCGGACGCCCAGCGTTTTCATGGTGGTTTCCAGAGAGTCGCGAAGGCCGAAATCGATTTCTTCCAGGTCCAGCTTGCCGGCTTCGATCTTTGAGAAGTCGAGAATGTCATTGATGAGGGAAAGTAAAGAGTCCGCGGAGCTCTTAACCGTGCTCAGATACTCGTGCTGTTCCGGGGTCAGATCTGTGTCCAGGGCGAGTTCGGTCATTCCGATGACGCCGTTCATGGGTGTGCGAATTTCGTGACTCATATTGGCAAGAAACTCGCTCTTGGCGTGATTGGCTGCTTCAGCCGCTTGCATGGCGTCGCGGGAGTCGGCTTCCGCACGTTTGCGAATTTCAATTTCTGTTTCGAGATCGCGATTGGAGGCTGAAAGTTCTTTTGTGCGCAGCAACACCTTGGCTTCAAGCTCTGCATTCATCCAAACAAGTTTTCTCTCCGCCTTTTCTAGGGAAAAGGTTTGACTGGTAATTGCTCGTGTGACGAAAATGCTGATGCCGGTGGAAATCAACACAGCAATCGCCAGCAGAACGAGCATGATTCTGCGTGCACTGACGTAGTCGGCCTGGCTTTGCGCAGCTAAAACGTCCATCTGGTCTCCCTGAAAGGTGACGAAGGCGGTCCATGCGTGCCGATAGGCAAGCAGGCGGGGCAACGTTTCCGTCAGGAGAGCGGTTTTCGCCTCTGCCGGCCGGTTCGCTTTCAGCAGAAGATCGAGGGCCCGCTGGTAACTTGCCACGTAGTCAGCCCGCGTGGCTTTTATCGCATCCAGGAGTTGTCTTTCCTGCCCGGGTTCGATGCCCTGGGCTTCCAAGTCGTTTATCAGTTGCAGGATTTTTCTGGAGTTCTCGGCCCGCTGCGAGAGACGCTGTTCAATTTCGGTTTTGTCCTCCAGAAGGAAAATTTCCATGGTGAGCCGATTGTTCGCCGTGGAAAGGTCAAAGGCCCTGCTGGCGATGTCCACCTTGTTCCACCCTTTGCCGGTAATGCTCTCTAAATCCTGATTCACACTTTTCAAGCGGGAAATGCCCAGCCAACCCACGCCGATCACAATGCATGTGAGCAGCACAAAGGGAATCGCCAGTTGCAGTGCAACCTGATTGGGCTGCCAGGGGTATCGTCGTTGTTCTTTCATCCTTCTTACCTTGTTCCAGTCAGGTTCCCTGTCAAAATGCTGGCGACAGCTTGGCCTCTTTCCGATGGGCGCCGCATCGTTTCCAATGAATATTTGGGCGCACCTAAAGCGGCTGGAAGGCTTGCCTGGCAACAGCAAGGCAAGCAAAGTCCAGCAGTGTCATGAAGGGGAGAAAGAATCGGTCATCCGGAAGACTTGCCAGATGACGGAACCAACGAGACATGGGGCCACCGGAGGGAGCAAATCTGCCACGCGACCCCATGACGGTGGCAATGATTCATTGTAAGGCTTGCTGCGAGTTTTGCTCCAGTTATTGCGCGGCATTTGCAGAATCGTCAACACTGCCGGATTCGGCCGGGTGACGGTGCGGATAACCTGGGGAACTCTGACAACAGGCAAGAGTCAAGCCGTAGCCCTTCCCCGCTTCAAGCTGTATGGGCGAGGGCGAAAAAGAAAACCGCCCGGCTTGGGGAGAAGCCGGGCGGCGCGGGGCAACGTACGCCACGCTAAAGTTGTCGGCAGCCGTTAAACGTTCGTTTCAGAAACCCTGTGAGCAGTAGCCAACTCCATTCAGGCTCTGATTACTCCACAATGCCTGCACTGGGTACGTTCGGCCGTCGTTGCCGGTCATGTTGAAGGGTGAACCTGGGATCTGGAGGCCGTCACCGACCCAGGCGCACTTGTCTCCGATTTCCCAACTCTGGTAATCGAACCAGCCGCCGTTCTGCACCAAGCCGGTTGACGATTCGGCGCCGGGATCCGTGAGTGTTTCGGCAATCTCGTGACCGAGCACGATCGTAACACCGTCAAGATTTCCGGCCGGCGCGGGATTGACGAAATCCATGCCGCACCCGCCGCCTGCGTTCAGCACGTACGGCATGTTGGTAAACGCGATGCCCTGCTGTACACCGGGATAACCCGTTGGCGTGGTGTAGTCGTGCCAGGCACAGTACTGGCTTTGATTAAAGCCGGCGTCGTTGAACTTCTGCGGGGTAGCGATAACGAAATTAGAGTTGGTCAAATCCGTTGCGTGGAAAAACGCAACCGCTCGAGCGGCCTCCCGAGCCAGATCAATGGGGGCGAGATTATCGTGAATCGGATTCGAGTCGTCGTGCCACACGCCGGCCAGTTGCTGCTTGGGGTTGCCGATGTTCGAATAGTTTCCGTTGTAGTTGTATTGATAATATTGCGTGGAAATATTTGCCCAGGTCGTGCCGCCCATGGCCGAAATGAAGCGGGTCATCAACGCACCTGCACCATCGGGATCACTCGCGGGGTTACCAACGGCTGTATGGTCGAACGCATTCGGCTGTCCCCAGCCCCACAGGACCAGATAGATCTTGGGATTCACCTGAACTTTTCCACCAAAATAGGCCATGTTAACGGGCATGGGCTGCCCCGCTGCGACGCCCGGCGGGCAAACGCCGAGCGTCATGCAGATATCAACCGCGGGCGGAACGATGCCTGCTGCCGGCATCGCATGCGGATTGGTCGGGGCAGATCGCACACAGCCTTGGCCGGATGCATCGAATGCTTTGTTGCTCCACAGGGGTTGCACGGCGAACGAAGTGTGATTATCCATCGGGACATTGGCGAGACCGGTCCACGCGCACTTGTCGCCGTTTTCGCTTCCCTGCGCGTCGTTCCAGCCATCCTGCACGGTTGCAAAGTTGTCCGGGTCGGTAACTGCTTCGGCGTATTCGTGCCCGGTGACGATGCTGTAGCCATCGAAGACTCCATGGCCAAAGTCGTCGCTGGTCACGTTGACGGAGTTCATCCCGCAGCCACCGGTGCCGAGTCCCGGCCAGTTCATGTTGAGGAATGGAATGAAGGCATATTGCAGCCGAAAGGGATTGCCGAGGCCGTCCACGCTGCTCGTCTGGGTGTGGTAGCCGCAATAGACGGGCTGCCCGGTGGCGATGGACGTCGGCGGAGTCAGGATGATGTAGGTCGCCTGCGGATTGTAGCCGAAGTGACCGGAGGCTCGAATGGCTTCGGCAGCGAGCGGATCATTGGCCACGTTTTCAGCCAGGCCCAGGGCGATGATGTCGCTCGGAACCGGCGTCGGGTCAGTCCACACGCCCTTTAGCTGTTTCCTTGGGTCGGTAACATAGCCGCTGCCATTGGCGCTGGCACAACTGGTGGTCCCCGCGGGAGCGTTGTTGCAATATTCCATCTGGATGGCCGCCCAGGAGGTGCCGCCAAGATTGGTCAGGAACGAAGTCACATAATTTTGGAGCTGCTGGCTCGTGTATTGACGCCCGTTTACATCCGTGGTCGTGAAACCATTGGCCCAGTCCGGCCCCCAGAAGATCAGATAAATCGCGGGCGTTGTTTCGACGCCGATGGCCCCCGCTCCCGCGTTGCCGCCGTGATAGATCAAGTCGTTCGAGATCGAACTGGGATTAGGTGACTGTCCCGGAGCCCAAAAGAAATGTTTGTCATTGGTCGCGCCTGACGCCTGAGCCGTGAACACGGCCATTGATATTGTGAAGGACGCGAGTACTCGCAGACCCAGAGCCCGTAAACGGTTGCAATTCGTCGCAGACATAGCCGTCTCCGCGGGGAGTTCCCCGAAAGTTTTTTCGAAGCTAGAAGGGGCCTCACAACGAGGCGCGAGCCTGCGTGAGCTGCGAATCATCCACAGCCGGGCGCAGCGGACAGCATTGTCACAAGCTGGCAGCCGACCTGTTGGTCGGAGAGCACAATAGCGCAGGGGGGACAGATGTCCATCCGGCGAAGACCGCAGATTTTTGGCAGGTAAATACCTGAAGCTATTCCAGCCTTATCCACACTTGCAGCTGTGGTGAGCGATCAATGCGCGGAACGATTTGCTGGAACGATGGGGCTAGCGATTTTTCCAGTTGGGTTTACGCTTCTCACTGAGAGCGCGGAGACCTTCCTGGGAATCTTCCAGACGGTAGAGTTCGTTGAGGAAGATGTTCATGGAATTGCGCAGGCCGTCGCGGAGAGAAAGACCCATGCCGCCGAGAATCGCTTTCTTGGCCATGGTGAGGACCGGGCCGGAATGGCCGGCGATGCGGGCACAGAGATCGTTGACCGTGGCATCGAGCTGAGCTTCGGGAACGAGGCGATTGACAATGCCCATGTCGAGGGCGCGTTCGGCGGTGACGGGTTCACCGAGAAGCACAAGTTCGAGTGCGACCTTTGGGCCGACGAGAAAAGGAAGGATGGTGGATGCCAGCGGCGGAAAAACACCCAGCGTGATTTCGGGCTGCGCAAAGCGGGCTTTTGGGGTGGCGATGACCAGGTCGCCGAACGCAGCGAGTTCCGCGCCTCCGCCGATGGCCGGGCCGTTGACGACGCAGACGACAGGCTTTGCGGTTTCGAGAATGCCCATAAAGACGGAGTGAAATGCGTCGAGCATCTGGAACACGCGATCGGTGGTGTATTCGCCAACGTCGATGCCGCCGCAGAATACCTTGCATGAGGAATCGAGGACGATGAGTTTCACGTCGGGGCGTTCGCCGGCATGGGCGATACCGTCAATCAGTTCGCGAAGCATGAATTCGTTGAGGAGATTGTGGTCGGGGCGGTTGAGGGTCATGCGCGCGACGCTGGCTTCGATACGGAATTTCACGTACTGAAAATCGGCGGGATTGCGGCGCGTGGGATCGGTGCGAACCTCGACGTTGCGATCGGCCAGAGTGGTGCGGCGTGCTTCCACGGGAGTTTCTCCTTCCGGAATGGGTCCAAAGCGGATGGTAGCATGTGGAATTGAACGAATTTGGCCGACGGCGGGGCGAGTTGCGCAAAGAGTTTGCTGGCCGAAAAGACGGGGAGGAGCTTGAGGAGCGGTCTTGTCTGCCGGAGGGAAGAGTGAGAAGAACGAGCGCATGCTGGACTACACTATCTGAACGATGAATGGTGGAACGGTTTTGAAATTCGATGGGTTGCCGACAGTGTATGCCTTGTGGTTGAAAGAGACCGCGGGGCCGGATGGGTTGCCTGGGGCGAAGTGGTGGGAGAAGGCGCCGGCGATTCGATTTGACCGCGACTGGAGAGGCGAGCAAGCCGATCCACGGCGGGCGACGGAAGTGCGTCTTCTTTGGAGTAAGGAGACGCTGTATTTGCGATTTGTCTCGCACTATCGTGAGCTGCACGTGTTCCCTGACGCGCGGGCCGATGGGTGGCGTGACGAATTGTGGGAACGAGACGTGGCAGAGGCATTCCTGCAGCCGGACACCCGCGATGCGCGAGTGTACAAAGAACTGGAAGTGAGCCCGAACGGATTCTGGATTGATTTGAATATTGCGCATGGCGAGAAGGAGGAAATGCGCAGCGGGCTGCGGCGGCGCGTGGCACAGAGCCCGAATGAGCATACCTGGACAGCGGAGCTTGCCATCCCGATGCACAGGCTGACGCCGGCATTTGATCCGAAACGCAGCTGGCGGGCGAACTTCTATAGAGTGGAAGGGAAAAAGGAGCCGAGATTTTATTCGGCGTGGAGCCCGACAATGACTCCGACCCCGAATTTTCATGTGCCGGAGGCGTTTGGGCATCTGGTGTTTCGCGACGAGGAGTAGGAGGAGAGCCGTGATTTGTGGTTTGCGTTTCATGCCGGGTAGGGAAGACCCCAGGTGCAAGAGCGGCACCTGGGGCACCCGGTTCCGTGGATTGGTTTTGTTGACCTTGATCGCTGGAATGGTGATCGGAATTTCAGTGCGGGCGCAGGGGAGCACGAATCCAGACGCTCCCGCGGTGATGAAAGTGGAACCTCCGAACTGGTGGGTTGGCCTGACGCCAGACGTAATGTTGCTGCTTTCGGGGAAGAATTTGCGTGCGACGCATGTGAGCTGCAACCTTCGCGACGTGGTGGTCAGCCGGACGCAGTCGAGCGGCGACGGCGATTACCTGTTCGTGTGGCTGAAACTAGGGCCGGATTTGCACAGCGGCACAGCGGTTTGCCGGCTCACAACGGTGCGCGGGGAAACTACGTTTGAGTTGCCCATCGCGGCGAGGCAGCAGATTCTTGGCCGCAATCAGGGCATTTCGCTGGATGACGTAATTTACCTGATCATGCCGGATCGCTTTGCCAATGGCGACCCGCTGAACGATGAGCCGGCGGAATTCCCCGGCTCGCATGATCGCAGCAAACCGCGGGCATATCACGGGGGGGATTTGCGTGGCGTTGAGCAGCACCTCGGGTATCTGAAGGATTTGGGAGTAACGACGCTGTGGTTGACGCCGGTGGTGAAGAACGGCGCGACGCAGGATTACCACGGATATGGCGCGGTGGATTTGTATGCCGTTGATCCGCACCTTGGCACCCTGGCGGATTACCAGGAATTGATTCAGGCCGCGCACAAGCAACACATGAAGGTGTTGTTTGATGTGGTGCCGAATCACGTCGGTCCGCGGCATCCCTGGGTGGCGCATCCTCCGATGCCGGACTGGTTTCACGGAACGCGGGAGCACCACTTGACGGCAGCTTCGCCGCTGAAGGGAACGTTCTACGGCTTCCCGGAAAAGAAAGAAATCACCAACGACGCGTTCGAATCGGTGGTGGACCCGCACACTCCATCGCAGTTGAGGCGGAGTTTGACGGAAGGATGGTTCGCGGGAATTTTGCCGGACGTGAACACGGAAAATCCGGTGGTGGCCGAATACCTGGCCCAGAACAGTATCTGGTGGGCGGAGACGACGGGGCTCGACGGCTACCGTATAGATACTTTCCCCTATGTTTCGCGGGAGTTCTGGGAACAGTGGCACTCGGCGTTACGGCGAATTTATCCGCGACTCTCAACAATCGGCGAAGTGTTTCATCCCGATCCAACCGTGACTTCGTTTTACCAGGGCGGGAGAAAAGGCTGGGATGGCATAGATACGCAGCTGACCGCTCCGTTTGACTTCCCACTGTATTTCACGCTGCGCGATGTTTTGCTGAAGGGAGCGCCGACCGGAAAGCTGGCGAATATCCTGCGGCAGGATTCTCTGTACCCGCATCCCGAATTTCTGGTGCCTTTTTTCGGGAATCACGACACGACCCGCCTGGGGGGAACTCCCGAAGGGACGCCCGCGCGACTGAAGCTGGCATTTGGGCTGATATTCACGGTGCGCGGGATTCCGGAATTGTATTACGGCGACGAAATCGGAATGCCGGGAGGGGTCGATCCGGACAACCGCAGGGACTTCCCCGGAGGATGGACTGAAGATTCGCGGAACGCATTTACGAAGGCCGGACGCACCGCGGAGCAGGAAGGGATACACACTTACGTGAGCAAGTTGCTGGCGGTGAGAGCGCAGCATCCCGCGCTGCGGCGGGGAAGACTGTGGAGCCTGGCGTCGGATGATGCAACCTATGTATTCATGCGCGAAACGGACGAGGAGAGAATCGTAGTGGCGTTCCACACGGGCGCGAATGCGCGGGACATGACCGTGCCGCTCGAGGACACTGCGGCGCAAAAAGCCACGAATGCGACGGTGATTTTCGGGCCGGGGCAGGCTGAACTTGAGGGGAATACGATGAAGCTGCGCGTTCCTGGCCAAAGCTTGACCGTGTTTCTGTTGCAATAGCAGTTGTATCCCGGAAGGCGACAAATCTACGCAGAGTTATCGAGGCATGGCAATCCTTTCCCTCCAATCCGTCAGCAAAGAATACGCAGGTGACGGCCAGAGCGTTCGCGCTCTGGATGGGGTCACGCTCGACGTGGCGGAGGGCGAGTTCGTCGCGCTGGTCGGGCGAAGCGGTTGCGGCAAATCCACATTGCTGCACCTGGCGGGAGCGATGGATTTTCCGACGTCGGGCACGGTGCGGATCGAAGGCAAGGCGACGTCGGATCTGGACGATGCGCAACAGACGCGGTTGCGCCGGGAAAAAGTCGGGTTCGTGTTTCAGTCCTTCCAGCTGCTGCACACTCTAACCGTTCAGGAAAATGTAGAGTTGCCGCTGCTGCTGGCGGGAAAGGCCGGCGCGCGCGAACGGGCGCTGGAACGATTGCACTGGGTGGAACTCGACGGACTGGGCGCGCGTTATCCGCACCAGCTTTCCGGGGGGCAGATGCAGCGCGTGGCGATTGCGCGGGCGCTGGCTCATTCTCCGCGAATTCTGCTGGCGGACGAGCCTACTGGGAACCTGGATACGACGACGGGCGGGGTGATTCTGGAATTGTTGCTGCGGCTGACGCGCGAACAAAAGACGGCGACAATCATGGCTACGCACAGCCTGGAAGCGGCCAGCGTTTGCGACACGCTGGTGAAACTGCGCGACGGGCACGTGGAAGAAGTGACGCGGCGCTGACATGCCTCGATGGAAACTTTTCTACCGGTTGATGCTGCGGCCGCTGTTTCAGGAACCCGTGCGGCTGGGCCTGATGGTTCTGGCGGTAGGGCTCGGCGTGGCGGTGGTGCTGGCGATTGAGTTGGCGGGCAACGCCGCGGCAGGATCGTTTCACTCTTCGATGGAAAGCCTGGCCGGAGACAACGATTTGGAAATCGTGGCTTCCGGCGGGGTGCCCGAATCGGTGTTGGGTAAACTGGCCGCACAGCCTTATCCCATAAGGCTTTCGCCGCGAATGGAAGATTTTGCGGTGGACATTCAAACGCGTGAGACGCTGCCGATGATCGGGCTGGACCTGATCGCGGAGGGCAGCCGGTACGCTTCGCAGGCTGATTCTGACAAGGAAAATTCCGACAACAACGAAACGATGGAAGACGCCGTGCGCGGCCTGGAGAGCCCGGGTAGCGTATGGGTCAGCAAAGGCCTGGGGAAAAAGACAGGCGAGCATATTTCTCTGCTCATTAACGATCGGGTTCTGGATTGCGTGGTGCTTGGCGAATTTCCGGAGGTGTCTGGAAACGAGCACGCCATCCTGATGGACATTGCGGGTGCGCAGCGCGCGCTGAACCGTTTCGGCCGCGTGGATCGTATTCTGATCAAGCTTCCCACCAACAGCAGTCTCCAGGAATGGCAGAAGAAATTGAGCTGGATGGTGCCGCCGGGCGTAGAAGTGCGTCCGCAAGGAACGGGCACGGAAGAGAACCGGAAAATGCTGGCGGCGTTCCGGTGGAATCTGCGGCTGCTGAGCTACATCGCGCTGGTGGTTGGCGCGTTTCTTATCTACAACACGATTTCCGTTTCTGTGGTGCGGCGGCGCGGCGAGATCGGTATCGTGCGGGCGCTCGGTGCTGAGCGAAGAGACGTGCTGGCCGCGTTTTTGGGAGAAGCGGCGTGCCTTGGGCTGGCTGGGGCGCTGGTGGGTTTGCCACTAGGGCGGATCATGGCAAGCGGTGCTGTGAAATTGATGGCGGCGACGGTGGAGTCGCTCTACGTAAGTAGCCGGCCGGCGGCGATTGCATTGGCGCCGAATTCGCTGGCGTTGGCGATGATGATTGGCGTAGGCGTAGCGGTCATGTCTGCGCTCTCGCCGGCGAGGGAAGCGATGCAAGTGTCGCCGGTGGAGGCGATGGCTCAGGGGCAACGGGAACATGTCGCACGGGCACACAAGGGACGCGATCTGGCGATCGGGCTGGTTCTGGGACTTCTTGCGGCACTGGCAGCACAGATGCCGGCGTTCGCGGGTAAACCATTTTTCGGGTACTTAGCCGCGATCTTGCTGATTGTCGCGGCGGCGTATGCGATGCCCGCACTGGTGAATTTCATTTCGGGGATTGCGGCGGGAATACTCGGGAAGCTGTTTGGAGTGGAGGCAATGCTGGCCTCGCGGAGCCTGGCGGCTTCGCTTCGGCGAACGTCGGTGCTGGTGGGGGCGCTGGCGACCGCGGTGGCGATGATGGTGTCGGTCGGAATCATGGTGGGAAGTTTCCGGCAGACGGTGGTGAACTGGATGAGCCACCAGTTGCCGGCGGATTTGTATCTGCGGCCGGCGGGCAGTCCTGCGGCGGACCGGCATCCGACGATTTCCGCGGACCTGGTGGAGAAAATTGCCAAGTTGCCGGGCGTTGCGGGCGTGGACCGGCTGCGGGCGTACGAAATCAGCTACGAGGGAATGTCCGCGACGCTGGCTGCGGTGGATTTGCGAGTGCCGCGGGCCAACCGAAACTCGGAATTTTTCTCGGGCCGGCGGGCAAATAAGGTGTTGGAGCAGTTGCGCGGGAAGAACAACGTCATCGTAAGTGAACCGTTCACTTACAAACACAAGGCTAAGACCGGGGACACGATCACGCTGGCCCTGGGAGCAGCTCAAGCAAGCTTTCAGATTGTGGACGTTTATTACGATTACGGGAGCGAGCGCGGCTACATCCTGATGGACCGTGATGTGCTTTTGAAATATCTGCCGGATGAAACGCCCACGAACCTTGCCGTTTATGTGGCGCCCAATGGCGATGCGGCGGAGGTGCGCAAGGAATTACAGGAAGCGGCCGCAGGGCATCGCATCCTGATTTTTTCGAACCGCGAATTGCGCACGGAGGCGGTGAGGATTTTTGACCGGACGTTTGCCATCACGTATGCGTTGGAAGCGGTGGCGGTGATCGTGGCGGTGATGGGGATTGCGGGCGCGCTGATCGCGCTGGTGATTGACCGGCGGAGGGAATTGGGCTTGCTGCGGTTTCTGGGCGCTTCGTCGGGACAGATTCGAAAGATGATTCTTGTGGAAGCAGGGATGCTGGGATTGCTGGCAAATCTGGCGGGGTTTGTGCTGGGATATTTCCTTTCGCTGATTCTGGTTTTTGTGATCAACAAGCAGTCGTTTGGATGGACAATCCGCTTTCACTGGCCGGTGGCGGTGCTGCTGGGAGCATTGACCGTGGTGTATGCGGCAACGGTGCTGTCCGGCTTGTATCCCGCAAGAGTGGCGGTGCGACTGAATCCGCTGGAAGTGATTCATGAAGAGTAGGCTGCTCTTCGTGTTTCTGCTTGCCTGGCTGCCCGGATTGCAGGCGCAATACAAAACGGCTTTGCCGGGTTACCGGTATGAGTTCCCACGTGACAATTTCAATCACGAGGATTTTCAGACCGAGTGGTGGTATACGACCGGGAACTTAACAGCCCTGGACGGCCGCCATTTCGGATTTGAATTGACGTTTTTTCGCCAGGGCGTGGACCGGCAGCAGTGGAAGACAGAAGCGTGGGATGTTCGCGATTTGTACCTGGCGCATCTGGCCCTGAGCGACCTGGACGGCGGCAAGTTCTATCACTCCGAGCGGACCAATCGTGCAGGGCCGGGGCTGGCAGGGGTCGACGAGCAGCAAAAGCGCATCTGGAATGGCAATTGGGAAGTCCGCTGGAACGGCGATGAAGAGGTCCTGAATGTTGTGGACGAGAAATTCTCGCTGGCGTTTTCGCTGCGCAGTCAAAAGCCACCGGTGATTCAGGGGATCAACGGAGTGAGCCAAAAAGCGGCGGGCACGGGGCAGGCGTCGCACTACATTTCGTTTACGCGCTTGCTGACAAAGGGAACGATTACCCTGGACGGAAAACCGGTCGAAATCCGCGGGACTTCGTGGATGGATCACGAATTCTTCACTCACTCGATGGAAGCGGAACAGGTGGGATGGGACTGGCTCAGCATGCAATTTGAGGACGAGAC
>DASSGJ010000071.1:0-16345 GCA_035693545.1 Candidatus Acidiferrum sp.
TGATACGGGAAAGCTGAAGTGGCATTTCCAATTTACCCCGCACGACCTCTACGACTACGACGCGACGGAAACTCCAATTCTTATCGACGCGGAATACCAGAGCCAGCCGCGCAAACTCCTGGTCGAAGCGAACCGCAATGGGTTTTTCTACGTCCTGGATCGTGTCGATGGGAAATTTCTTTCGGCTGCTCCATTCGTGGAGAAATTGAATTGGGCCAAGGGAATCGATGGGAACGGCCGCCCCATCCTGACCGGGGTTGTGCCTACGGAGAAAGGCGCTCGCGTTTGCCCGGGGTTTTCCGGAGCGACGAACTGGTATGCGCCTTCCTACAATCCGTCGACCCGCCTTTTTTATTTTTTGGCGTCGGAAAACTGCAGCATTTACGTTCGCGGGGCCGAAAAATTCGTTCCTGGACACATGTATTATGCCACCGGTGCGAAACGCAGTCCCAGTGATACGAGCAAGAAAGTTCTGCTGGCGTATGACCTTTCCACTTCCAAACCGGCCTGGAAATATCCGCAAGTGGGTTCGGGGCGATCAAGTGGTGGCACGATGACCACGGCAGGAGGCCTGGTGTTTTTTGGAGACGACGCCGAGTCGTTCGAAGCGGTTGACGCCGGCACGGGCGCTCCGCTCTGGCATTTCTCTACCGGCCAAAGCATCACCGCGTCGCCCATGAGTTTCTCGGTGAATGGGAAGCAACAGGTCGCCATCGCCGCGGGAAGTGACGTTTTCTGTTTTCGTTTGTGAATCGGAGTTCATGTTCAATCAGGAGGCTATCGTGTCTTCAACTCTAAGCAATCGTAGAAATTTCGCATCGAAGTTCGCTTCCCTGCTGGCCGGCACAGGCTTCGTCAGTTTATTTTCGGGCTCGACTCCCGCCGCTGGCCAAGCCCCCGGCGGCGTTCAAAAGTTAAATTATGAAGGCAAACCCGCGGGCACAGGATTTATCACGCCTCTGATCATTCACAACGGGGTGATCTACATCGCGGGCCAGGGCGCGCATTCGCATGATCCCGAAGGGAAATTCGAGTTTGACATCGAGACGCACACAAAAAAAGTGATGGACAACGTGAAGACCCTTGTGGAAACGGGCGGCGGCGCGATGGACAGCATCCTGCAACTGACCGTTTACCTGACCAAGATCGAGGACTACGACGGGATGAACAAGGTCTTCAAAACTTATTTCCCGAATGGAGGGCCGGCAAGAACAACGGTTGCAGTTGCCGCGTTGCCCGGTCAATCCCTGGTAGAAATTAACTGCACTGCCGCAGTCGTTCGCAAATAACTGGACTAGGAGAAATTATGAATTTCAGCGCGAAATGGACTCGCCGCGGCTTCATGACCGGGATCAGTTCGTTGACGGCAATGATCCTGGGCTCAAGAAAGCTGCCGGCCGCCGACGTATCAAGCTCGGTGAACGAAAGCTCCGTCAAAGGTTTTGGTCAGACCGGAAACGTGTATGAAGAGCTGGGCGTTACGACGGTGATCAACGGCCAGGGAACCATGACGATGCTCGGCGGATCGCTGATGCGCCCAGAGGTGGAATCGGTGATGGCCCTGGCCGGGCGGCATTTCGTCAACATTCCCGAACTTGAGGTGGCCGCCGGAAAACGGATTGCGGAAATGTTGAAGCTGCCGCCGGATTATTCCGCGCTGGTTACCTGCGGAGCCGCGGCAGCGATGCTCTCCGGGCTGGCGGGAATTCTTACACGCGACAATCCCCAGTTCATCCGGCAGCTTCCCGATTTGACGGGAATGAAGTCCGAGGTGATCATCCAAAAATCGCACCGCAATCCGTTTGATCATCAACTGCGAGCCACAGGGATCCGGCTGGTGGAAATTGTGGACCGCGAGGATTTGCGAAAGGCCGTCAACGAGAAAACGGCAATGATGCATTTTACGAACTTCGCGAATTCGGCCGGGCAAATCAAGGTGGAGGAGTGGGCGAAATTGGGGAAAGAATATAAAATTCCCACCTTCATTGACGCCGCTGCGGACACTCCTCCCGTTTCGCACCTTTGGGATTACGCCACTATGGGGTATGACCTGATCGCGTTCAGCGGCGGCAAGGCCATTCGCGGCCCGCAATGCGCGGGGTTGCTGGTGGGGCGCAAAGACCTGGTGAGCTACGCACTTCTGAACAATAGCCCGCACGAAGACACGCTTGGGCGGAGTCAAAAGGTCGGGAAAGAGGAAATCGTAGGCATGGTCAAGGCGCTGGAGTGCTACCTCCAGGAAAATCACGAAGCGCTCGAAAAGGAATGGCGGAATCGCCTGGAACTTGTTTCGGCGGAAGTCTCAAAAGTGCCGGGCGTCACCACGAAGTTCTACGTTCCGGACATCGCCAACCACGTTCCGCATATGGAGATACGGTGGGATAAACGGATCTCTGCAACCCCGAGGGAGATCAACGCAGCGCTGCGCAAGGGCAAACCGGCGATTGTCCTGAGCACGGGAGAAGAGGGCGAAGTCCTCTCTCTGAACTCGTTCATGCTGCAACCCGGTGAAGACAAGATCATAGCCGATGCAGTCGTGGCAGTTCTAAAAGCGCACGTTGCCTGAAGAATGGACGCCTTTCACGCAAAAGAGGACTTTTTGATCCCCTGTGGACGTAGCAAGCCTCGCGCAGTTACTCGGCGGCTTTCATGAGCGGAGACGGAGCGAGCCGCGTTCGCTGGGTGCTGGTCTTCTGGTTGTTCGTGCTCAGCGGAATTTCCTATCTGGATCGGGTGAATATTTCGATTGCGGGGAGTTCGTTGGCAGAGGAATACCATCTGAGCCAGGTGCGGCTGGGGTGGGTGTTCACGGCTTTTCTGCTGGGTTACGCTTTGTTTCAAACGCCCGGCGGATGGTTGGTTGACCGTTTCGGTCCACGGCGAGTCCTTACGGTTGGTGTTGTCTGGTGGGGAATCTTCACGGCGCTGACGGCCTCGTTGCCGACCACAGTCTGGGGCGCCGTGGTTTTCTTCATCCTGGTGCGTTTTCTTCTGGGAGCCGGAGAAGCCATTATCTATCCCTCTTCGAACCAGTTCGTGTCCCAATGGGTCCCTTCGCAGGAGCGCGGCAAGGCGAATGGATTGATCTTCGCAGGCGTTG
This sequence comes from Candidatus Acidiferrum sp., assembly GCA_035693545.1. Classification (GTDB taxonomy): domain Bacteria; phylum Acidobacteriota; class Terriglobia; order Acidiferrales; family UBA7541; genus Acidiferrum. Next base: position 3,101 of record DASSGJ010000071.1, read on the forward strand.
GGGCCGGGGCGGGAATAGCGCCCGTTGTTGTCAGTTATTTGATGATCCACTACGGATGGCGCTCGTCTTTTTGGGTTAGCGCATTCGTGGGGTTGCTGGCGGGAATCGTCTGGTATCTCATTGCGCGGGACAAGCCCGAACGACACCCTTCCGTGAATGCGTCAGAGCTGTCCTTAATCCAGAACAATCGCGGGCCCGCAACGCCAGCCCGCTCAAGCGCGGAGAATTTAGGGGTCAAGGGCGAAGTTTCTTCCGCACCCATTATCAGTTGGAGCAGCATTCTCACCAGCAAGAGCATTCTCGCCGTCACGGCAAGTTACTTTTGTTTTGGCTACGTAGCCTGGATATTCTTCAGTTGGTTCTACATTTATCTGGCCAAGGTGCGCGGCATGGACCTGAAAGCCAGCGCTCTCTATAGCACTCTCCCGCCGCTGGCCATGGTTGCTTGCAGCTTGTCTGGGGGTGCGATCAATGACGCGCTCTCGCGCGCTTATAGCAAACGTGTCGGACGCTGCGGGGTCGGTTTTCTGGCGCTGCTTCTCGCCGCGGCTTTTTTGGTATTAGGTTCACGCGCTACCAGCGCTTCTGTGGCCAGCATTGTACTTTCTGGCGGCGCCGGCGCGTTGTATCTTGCGCAAAGCTCGTATTGGTCGATCACCGCGGATCTTGCCGGGGATAGCGCGGGCTCGGCATCCGGATTCATGAACATGGGCGGGCAATTCGGCGGGGCTTTGACCGCGTCGCTCACACCGGCCATCGCTCAGCAGTACGGCTGGACATCCTCCTTTCTAGTCGCGGCTCTATTGAGTGTTGCGGGCGCGATTGCCTGGCTTCTGGTTGATCCGGGCTGCCGGTTGATCCCAACCGCGAAATTGCCGTCGTAATGGGGGCGGAACGAAGCATGAAGATCAAGGCAAAGGAAAATTGCAAATGGGACCTGGTCAGCCTGGGCGAGGTGATGCTGCGCCTGGATCCCGGTGACATGCGGATCTGCACTGCGCGAGAGTTCCGAGCCTGGGAGGGCGGCGGAGAATACAACGTTGCCCGCGGACTGCGGCGATGCTTCGGTATGGAGACCGCGATTGTCACTGCGCTGGCGGATAATCCCATCGGCCGTTTGATTGAGGACCTGATGTTGCAGGGTGGCGTAAGTCTGGAGCACCTGCGCTGGGCCAAGTATGACGGCGTGGGCCGGACGGTCCGGAATGGATTGAACTTCACGGAGCGCGGGTTTGGGATGCGGGCGGCGGTGGGTTGCTCTGACCGTGGGCATACGGCGATAGCGCAAATAAAGCCCGGAGAAATAGATTGGGAGAAGATTTTTTCGGACCAGGGAGCGCGTTGGTTTCACACGGGAGGAATTTTCTGCGCGCTCTCGGAAACCACGCCGGTTGTGGCTCGGGAAGCAATGGAAGCGGCAAAACGCGCCGGAACGGTCGTCTCTTATGACCTGAATTATCGGGCGTCGTTGTGGTCGTCCAATGGAGGCAAGGAAAAAGCGCAAGCGGTGAACCGGGCGCTGGTTCCCAAGGTAGACGTGTTATTTGGGAACGAAGAGGATTTTACGGCCGCCCTGGGCTACGAAGTGGAAGGCGTCGATGAGGCTCACTCCAATCTCGATCCCGGATTGTTCAAGAAAATGATCGAGAAGGTGAAGCGCGATTTTCCCGCTCTTTCCGTGGTGGCTACAACGCTTCGCAACGCGAAAACGGCAACCCGCAACGATTGGGGCGCCATCGCCTATTCGGAGGGGACCTTTTATCAAGCGGTCAATCGGGAGAATCTGGAGATTTTCGATCGCGTGGGAGGAGGCGATTCCTTCGCTTCCGGCCTGATCTACGGACTGCTGTCGGGAAAAGACATCGCGTGGGCGCTGGAGTGCGGCGCGGCTCATGGCGCGCTGGCAATGACGACGCCAGGGGATGCCTCAATGGCCAGCTTGCCGGAGGTTTTGCAAGCAATGAGAGGCGGAACTGCGCGCATTGCGCGCTGATGGGGCGAACGGACTTTCTCCGCGGAGCAAAAGATGAACGTAGAAGAAATCATCCGGAGAATCGGGGAAATCGGGATTGTGCCGGTGATTCGCGCGGCACACGCGGCCGAGGCGTCGCGGGCGGTGGAAGCGGTCTGCGCGGGGGGGATTTCCATTGTTGAAATTACGATGACCGTGCCGGATGCACCGCGAGTGCTGCGGGAGGTGGCGCGCGCGAACGGCGATTTTCTGATCGGGGCGGGAACGGTCTTGAACGCCAAGCAAGCGGAGATTTGTATTGAGATGGGGGCACAATTCCTAGTTAGCCCCGGCCTGGCGCCCGAGGTAATTCGCACGGCTGCAAAACATGGAGTTCTGGCGATCCCCGGGGCTTTCACGCCAACCGAAGTCATGGCAGCAAAGGAATCGGGCGCGGAGGTGATTAAGATTTTCCCGTGCGGGAGCGGCGGGGGTCCGAGCCACATCAAGGCGCTGCGGGCGCCATTTCCGGATTGCCGGTTTATTCCCACGGGCGGGGTGAATCTGAAGAATGCGGAAGAGTATTTCGCGGCTGGGGCTTTTGCTTTGGGAATCGGGGCGGAATTGGCCGACCTTGGGGCACTGCGGAGGAATGAACCGCACAAGCTGACTGAGGCCGCAAAATCGCTTGCGGCAATCGTTCACAAGCACAGAGCGCAAAGCAAACTGCAGGCGTAGGTGGCCGGGCAAACGGCGGCGTGGGAAAAGCTGGCGGTAGCCGGGTGAGAGTCAAACCGGCCAGGGGGAATGGCAGGATAACGTAACGTATTTCCTTTTGTTACTTTTTGTTTCTTTTCCTTTCGCATGTACGTACAATCCTTGCTGGCTCTGAGCCGTGCTTACCACAAAAAGGCTGTATCGCAGATTTCCGGAAAGGGGCTTTCCTAGAAATGCGAAATAACGTTGCCAGTTCCAGAATGTTCTTTTTTCTATCCACCGCGATAGCGCTAGTTGTCGCGCCGAATCCTTTGCCCGCCCAGGACAAGAGCCAGGCACAGGACGCCAGTTCGAAGCAAGAGATCAAATACAGCCAGGATCCCAATGCGTCGAAGAACATGACGCTGTTGCTGAAGGATTACGATCCGAAGTCGATGATGCATACCGAAGCGCACGAAGTGCCACGCGCAAAGTTCCCGGTGATTGACATGCACAATCATGTGAACGACGCCGGAGGAATTCACGGAGAAGCGATACCGCCGGAGGAAGTGGTGCGGCGAATGGACCGCGCCAACGTGGCGAAGATCGTGATACTGACGGGGATGTGGGGCGAAAGATTGCAGCGGGTGCTGGACAAGATGGTGAAGCCCTATCCCGACCGCTTCATCGTCTTCGCGCAATACGACTGGAGCAAGATCGACGACGCAAATTTCAGCGCGGAGATGGTGGCGCAACTGGATGACGCGGTGCGGCGAGGTGCGCGCGGGCTGAAGGTGCTGAAGGATCTCGGCCTGGGAGTGAAAGACCGGACGGGAAAACTGATTGCGATCGACGACCCGCGGCTGGATGCAGTCTGGGAGGAATGCGGGCGATTGGGGATTCCGGTTGCCATTCATTCGACCGACCCGGAAGCATTTTTCACGCCGCTGGACAATCACAATGAACGCTACGAGGAGCTGATTACCAATCCTTCCTGGAGTTTTTACGGGCCGCAGTTCCCTTCCAAGGAAACGCTGCTGGCGCAACGGAATCACATCATCGAAAAACACCCACGAACCACTTTTATCGCGTTACACGTTGCCAATTGGCCGGAGAATCTGAATGCCGTGTCCGCGTGGCTCGACAAATATCCCAACATGTACGTGGAATTCGGGGCGCGTCAGGCGGAACTCGGAAGGCAGCCGCGGAGGGCGCGTAAGTTCTTTGTCGATTATCAGGATCGAATTCTTTTCGGAACGGACAGCGAGCCGGAGGAAGCGATGTACGCGAACTACTTCCGTTGGCTCGAAACCGGGGATGAGTACTTTCCTTACTGGGGATACCCGGGCCAGGGGCGGTGGGAAATTTATGGAATGGAACTGCCAGATGCGGTGCTGGAAAAGGTTTATCACAAAAATGCGGACAAGATTTTCGCGCAGTTCAAGGGGTCGCACTGACATGACGAAACTGCTTTTGTTGGGACTGGGTATGAGTCTGCTGGCAGCCGGGTGCCAGAAGAAAGAAGAGACGAAGACGTTGTCCCCTGCTGCGGCCAAGTCCGCGGTGACGGTGAACGTTTCGAGCGAAAGTATTACCGCGAGCACGCCTTCGGCGGAGTTTCGGCTGACACCTTCCGGTGCCTTGACAGCCACGCTGGTGGGGGCAAGCTGGCGGTCTTCGCTGGAAGACAAAGCTCTGGATGTCTCCCAAATAATTTCAGTATCGAAGAAGGAGCACGTCGGGGCGCGATTCGATCTGGCCGGAGCGAAAGTGCGTGACGCATCCGGAAAGCTGGGAGCGTTGGGAAGGCACGTGGAAATAACAGGCACAATTCCGGAAATGAGCCTGGCGGAAACGCTCGAATTGGAGATTTATGACGACTTTCCAAATGTCGCGCTGGTTTCGCTGAGTATCCGCAACACAGGGCCGACTGAAGTTCCGCTGGATTGGGTAAAGCTGCAGCGGCATCAATTCTCAGCGATTTCCGAATCCAAATCGCGCTTGGAACGGCTATGGACGTTTCAAGGTGCCAGTTTGAAGTGGGGAAAGGATGAAATATTCCCGATGCCTGCGAAGTTCAGCCAGGAAAATCCGTTCGGCGCACCCGTGCCAACGAAGGACGACCTCGGGGCAGTGGGAGGAGGCATTCCGGTGGTTGCGTTCTGGAGCCGCGATATAGGAGAGGCCATTGGCCACGTGGAGACGGTTCCGTTTACGCTGTCGATTCCGGTCGAGACAACTGCCGCGGGCAACGTGGAAACTGCGGTACGCGTTCCGGCCAACACAATTCTGAAACCGGGAGAGGTTTTTGCGACGCCGCGAACGTTTCTTGCCGTTTATCGCGGCGATTTCTATCAGCCACTGAACCTGTGGTCGAGAGTGCTCGCGAAGGAAGGGCTGGAAAAGCCCCGCAATAATGATGAGAACTATGCGGTGAGTTGGTGCGGCTGGGGCTACGAGTTTGGGGTGACGCCGAAGCAGATGCTTGACACGATTCCCAAGCTGAAGGAATTGGGCATCCACTGGGCCACGCTCGATGATGGGTGGTTTAACAATTACGGGGATTGGCAGCCAAATTCTGCGGCGTTTGTGGGGAACGCGATTCCCGACATGGTCAAACAATTCCACGATCAGGGACTGAAGATGCAGGTGTGGTGGCTGCCGCTGGGGGTCGAGGACGGACACTTCGGATACGGCGGGCGAAAATATGTGGTTTCGGAAGTGGTGAAGCAGCATCCCGACTGGCTGATTCTCGACAAGGATGGAAAGCCGGCGCGAATGGCGCGGAATCTGGCAACGTTGTGCCCCGCGGTTCCCGGAGTGCAGGAATACTACAAAGGAGTAACGGAGAGATTCATCCGGGACTGGGGATTCGACGGGCACAAGCTGGACAATATCTGGTCGACGCCGCTGTGTTACAACCCCAAGCACCATCACAAGTCACCGTACGACTCCGTCTACGCAATGGGTGATGTCTATAAAATTATTTTCGAGACGACGCGGGCATTAAAACCGGATAGCGTGACGCAAAGCTGCCCGTGCGGCACCCCGCCGAATCTCGCGTGGCTTCGTTACATGGATCAAGCGGTGACCGCCGACCCCGTCGGATCGATTCAGGTTCGCCGCCGCGTGAAAATGTATAAGGCGCTGTTGGGACCAGAAGCGGCCGTTTATGGCGATCATGTTGAACTCACTCGAATCAAGAACGCATCCGGTGGAGACGAGCAGGACCTGGGAGAAGACTTCGCCTCGACGCTGGGTACGGGCGGCGTGCTGGGAACGAAGTTCACGTGGCCGGACTACGGCGCGAAGTTCAAGACCGTGTATTTGAATCAGCAAAAAGAGGCTCATTGGAAAGAATGGATCGGCTTGTACAACGAAAAAATGTTGTCCAAGGGCCAGTTTTTGGATTTGTATGTATATGGATTTGATTTCCCAGAAGCCTATGCCATCGAAAAGAATGGTCACTTTTACTACGCCTTCTACAGCTCTGAAAAGGAGAACGGCGCGAAAAAGGATCATGCCGGTCCGGAAGAATGGAAGGGAGAGCTGGAACTCAGAGGGCTTCCCGCCGGAACGTTCCGGGTCACCGATTACGTTCATCACACGGAGCTTGGAACGGTAACCGGACCTGTCGGCAAGCTAAATGCTGCATTCAAGGGAAGTTTGTTACTGGAGGCTGTGCCGGCCCGGTAGATGGTTCTTCTCTCTTTTTAACCAGCCGGTTTGGATGAGGCGGCCCCTGTTTGTGCGAGGCCCGCAGCATGCTTGCGCAAGAACGCCTCGCGGTGAGGCGCATCCCGGAATGCCTCCGTGCCTCCTGCGCGAGTGACGGAAAGCGCCCCAGCACAGTTGGCAAATTTCAGACAGTCTTCAATCTTTGCCCCGCGAATGAACTGGTGGACGAATCCCGCGTCAAACGTATCGCCAGCCCCGACGGGATCCACGACATCCACTACCGGTGGATACGCCGCGTATTTTTCTTTGCCAACGCGGGCAATTGCTCCCTGCGACCCGCGTTTAACCACCAGGATCCGCACCTTTTGCGAAAGGGACTCCACCGCCTGTTCGAAATCTTTTACCTGTGCCAGTTTGCATAGCTCCCTCTCGTTGGGCAGCAAAATGTCCACATACCGAAGCAATAGTTGAATATCGCCACTCCAACGGTCTTCCGGATCATCGTTGGTGTCGAGCGAGGTAGTCAGGCCAGCTTCCTTGGCCTTGCGAAAGATGTGGATCAACTGAGGCCGAATCCCTTTCTGCAAGAAATAGGAAGACAAGTGGAGGTGCTTCGAGTTGAAGACAAAGCTTTGGTCCAGTTCCCTTTCGGACATTTCATACATCGCGCCGGGATAGGTCAGGATGTAGCGCTCCTTGCGTTGGGGCAGGATGACGGTAAGTCCGGTAGTTTTGCCTCGCAGCTTCTTAATATGAGAGACATCCACGCCGCTTGCGGAAAGGCGTTGAACGCAGATTTCGCCGAACGGGTCGTCCCCGATGCACGAACTAAAGCCTACGCGATTTCCCAGATAGGAAAGGTTATGGGCGAAGATTGCCGATGAACTTCCGAGGGTGATGCTCAGATCCGTAGCCAGATGCTCGCGTTCCAGAACGAGGCTCTGCGGCAGCCCATACATGATCAGATCGAGATTCAGTTCACCGATGACGCTGACGTCGAAAGGGGCCAAGAGATCCTCTCTTCCCAGGCTAGTCCAAGACCACGACGCGGGTTAGATTTTTGGGTTGGTCGGGGTTAAGTCCTTTACGGATGCCCGTAAAGAAACCCATCAGCTGGCTGGGGACAATATGCGAGGCCAACCGCGGTAACTCATCGCCGGGCAAGTTCAGTTCCAGAACAAGTTCGGACGCCTTGTGGATGGCTTCATCCGCTTTGTTGCAGACAGTGATTGTTACTCCACCCAGCTCTCTCATTTCCTCGAGGACCTCCACCTCGGCTTGCTGGCCCGCCTGGCTCACGAAAAACGTCAGGGCTGTTGCGGGCGTTACGATTGCTTTCGGGCCATGGCGGAATTCCAGGGTGTGAAAGGACTGACTATAAGAGCAGGACATCTCCATAACCTTGAGGGCGGCTTCGCGGGCAAGTCCGTGGAAGGGGCCCTGCCCAAGAAAAACGTAGTCTTCAAAAGAATGCCGATCGACAAAATGTTCCATCTGCTCCACCAAGGAGGGAATGCGCGCGGCAAATTGTGCGGCCATAACTTCCAGAGCGTTGCAGAACTTCGCGTTTCCGGCGCGCGTTGCCGCCAAATATTGCAAGCTGATCAGCATGGACGTAAAGGAGCGCGTCATGACCATGCTTTTCTCGTCCGCTGCGTTTAGCACCAGCGTCGAATCGCATTCGGCTTCCAGCTCGCTCTTCTCCGCGCAGGTAATCCCGATGGTGGGCACCTGCATTTCTTTGCGCAGCATATGCGCGGCGCGAACCGCTTCCGAGGTGTGCCCGGAGCGCGAAATCACAACAGCGTGTAAATTGGCGGCTTCGGAACGCGTCAGGGCGGGGTATAACAATATCTCAGACCCCGGTACCGCACGCGTGGGCTCACCGGTCAGCAAAGTCCACGAAGTCGCAGCCGCGTCTGCCAGATAGAAGCTGGTGCCACATCCAACAAACAACCAGGACACCTTTTGATTGTTGGTTCGGAGCACACTTTCCGCTGACTTGTTTTGCTTGAGATCGTGCAAAACGGCTTGCCAGACTTCACTCTGGGACACAATCTCTTTGTAGGTTTCCAATTTGGCGTGCGCGGTTGATTTCATCGCCATGAATACTCTTTCCACATTTAAATTTTGACTCTAAACCAGTGTCACTTCGATATCCGCTTCACGGAGCGCCTTCAGGTCATGCTTGGAGACATTCTTGTCCGTGATCGCTTCGTGTACGGAAGAAGCGGGCATGATCAGCGACAAGCTCCGGCGGCCAAACTTGCTCGAATCGCAGACGATCACCGTGCGCCGGGCAGCTTCCGCCATCGCTCGATTTACGCGCGCTTCCAGCAGGTTGGGCGTTGTCAAGCCATAACGAACGTCAAACCCATCCACCCCCAGGAAAAGCATATCCGCGCTCAGCTTTCGCAACGAATCTTCAGCCAGCGGGCCAACCAGAGAATACGAATTCTGACGCAAGACGCCTCCCGTGAGGATGACTTCGACCGGAGTGTCGGCAAGCTCCGCCGCAATGTTGGTTGCGTTGGTAATAATTGTAAGATTTTTGATATTCCGGCAGGCTCGCGCAATCGCTGTGGTTGTGGTACCGGAGTCCAGAATGATCACCTGACCGGGGCGTATTTTGCGCGCAGCGGCCGCCGCAATCCGGATTTTCTCCTGGTGGTGCTGGCGTTCTTTTTCCCGCAGCGGGCTATCTTTCAGAGCGCCGGTCTCTTTGGGCAACGCCCCGCCATGGGTTCTTTCCAGTTGGCCCTCATGGTGGAGAGATTCCAGATCCTTGCGAATGGTAATCTGCGACGTGCGGAAGTGTTTGGAAAGATCGCGCACCAGGACGCGGCCATTGGTGCGCAAGAGTTCCAGGATTTCGCGTCGCCGTTCCTCGCTCAGCATGTACGGTGACTCTAACCTTTCTTAAAGAATTACGCCAAAGTCTCCACGCGAATCTGACCTTTCAGATTGGCGATGTCTTCCGCGCTGGCGCAGCCGGGTCCCGGGGCGAGGCAGTTCGCAGCTCCGCAAGCGGCCGCAAGTCGCACAACCTCGCGTGGAGGCAGCCGCTGCTGTGCGGCAAACGCAAATCCCGCCAGTGTGGAGTCGCCACTGCCGACGCACGAACGAGCGGACAACTTAGGAGCATTGGCAAGCAGGGTATCTCCCGTAGCGGAGCGCCAAATTAACCCGGCGGAACCTAAAGTGATGGCGCCTCCGCCTGCTCCTGCTTTCAGCATTGCGCCCAGAACTTCCTTTGCGGAGGACGGTCCGCTGATCGCTTGACCGCTCCAGGACTCCGCCTCGCCTCGATTGGGCTTTACAAACTCCGGTTTGCCGGCCAAGGCGAGCTTGAATGCTTCGCCGCTGGTATCCACAAACACGAGGCTGTCAAACTCATGGGCCGATTCGATAAGCGTCATGTAGAGATTGGGCGAGACTCCTTCTGGAAGACTCCCAGAAAAAATCACCGTCGGCTGTTTGTTTGCCTCGCTCAAGAGTATAGAGAAAGTCTCTTTGAACCGGTGAAGTTCCTCGGCGGTGATGTGTTGGCCAGGCTCCAAGATTTCCGTCACGCCGCCCTCGTCTTCGACAATCTCCAGATTCGTTCGCGTACAGCCACTCGTCGGGATTTCGTGTGCTCGGATGGCCAGCCTGCGCAACCCTTCGACGAGTTGCTTGCCCGTCGCTCCGCCTGCAAATCCCAACCATAAGGGATCGGCTCCCAAAGTTTTAAGCACCATGGCAACATGCGCCGCTTTGCCTCCCGGAGCAGGACTTGCTTCGCTCGCGCGATTCACGGATCCAACTTGCAATCGCCCGAGCCGCAGCCGCTTATCCACCGCGGGATTAAGGCTGACGCAGAGAAACATCAATAGCTCCTGCTTGGGGCTGCAAGACCGTTTGAATCAAACCAAGGCGTTGCGTTACCCAGGCACTTATTGACGCTTTCGATGTTTTGAACACCCTCGCGCCCCAACCAATCTTGCAGAGCGTGAGGCCCTTGCTTCACAAGAATCTCGACGCCATCTTTCCACGTGGCTCTTCCGCAAAGAACCCCTGAAAATCTGGCACCGGCTTCCGCAGCGAGTTGCAGTCCAAACTGAAAGGTGGCGTTACTAACACCCTCGGAAAGGTAGATGAACGGAATCGAAGCGCACTCTGCGGCGTGCAAGAAATATTGCTTCGCCTGCTCCCGTTTGTGAAGAATTTCTCCGGCAGAGGACGGTGACCCTTCGACAAACGAAAGATTCGCGGGCATGCCCACTTTCAATACATCCACACGGTATTGCGTTTTTGAAAACTCCTTCATGCCAGCGGCAACGACTTCGTGCTTGATCCGCGCAAAATCAATGCTTTTTTCGTCCATGCCCTCCCCGTAGCTCACGAGCTCCAGGAAGAACGGCACATCCGAGGCGGCACATTCGGCTCCAACTGTTTCAACAAAGGCATGTTTCATGCCGTTGGTCTCCGCTGACGAGAGGCTCGAATAGTACAAAAGCACTTTGACGGCGTTCGCGCCTTCCTCGATCAGGCGTTTTACCGACCACCCGTCCAGCAGGCGTGGCATTCGCCCGGGAACATTCTTGTCATATCCGGTTTGCTCATAGGCAAGCAAAAGCCCCGCGTGTTTGGCCCGCTTGGCCGCCGCCGGTAAACCATATTCCGGATCCAGAAGGATGGCGCTTGCGTGTGGCGTAAGAATCTCACTCACAGCTTGTTTGAATTGAGACAGATTTTCTCCCTGAACATTCTCCGGCTCAATGCCCATCGCCCGCGAAAACATGCTCCGAAGGGCGCTGCGTTGGTCAATTGCCAAGGCGGCGATGACTCCGCGTGAATCGGCGACTGCCGTCAGCCCCTTATACTTACCAGCGCTCAGTGGGATTGGCATTCGATTCTTCTGTCAGTTTCCAATTACCCAGACTACCGCACCACGCTCGATAGGCGGGAGTTCAAACTGGATAGTGTCGGCGTGTTTTGCTCCCTGAAGAATTCGCGTTTGGCCCATAAATGGCAGATAACCGAGGGAATTTCCCATGCTGCTGGGGATATTTACCTTCATTCCCGAGACGGCCGCTGGAATCACAATTTTCCCGGGAACCAATCCGGTGAAATTGGCGAGAAACAGATGGGGTGTGCCGTTGACTTTGCCGAAGTTCACGGCAACTGTTGGTGGCGCTTCAATTTCGATTCCGCTTTTCGTTCCCATCAGCTTTAGGAATTCCGCCGGCATATCTTGTGAACCGCTTGCGAAGTTCTTTTCCAGTTTGCCCAAATAGAGACTCGCAGGGCAATTTTCGAGGGACACCAGACGGTCGGAAACGGTGATACCGGTCAGGTGGTGGCCAGTTGTTACTATGCGACCGCCACTGCTCGTGAATCGCTGAAGCGATTGCTTTTCGGCGTCGCTCAAGACTGTAACGTTCGGCAACACCAATGTCTGACCGTGAAACTCGGCGAGTGTTCGCGGTGTGACCACTTGAAATTCGCGGTGCGATTGCAGGAGCAGCACTAAAAGGCCGCGGTACGACGGCAGAAATCCACCGGGATCATAGTCCCGGCTCTTGGGCGAGAAATACACGCCCACAGGATGCACGGGCAGGCGTGGCGAGTAGAGAATCTTTTCGTTCTTTTCGATCCATTGAAAAATTTGCGTGCGCGTCGCCTCGTCATTCGATCCAGCCATTGAGTGGCCCGGTGCGTCCCAGAAATTTGCGCCCGTCACAACCTGCGACATCGCCAGGTTCTTCATGGCTTCCCGCGGGTCGACATTTTTGTCGCCGTCCCAAGAGTAATTTAAAATCCAAGTTGCCTTTCCGTCGGCAAAAGCGCGAAACGTCAGCATCCCCGCCTGGTACAAGAACCAGTCCACTTGAGAGCGCGAGGACGCCATGTGCTCGCCTTCACCGAATTCGTACTCGTGGGCGATGACGTCCACGACCCCATACATCTGATAAACGTCGGCGCCGACGCGAGTGGATTCCTGCTCAATGCCGGGATAGATTTCCGGAATCACCATAATATCCGGGTTCACATTCCGCGCGTTCTCGCGAATCTCCTTAACGAAATCCGTCATGGTCTCAATGCGAAAATCAATCCACCTGCGAAAATTGGGGTCCTGGAAATCGCCGAGCTTGAGGTCTTTTCTTGCATCCAGCCCGGTTTTTTCGCGGAATGCCGCAACCGTGGCGTCATCAAAACTGGCCCACGTATTTTCCCAGCCGTCAAAGTGAGTCATCCAGTAAGGAATATCCACGTAAATTCCGTCGATTCGTGTCGCAGCAATCTGCCGCACGCGTTGCATGTAGACCTTGCGCCAGTCTTTTGCGTATGGGCTGATCCATACATCTTCGTCGCCGGGCCTGATCCAGAACGCCGCTCCTGACGTGAACACGGCGGGTTCCCCGGTGATTTTGCGTTGCAGCCAGTCGGGATGGTCCTTTACCACGGAATGCGGGGCCTGATCGGCGTGAGCGGTGATGCATTCGGTTCCTGCAATGTACACAAAAGCGCGGTTATTCTCCTTGTGAGCCGCGTCCGCCACTGCGCGAATCGCCTGCAGCTTCGTCTCGGGATCCAGGAAGCTCTCGTACCGTCCTGGAATGTCGTTGTCTACCTCGATGCCGAATACGTGGTCCTTCGTTGCGTTGCGCACGATCGCGTCCGCATTGCCGGTCTGCAAGCCATACGCGCCGATTCGCACGTAGTGCGTCCAGTTTTGTTCTTGTCCGGAGGCGCCCGGCAGGCACACGAGGAAGCTCAGACACAGGAGAAGACGCAAGTGCGCGGACATTGGTGCGCTCCTAGAATTCGAACCGTACGCCGATTTGGGTATGCCGTGGCGTGTTCAGTGTGCTCGTCACCTGCCCAAAGGCGGAATCGCCAAACGAAGTATTCGGGAAATTGAACCTCGGCGTGTT
>DASSGJ010000072.1:0-7065 GCA_035693545.1 Candidatus Acidiferrum sp.
TTGCGATGGTTGGGTCATCTGCGTCGTGAATTTCCCCTGGAGTGTACTATGACTCGAGCGGGGGCCAAACAAATACGGCGGACGTCCTCCCTGACCGCCATGGGTTAAACCCTAAATCAATTATTTACAGCATCTATCGTCGTTTCACCCCGAAATCACCCGTAGTGCATTTACAACCCTCTCCGTTGAAGGTACCGGTAGGGCAAAGGCGGGCGGACCAATCGGCCTTGGTAATGTCCATTAGTGGGAGGTATTTTTGTCATGGCAGTTGGGGTTGCGAACTCTTCTGACAGAAATTCGGTCGATTCTGTTTCCATCCTTGAGGCGCTGTGCCGGGCAGCAGAGCGACTTTGGGCCTGGTTTCACTTCTTCAACCCGTTTTATTCCGCGATGGAATCGCGTGGCAAACGCACTCTGAATTGTAGCGAGCGGGAACGCATCGTCCGGGAGCTGCACGACACTTTGCTACAAGGATTCCTCGGAGCGTCTCTGCTGCTCGATGCCTCTGTCGAACAAGTCCCTGCTGATTCGCCATTCAAGCCTTCCCTGAGTCGGGCACTCAGCCTCGTCCATCAAGCAGTTGACGATGGCCGCAAGGTCCTCCAAGGTCAACAACCGACCGGCAACGGGTCCGAGGGTCTCGATCGGGCCTTCATGCGCTTGCAGGACGAATTGTCATCGGCCCGGGACGTCCGGCTGCGTATCTTGGTTAAAGGGAAGCGGCGAGCGCTGGCATCTGTTGTCGAGGAGCAAATTCACCGGATCTGTCGGGAGGGCGTAGTGAACGCATTGCGTCATTCCGGAGCGACTCTAATCGAAGTCAAAGTGGAGTACGCTCGACGGGCAGTTCGCGTCAGCGTCCGGGACAACGGTTGCGGTTTTGATTCAACGGTAGTGCAGTCGGCATGGGACTCCCACTGGGGGCTCCGTAGTATGCACGAACGAGCAACCAGCATCGGGGCCGACCTGCGCATTTGGAGCCGTCCGGGAGCCGGCACCGAGATCGAAATCTCCTTCCCGGCAACTCGTGCAGGCGGGTGGCCGACCCGTTAAGTACGCGGCGAACGATTTGTGGGTGCCGCTCCCTTCGGGTAAGGGTGTGGGTTTTCCCTTGGGTTGACTTGGTCTTGCCCTCGGCCCTACCAAATCAGTGGAACGCTCCTCGATGCTGTATGACTGCCTCCTGGAATCGCTTTCCACCCCCATAGGTTAATCCCTTTCAATCCTTCCTCTCCCAGGCTGTTTTCGCGGACCGTAATAATTCCGCGTTCCTCTCTAAAGCGGCATCCAGACGATTGACCTGTTCTGCAGCCAGCTTCCAATTCCCGCCCTCGACCGCTTCCGTTAGGCCTGGGAATTCCAGATGAGCGTACGTGTACCGGGCGGCATATAGAATGTGCTGGAACCAGGGCCGGCCGGGAATTCCCGCGGGATCGAGCCAATTCGACTCAACCTGAAGGAGTTGCTCGTTCAGGTGTTGGATTTTCTCAGGGCTGACGTTGCCTGAGGCAAGATCATGCATCGTAACCTCGCGGAGTTGCTTGCCCGCCGTCTCAAATTCCGCAATACGCTCATAGAGGCTTTTCAGAGATACCTGCTGTGGAGCTAATTTGTTGCGGCTCTCGAGTTCACCGAGAAATCCCCGGAGCGCCGCGGCGTTGGCCGCAAAATCAAATGGCAAAATATCGGCATTGGCCAGACGCAGCGTGGTCAGCCCCCAGATTTTGGTCAGGGCCGTGTGATATTCGAATGTTGGATCGCCAAACCGCGACATCCAGAAATGATCGTCATACGCAGAGTGATAGACGCCGTAGTCCCCGGTAAACCCCAGATTAATCACGGGGCGACCCAGATGATTCAAAAATACGGTGTGATCCGAGCCGCTTCCGATGCGCGTTTCAATCAGCGCCGGATCGGTCGGCGGGCTTGTCAACTTCTTATCGCGCATGGAGGTCGCTCGCCACGCCTCGTACAAAGACTTCCCCGACGGCGCGCGAACGTCCTTCGAAGCCTCGACTAGCATTGGCGCCAACGAAGCAACCGCGCTTGGCTTGAAACTCAGTCCTTCCGGTCCCGCCGTAGAGGCTGCGCCGGAAACGGATGAATCCACATTCAGATACGCAACAAGCTTCTTCTTCAAGTCTTCCGCAAACTGCTCTCCCCATTCCGTCGAACCTGTAAGCGCATACTCTTCGCCATCCCAGCTGCACGCGATGATCGTGCGCCGCGGCCGAATGCCCCGCTGCTTCAGTTCGCCCAGCGAGCGGGTCAACTCCAGCATCGAGGCCGTACCGCTCACGGGGTCCACGCCGCCATACACCCAGGCATCGCGATGATTGCCAACGAGCACCCATTGATCCGGCAAATCGCCGCCGCGTATGCGTGCCTCCACGACAGTGTAGGGCTTCACGCTCGTGTCCATGTCCACATTCATGTGGACTTTCACAGCCCCTGTGAACCGGTAAGTGATCGGCAGCGCCCCGCGCCATTCCTTCGGAACCTCGAGGCCGTTCATGTTTTCCAGTAAAGGTTTCGCATCACGCCAGGAGAGTGGCAACGCCAGAATCTTGGGAAGCGATCGCGCCTCTTCCGGAGCAACGCGTTTTGCCCCTGGAACGGAAGCCCATCCCGGTGTGGTGGGGTCGCCGGGAACGATATAGTCATACGTAATCGCCCCGCGCTGAATGTGGCTCTCCGGGCCCCACGGGCCATCCGGAAAAACTTTGCCGCGTGCATAGCCATCCTCCGCCGGGTCGGAATAAATCAGCAAGCCCGCTGCGCCTTCTCGCTCAGCAGTGAGCGCTTTGAATCCTCGATAGCTGTACGGATTCGAATACCGGACGATGACAATTTTCCCTTTGACGCTGATGCCATTCTTCCTCAGCAATTCATAGTCTTCCGGATTCCCGCTGTGCGCATAGACCAGCTCTGCCGTCACATCTCCCGAAGTGGAATAGCCGAAGTAAGCGCCTGAAATAGCGGGATTCTTCGTGCTCGCATCAACCGGATAGGAGTCCTCTCGAAGCAAGGCTTTGAAGCGGACGGGTGCAACCATTTCCAGGGAGACGCTGCGCGGGCTCGAATGCAGCACGTCATACCGCCGCAGGGTGACATCCTCCCATCCTTGCTTGCGCCATTCCTGCGCCAGGAATTCGGCAAGCCGGTTGTTCTCCTCCGACGCAGCCGGGTGCGGCTCCGCTGTGAACAGCCTGTGCCACTCGCGCGCCCTCTCGGGCGAAGGCAATGCTTCAAAAGTTGCCTCTAGTTTGTGCTCCGCCGCGGCACTTGCCGGTGAAAATCCAAGAATGGAAGACCTCTGCGAATCTTTCGCCGGGCTCTGTGCAGAAAGCGCTATGGGAAAGAGCAAGAAAAACAGGACACAAAGCGAGCACGAACGAAATTCAGGGCGCGTCATCAATGGGTCTCCTTCTAGTAAGGGATCTCAGCACTGATTCGTCCTGCCAATCACCAAAACAAACAGTTGCGGCGCGCGAATTGTAACCTAACTATTCGCGGATTCGATGCACATTCCCAAACAGCAACCTCTTTGGGATTGAGAAGCGGTGCCCCTGTCCGGGAGCCTATTTTGTGTCGTTTCAGCATATAATTCCGGAACTGACACTGGGCTCCTGGGTACTGCAACCAAATGCTTGGTCTCGAAGATGACAAGCGCTTACTGGCTGCGTCTAAACGCGTATCGAAGGAAGTTCGGTCGGAAATCCCAGGGTATGGTCCGGCGATTAAAGAGGAAGTAGGCGAACAGTTGGCATGGTCGGTCAAGAAATAGCCAAAACGCAGGATTTTCAGTGGCGGGGGAAGCCCCTTCCCCTAACCTTGTCCCTTGCCATGGTCCTGGCTGCGGGGTGTTCCAAGGCGCACACCTCCAGCGTCCTGGGTGACGCGGCTCACCCGACACTCGTGCGCTCCTACACCGTCTCCGAAGAATCCGCCCGGCGGCGCATCCAAGCCGTCGGCTCGCTGTACGCCTTTGAAGAAAGCACCCTCAGTTCACAAGTCGAAGGTCGAGTCGCCGAAGTTCTTGCTGATATTGGCGACAATGTGAAGCAGGGTCAAGTGCTCGTCACGATCGATCCACAGGAGCTGCAATATGAGGTGGAGCGCCAACGCGGCCTGGTGACCCAGGTTCGCGCGCAACTCGGAATTGGCCCCAACGATCCTCCACCTTCGGACCCGAAAAAACTTGCCTCGGTCCAGCGCGCGGAAGCAGACCTCTTCGATGCCGATCATAAGTATGCGCGCGCGCAGCAGATGTACCGGGACAGTCTGATCTCGCAACAGCAGCTGGACGAGGCGGCAAGCCGTTTTCAAAGCACGAAGGCGACCTACAACGTCGCGCTGCAGGAAGTCGATCGCCTGAAAGCGCTTCTAATCTCCAGCGAGGCCAGCGAGAAATTGGCCGAGAAAAAACTCGGCGATGCGTCCATTCGAGCGCCGTTTCTGGGCGCCATCAAAACGCGCAGCGTGCACCCGGGCGAGTACCTGCGAGTGCAGAGCCCTGTCCTCGTCCTGGTGCGGACAGACCGCTTGCGCGCGCGCCTGGAAGTACCGGAGCGCTGGGCGGGATGGGTGAAGGACGGAGCTACGGTCGATCTCCACGTGGAAGCATTCCCGGGCGAAACATTTAAAGGGAAAATCGCGCGCATCAATCCATCGGTGGCACTGGACTCGCGCACGTTTGAAGCAGAAGCAATCCTGGCGAATCTGGATGGACGGCTCAAGCCCGGTTTCTTCCTGCAGGCATCCATTCCCAGCGAGAAAGAAGACAACACCATTTTCCTCCCGGAGCAAGCGGTAAGTTACCGCTACGGCGTTTACAAGGTCTTTCTTTTGGATGGCAATCGCGTTACGGAACGGCAGATTCGTCCCGCGGGGCAAACCGAAGACGAACATGGGCGGCGTTTTGAAGTTGCCGAGGGGTTGAAGCCCGGGGACCGCGTGGCCATGGCCATTTCCGGCGATTTACACGAGGGTTCCGTGGTGCGCGAGCAAGCCGAGGGGAGCGCCCAGCCGGCAAAGTAGCCCGGGCGAGAGATTCAAACGCGACAATTTCCGCAGTTCTAAAGCGACGAACCAATGAAGATCGCCGAAACTTGCGTCAAGTATCCCATCTTCACAGTGATGCTGATTTGCTTTCTCGTGACGCTGGGCGTGTTTTCCTACCGCGGGCTGGCGGTGGACCTTTTTCCCAAAGCCGATCCAGCCACCGTTAACGTGGAAGTGCGGTTGCCGGGAGCAACACCCGAGGAGGTTGTGACTGGTGTAGTTCTGCCGCTCGAGGACGCCATCTCCTCGGTCAGTGGTATTGATGAAATCAGCGTCTGGTCCTTCGAGGGGTTTGCGGAAATTACCTGCACGTTTGTGCTCGAGCGCGACATCGAAGGCGCGGCCCAGGACATCCGTGAAAAAGTCGCCGGGGCCATCGACCGCTTGCCCCGTGACACTCTCCCCCCAATCATCACCAAGCAGGACCCGCAGTCTGATCCCATCATGACCCTCCTGGTGAGCGGCCCCATGAGCCGCCGCGAACTCACCGAGATCGCCGACAAACAGGTTCGCCGCTCCATTCAAACTGTGGACGGCGTGGGCAGCGTCGAGTTGAATGGCGGACAGGGGCGGCAAATCCGGGTGCTGCTCGATGCGCAGAAGTTGACGTCCCATGGCTTCACAGTTCTGGATGTGCGTTCGGCGCTCCAGCGGGAGAACATCGAAGCGCCGGGCGGACGTATGATTACCGGCCCGCAGGAACTGGGGCTTCGCACCCTGGGGCGCGTAACCTCCGCCGAGCAATTCGGCGAGATCGTCATCGGCACCCGGGGAGGTACGCCGGTCCGAGTTCGCGATGTCGCGCAGGTGGAAGATGGAGCCCAGGAGCTGCGAACGTGGTCGGCGCTTTACCACGGCAACTCGCCGGGGCAGGACGTCGTGTCCATTCAGGTCCTGCGTCAATCCGGCGTGAACACTGTACGCGTCGCCGACGATATTCGAGCCAAGCTAATCGATCTGCGCGGGCAGTTGCCTCCGGGCGTGAAGCTCGAAGTGGTCCACGACATTTCCGACTTCATCAAGGCTTCCATCCACTCCTTGATCGAACACCTTATTTTCGGAAGTATTCTTGCCAGCCTGGTCGTCTGGCTCTTCATTCGAAACCTTCGCGCCGTCTTGATTGCCGCCGTGGCCATCCCGGCCTCCATCATTTCCACGTTCACACTGATGCGGGGCATGGACTTCTCGCTCAACAACATCACTCTGCTGGCGTTGACCCTGGCCGTTGGCATCGTGATTGATGACGCCATCATCGTGCTCGAAAACATTTTTCGCTTCATGCAGGAAAAAGAAAAGAACCGCGTGACCGCCGCTATCGAAGCCACCAAAGAGATCGGGCTTGCAGTCATGGCCACCACGCTTTCGCTCATCATCATCTTCCTGCCCATCGCTTTCATGACCGGTTATGCGCGGAAATATGTGAACTCTTTCGGATGGACGATGGCCATGGCCATTCTGGTCTCCCTGCTCGTGGCCTTCACGCTTACTCCGATGATGAGTTCGCGCATTCTGAAACTTACGAAAAGTGAAACGAAAGCGCACTCGCAGGGCTTCTTGCACCGGATAGAGGAGTTCTACCTCGCCATGCTGCGCTGGTCGCTCGATCACCGGCGCGCGATTCTTATTATCTGTGTCATCACATTTCTCTCTACTTTCGGGTTCTACCACCTCGTGGGCCGCGATTGGATCCCAGCCGATGATCAATCGGAACTGATCAGTTCCTTCACGCTCCCCGAAGGCACGTCCCTGGAGAAGACCACCCAGACAGCCAAGAGCATCGCGGAAAAAGTGGCCGCATTCCCGGAGGTTGCCTTCGTACAATCGTTCACACACGGGCCGACCAATCATGCCCACTTGTTCATCGGACTGGTTCCTCGCAGCGAGCGTAAGAAAACTCACGCGCAAATGGCTACGACCGTGCGCGCAGTTCTCGCAGGCTACCGGAACATGACCTACAACGTCCGCCTGCCTTCCGTCTTGGGCGGCGAAGTTTATTTCCCC
>DASSGJ010000073.1:0-4314 GCA_035693545.1 Candidatus Acidiferrum sp.
TTCAGGGCTTGGGGTTGGCGTTCCACATTTCTTGCTGGATTTTCCAGTGGCCGGCGGCGTCCTTGTGGAGGACGAAGAGGATTTTTCCGTAGCCTTCCATGGTGGGTTGGTTGCCGGGAGGCTGGAGGCCTTGTGTTTCGAGACCCCATTCGGAGGCCCAGTCACCGGAAACCTGGATATCACGGAAATCAATTCTTTCGCGGACGATTTTGTAGCCTGGCATCTGGGCGCTGATGTCGGTGATGAACTTGCCGATGGCCGCGCGGCCGACCATGGGGGCCATGCTGGGGAGCAGGCTGACGCCGTCTTCGGCCCACATGGCGATGATGGCTGGATTGTCCATACGCAGATGAGCGTTGATGAATTTTTCGTTGAACGCGAGGATTTCGGTTTTGGGATCGGCAGGAGGAGCGGGCGTCTGCGGAGAGAAGCGAGTAAAAGGAAACGTGGCCAGCAGAAGCAGGAAGGCGAAGCGATACGCAGCGAGCATGAGCGTACCTCCTGAGCGACGTTCATATCGGATTTGCGGGAGAAATGGAAGAGGGTTGAAGGAGGGCGATTACATCGCGATGGGGTCTTTGGCGTGGCGGGAAACATACCAGCAAGGGTTGTGCTGGGCGTGAGGGAAAAGGGTGCGGGTACAGGGGACATCTTCTTCGGGAGTCACAGCGTCGACCTGGTATTCGATTTTGTTGCCCTTGTCTGGAATAGCGAGAAGGCGGACACGGTGGACGGAAGAATTGGCGGTGCCGAACCGGGGAACGGCGAGACGAAGGTGGTACCAAGTCACGTCGAACGCGTAAACAATGAAACAGAGCAGTGTGAGAGAGGCGACAATCCGGAAAATCAGGCGGGCGCCGGGCGAAGAGCGATCAGTTGTTTGAGTCATGGCAGTGGGCTGAGGTGTTATTTTGCATCGGGAAGGGCTCGGGAGAAAGCGCGAATTGAGGAGATTCACTCAAGCGGGTGGGTTGCCAGACGCAGAAGCTCGATTAGAGCAAGCGAGAAGCGCGATCCCCGTTTCTGGCGAAGCATGGAAACAGAGGGGTTAGTGAAGGTAGAAAAAAGGGGACAAAGTGGCGCGGTAGCTGCACTTGCACTGAGTGGGCCAGTGCGGCGTGGGGGCGTTCACCCAAGCTCCTGCCAGGTCCTTTCGTGTTCTCATCGGATCCCCCACGCCACGCTACCGCCGTGCCTGCGCGGCAACTCTACGAAATAAAATAAACACCAAAATTGCCCCAGGCATGGGGAGAAAATAGTACTCGCCGGGAATTCGCGTGAACGTCGCGGAGGTGTGCGATGAAACTGCTGATTGCCTTGGATGCTTCGAGCGGGTCGAGTGCGGTTGTGCAAGAAGTGGTTTCGCGGCCGTGGCCGGAAGGCTCCGAGTGCTGCGTACTCACGGCGATTGACCCTTTCTTTTTCACCAAGGCGCCGTTGCTGCTGAAGGAAGCAAAGGCGGAGGCGCAGCGGAGCCTGGACGAATACGCGGAAAATCTGAAGCCGACGGGCATGAAGGTGAGCACGGAAATTCTGATGGAAAACCCCCGGCATGGAATTCCGAAGGCCGCCGCCGAGTGGAACGCGGATCTGATCCTGATGGGTTCGCACGGAACAGGAGCTTTTGTGCGCCTGCTGATGGGCAGCACGGCGCTGACAGTGTTGCGGCACGCGGGATGTTCGGTGGAGATTGTGCGTAAAGGGAAAAGCAAGAACGGGGGGATGCACGTGCTGATTCCCACGGATGGCTCGGACTGTGCGGTAACGGCAGTGCGTGCAGTGGCTGCGCGGCCATGGCCACAGGGTACCGAGGTCCGACTGATCTGCGTGCCGGAAGTACCAGTGCTGGCAGGAGCGTATCCCTACTACCCGCCGGAGGTGGTGCTGGAAGTGGCGGCCACGAATGACGCGCACGCAAAAGAGGCGGTGCAGAAGGGGGCGGGGATTTTGAAGAAAGCCGGATTGTGCGTGTCCGAAGAAGTGATGGAACCAAGGGAATCGGCTGTGCGCGCGGTGCTGGGAATGGCCGACTTGTGGGGCGCGGATCTAATCGTGCTTGGCTCGCACGGGCGCAGGGGATTTGATCGTTATGTGATGGGAAGTGTCAGCGAATCGGTGGCGCTGCATGCGCACTGCTCAGTGGAAGTGGTGCGTGGAACGGCGCAAAAGTAGTGGGGATAGAAACAAGAGTAAAGATGCAATTCAGGAGGGGGTCATGAAAGTGAAAGAAGTAATGATGGGGACGCCATATCACGTTCCACTGGATGCAAATCTTGGAGTGGCGACGGAGCTAATGTGGAAAGGCAATTGCGGATTCCTTCCGGTGGTGAACACCGAGAATAAGGTGTGCGGCGTAATCACTGACCGGGACATTTGCGTGGCGCTGGGAACGCGGAATCAAACCGCGGGACAAGTGCTGGTGAAAGAGATGGTGCAGCGCAAGGTCTATGCGTGCAATCCGGAAGACGACATACACATTGCGTTGCAAACGATGAGAGAGGGGCATGTGCGGCGGCTGGCAGTGGTGGACTTTACCGGGAACCTGGCCGGCGTGGTGTCCATGGACGATCTGCTGTTGCGAGCTGAGCCGACTCGTGCCGGAAGAGAGCCCGAACTTTCGGCAGATGAGGTGGTGCGCGGCTATCGCACGATCATGAAGAAGGATTTGCCGGTGAGTCTGAAGAAAGCGGTTGCGTGAGAACGGCCCGGGCACTTGCTATGCATAGGAATCAGTCAGGCTCGGGAGAAAAAAACCGAAACGAATTTTCGTAGGTCGAAAGCAGGGGCGCACGAAAAATCCGCTCCTGCTTTTCTATGGTGAGCTAGAGAGAGGCGGCTTTGCGATCGGTGGCAGAGGGGGCCAGAGGATAGGGGTAGTCCACGATCTGATTGATGGAGTAAACGGATTCGCGTTCGCAGGATCGGCAGCGGACATTGAAGACCCGGGAAATCAGATGGTAGTGAAGGTCACCGGAATCGGTGAGCTCCTGAAATTCGAGTTCCTTCCTTGTGACGAGGCCCGGGACGCGAATGGGTTTGCCACAGTGGCGGCAGACGACGGCGCGGAACTTTTCAGAGACTACCGGAGATGCCATTGGAATGACTCCTTAGATTTCTGGACCAGGGCTTGTGGAAGGGTGAGCATACCGAAAGGCCGAGGCCCTTGTCCAGTTGAGGATAGGTGGAAAATCGGTGGAAAAAAGTGATGGGAGTCACGCGAGTGGAGGCAATATTAAACCCTTTTAAGTCAATATACTACAAAACTGGCGACGTGAGAAAGAAACGCGCCGGTTTCAGGGAAGAAGCCGACTTGTGTAGTCGGAAATTTAGAACGAGACATGAATAAGGTTGTAGCCCAGGCCTTTGAGGCCTGAGGGTTTCGCCGCGGCGAGAATCATATCCGTTCGAACGGAGAGTTGACCGGTGGGATTAATGGAAAACCTCACCCCTGAAGTGGTGAGCTACAGGCGATTCGTGTTTCACTTTGAAAAATGTAGAGGTAAAACACCGGTATGAATTTGGTGGAGCCGATGGGGTTCGAACCCACGACCTTCCCGGTTTCACCGGGACGCGCTCAGCAGCTTCTCAATCATCCGGCGATCTTTCCACGATTTGATTTGCCGTTCACGGAGTAGAGCTTCGCTGCGAGTTTTATACTGCTCGGTGTAGACAAGCCGCCAGGGTCCTCGGTTTCTCAGCGATTTCGAGTAGTTGGCATTGTGGTAGGACAAGCGCTCAGACACGTCTTGCGCTTGACCAGTGTAGAAGCGACCTGTAGTTTCGCTTTGAAGAATATAAAGGTAATACACCGATATGAAATTGGTGGAGCCGATGGGGTTCGAACCCACGACCTCCTCGATGCCATCGAGGCGCGCTCCCAGCTGCGCCACGGCCCCACCGAAGGAACACACAAAATTCTACCACAAGATGACGCGTGAGTGGTCTTGGCGAACGCCATTCAGGTTTGAAAATTTGGGCGATGGAAGAGGCTGACATAAAAGATCAGCGCTACATGGAAGAACGATGAGAAAGCTAGCGGAGGTGGGCCAGGAGGGCGCGGGAGCCGCGGTTGAGGGTGCGGCCGCGGAGGACTGCGGCGGCGATGGTGCGCTGGGCTTGAGCGTCGGCGATGCGAACGAAGCGGCAGGGTTTGGATTTGTCCACGGCCATTTCGGGGACGAGTGAGACGCCCATGCCGGCGCCGACCATCGCGAGAAGACTGGAGAGGTGGCCGCTTTCGAAGACGACGCGCGGATCGAGACGGGCGCGGTCGCAGGCGGCGACGGCGGTTTCGCGGAAACAGTGGCCGTCGCG
>DASSGJ010000074.1:0-13879 GCA_035693545.1 Candidatus Acidiferrum sp.
TGGGAATCGCTGAACGCGGCTTGCGCCAAGAAGCTTCCGCTCTTCTATCTCATCGAAGACAACGGTTACGCCATTTCTGTGCCCATCGAAGTGCAAACGGCCGGCAGCAGCATTTCGAAGCTGGTCAAAAATTTTCCTGGCCTCCACGTCGCCGAATGCGATGGGACCGACCCGCTGGAAAGCTACGCCGTTTGCAAGGAAGCCATCCGGTATGTGCGTGAGCGCCGTGGCCCTGCGTTGGTCCACGCACATGTCACACGCCCCTACTCGCATTCCCTGTCCGACGATGAAAAGCTTTACAAGACGCACGAGGAACGCGAAGGCGAGGCGCGACGCGATCCGCTTTCCAAGTTCGCACTATTTCTGATCCGCGAAGGGGTGATGGATCAGAAGGAGATCGAAGCCCTAGAGGGCGAAGTGGACCGCGAAGTCCGCGAAGCCGCCGATCAGGCGCTGGCCGCCGCGTCGCCAGAAGCTTCCTCCGTCTATTCGAATGTTTATTCGCCGGACATTGATCCCACCTCACCGGCTTTTTCCGCGGAGCCCAAATTCCATGGCGGCCCGAAGACCATGGTCGAAATGGTTGCGGCCACCCTGCACGATGAAATGGCGCGCGACGAGCGCATCACCGTCTTCGGCGAAGACGTTGCCGACGCCAGCCGCGAAGACAACCTGAAGGACGTAAAAGGGAAGGGCGGCGTTTTCAAAGCCACCGCGGGCCTGCAGCGTAAGTTTGGCGCCGACCGCGTCTTCAACACTCCGCTTGCGGAAGCGAGCATCGTCGGCCGGGCGATCGGCATGGCCACACGGGGCATGAAGCCCGTCGCTGAAATTCAGTTCTTCGACTACATCTGGCCCGCGATGATGCAGATTCGCGATGAACTTTGCGTGATGCGCTGGCGCTCCGACGGCAAATTCAAAAGCCCGGCGGTGCTGCGCGTGGCCATCGGTGGCTATCTCACCGGCGGCGCCGTCTATCACAGCCAGAGCGGCGAATCGATCTTCACGCATTGCCCGGGTCTGCGCGTCGTGATGCCGTCCACCGCGCTCGATGTTGCCGGATTATTGCGGACGGCAATCCGCTGCGACGACCCGGTGATGTTCCTGGAGCACAAGCATCTCTATCGCCAGCCCTATAACCGTTCCGAATATCCCGGCGCTGACTACACCGTGCCTTTCGGCAAAGCACGCGTTGTCAAAGAGGGCTCGCAGGTCAGCATCGTCACGTATGGCGCGGTCGTGCACCGCGCCGAAGTTGCCGCGGCGGCTCTCGAACGCAACGGCGTCTCGGTCGAAATCATCGACCTGCGGTCGCTTTCGCCCTACGATTGGGAAGCCATCTCTGCCACGGTGCGCAAAACGCACCGCGTGATTGTGGCGTACGAAGATATGCTGAGTTGGGGTTACGGCGCCGAAATCGCAGCGCGCATCGCGGAAGAACTTTTCGAGGAACTCGATGCGCCAGTAAAGCGCGTGGCTGCGACTGACACCTTTTGCGGGTATCATCCGAAACTGGAAGACGCGATCCTGCCGCAAACGGACGACATCACTGTGGCGGTCAGCAAGCTTCTCGAATACTGACGCGCATCTCCAGATCCCACGCAAGAGAAACCCAAGAGAGAGGGGCAAGCCCCTCCCCTACAAGGGTTTAAGGCATGTCCGCCGCGGCGGGCGAGCCGCTCCTCCCGATGAAACTTTCTCTCCCCTCAATTCGTATCTTTGTTTAGAATGCGGTTGGGAATCGCTCTGTGGGGGTGAACCATGCTCTGCCCGAAATGCCAGAAGGAAGTCGTTGAGGGTTCGAAGTTCTGCTACAACTGCGGCGCTCAGTTGGCCGGTCAAGCCTCGCCACCGGCCGGTGGGTATACCGCTCCGGTAAAACGCCTGATGCGCTCCAGCCGCGACAAGAAACTGGGCGGCGTCTGCGCCGGTGTTGCCGATTATTTCGACCTCGATCCCACTCTCGTCCGCATCATCTGGTTGCTTGCGGTGCTCTGCGCGGGCACCGGTGGACTGCTCTACATCATTCTGTGGATCGCGCTGCCGCTCGCTCCGGCTACGCCGGCCCTGGCTGTGCCTGGCTCACCGGCTCAAGCTTAGGTGAATGCGTGAAAGCGGAAGCTTTGCTTCCGCACTCAAGAAACTGCGCCCGCCTCGGAAGGCGGCCGCTACAAAAGGCGGGAGGGGCCATCCTTTCTTCGTCTGGGCAAACACTGAAGGTCACTCCCTGTCTCGCCTGGCCGCTCTTCGTTTTGCCCCGCCTTCCCCCAGGATCACATGGTCCACCGACAAATTCCCCGGCCCCACCGTGGCCAAGGCGACGCACGCCGCAGCCAGGGCCAGTTCGAATTGGTATTCATTCACCGCGAACACCCCGTGGACCAGCTTCACTTT
Source organism: Candidatus Acidiferrum sp. (assembly GCA_035693545.1). Classification (GTDB taxonomy): domain Bacteria; phylum Acidobacteriota; class Terriglobia; order Acidiferrales; family UBA7541; genus Acidiferrum. The sequence goes on from DASSGJ010000074.1 coordinate 2,395, forward strand.
CCAGATTGCAATCAGCATCTCCGCCGCAAGCAACAGGGCCGCAGGCCGCGTGAACAATCCAATCAGCAGCAATCCGCCGCCGACACATTCGAGAATCCCCGCCAACCCCACAAAGTATCCGGGAAACCCATGTTGAATGAAAAACTGCCGCATCATCGCGTCGGCGCGCACCAGCTTCGGATACCCGTGGTAAATAAAAATCAGCGCCAGCGCCAGGCGCAGGATGGCCAATCCAAACGGCTGAAACGAATTCAAGAATTTCATCATTCCCCCGCACCCTACATTACTCAGCCCGCGACGTTGATTCTACGGTTCTCCCGCGTCATGTGTCACCTCGGGCACGGCTCCGTTTCAGGTACAATCTTCAGGATCACTCTTGAGGAATCATGAAACCTGTTCGCACAGTCGGCATTGTTAACGGTGGAGGAGACGCGCCTGGCCTGAATGCGGTGATTCGCGCCGTCGTCCGCGCCGCCATTTCCGAGCACGGCATGCGCGTGATTGGCATCCGGAACGGCTTTGACGGCCTGATCTGGCCCGAGGGCGCGAAAGAAATGACCGAGGAGACCGTCAGCGGCATTCTCCCGCGTGGCGGCACAATTTTGGGCACCACCAACCGGGGTAATCCGTTCGCCTACAAAACGCAGGAAAACGGCGTCGAGGCGGTGCACGATTACTCTTCCCTCTGCATGGACAACGCCCGCCGCCTGGGCATTGACGCGATCATCGTGATTGGCGGAGACGGCACGCAGCACATTGCGCGCGATTTCTTTCGCCGCGGCGTCAACGTAGTTGGCGTCCCGAAAACCATTGATAACGATCTCGACGCCACGGAAGTCACTTTCGGTTTCGACACCGCTCTTGTTATCGCGACCGAAGCCGTTGATCGCCTGCATACCACCGCGGAGTCTCACCACCGCGTCATGCTGATCGAAGTAATGGGCCGCGATGCCGGTTGGATAGCCATGAACGCCGGAATCGCCGGCGGCGCGCACATTATTCTCATCCCCGAGATACCGTTCAAGTTTGAAAATATCTGCGATGCGGTCCGCGCCCGTGAACTTCGCGGCAAGCGCTTCAGCCTGATCGTCGTCGCGGAGGGCGTCAAGCTTCCGGCGGCCGACCCCAACGGCAAGCCGATACCGCCCGCCGGTCCGGGCAACGTCGCCAACACCATCGCCTTCACGCTGCGCGAAATGCTGCACAAGGAGATTCGCGTCACCGTGCTCGGCCACGTCCAGCGCGGGGGTTCGCCGACTCCCTTCGATCGCATTCTTGGCACCCGGCTGGGCGTCGCCGCCACGGATCTCGTAGCCAAACAGCAGTTCGGGCGAATGGTTTGCCTGAAATCCGGAAAGATCGAGTCCGTTTCTCTGGATGAAGCGCTGGAAAAAATGAAATACGTCGATCCGGCCAGCGAAATCGTTCATGCCGCCCGCGCCGTTGGCGCCACGTTCGGGGATTCCGCATGAAACGCAAGTTGCTTGTGGCCGTGCCGCTGCTCTGTGTGGTGGCGGTGCTGGCCTGGATTTTCCGTCCGAAGCACGAATCCATCAGCGACGCGTATATCAGCGAGCGCAGCGTCACCCTGTGGAGCAGCGTTGCACAGGTACGCGAGCAGGTTGGCGTGCTTCTCTATGGCGACCACGTGGATGTTCTGGCCCGCCGCAACGAAAACGTGAAGGTCCGCACCGCGTCCGGGGTCGTCGGCTGGGTGGACGGCCGCTATTTGATGGAACCCGATCTTTGGCAGCGCAGCGCGAAACTTCTAAAGCAAGCCTCGGGGATTCCCGTCCAGGCCCGCGGCCGAACCAAGGTTCCGACCAATCTACGTGTAGAGCCCGGCAGGAATGAGCCGCGTCTTTACCAGTTTGCCCGCAATGCGGCTGTCGAAATTGTCGGCCGGGCGACGGCGGATTGGGTGCAGGTTGCCGACGAAAAGGAGTCCGGCGAGCCTGCCGAAACCAAGAAGGAAGATTGGTTCCTCATCCGCGGCATCGCTACGCGCCCGCCGGGCGAAGGAGTTGTGCGCAACTCCGCCATCACCAACACCACACAGCCGGGCGATCAGACCATACCGATTGCGGGATGGGTCGTCGCGCGATTTGTGGCTCTCGATCTCCCTGAACCCGTCCGTGAAGGCGCTGAGTCGGCTAACATTCGCCCGCTCGCCTGGTTCGAACTCAATCGCGTCACAGACGGCGAGGGCGAGCACCCGCAGTATCTTGCTGCCGGCTCGCGGGGCCCTGAAGGCCAACCCTGCGACTTCACCACGGCGCGCGTGTATACCTGGAACACGCGGAAAACCCGTTACGAAACTGCCTTCATTGACAATAATCTGTGCGGCGCGTTTCCCATCCGCGTTTCGAAAGACCCCAATGGGCAGCCCGAATTCCGTTTCCATCTGTTCGGAGACAAGGAAGATCGCCACTTTCGCCTGATTCAGACCGTGGTCCGGCGTATCAAAGATGAAAATCCCGGTGCCCCGAACAAGACCGAAAAAGCCAAGCCACAACCATCTCCGTCTAAGAAATAACCATGCGAAAAATTCGAAAAGTTGCCTTACTCTCCGGTGCGGCCTTAATTCTCGGTTCGCTGGTTCTGCTGAGTGCCGCATTCGCAGCCGCGCAACACGCTGCCGGAGACGCTCGAAGAACGTCAACTGCCACACATCCGACCAAGCCAGGTGCTGAAGCTCAAGCCGAGCTCTTCTTCCCGCTCACGCCCGGCACCTGGTGGCTCTATCGCGGAACGGTAACCTGGACCGACCAGCAAACGGAAAAAGACGCCCAAGCGGACGTGACTCTGAAGATGACCGTGGAGCGAGTCATCCAGAAACCTGAATTTACCATCGCTGTCCTTTCCGGATTCCCACGGGACCTCGATTGGGCGACGGGCGAAGTTGCGGCGATGCCCTGGCTTCTGATCGAAACAAAACGCCACGATGTTTTCTTGAATTCGTTGCCCCCGGATTTCGATTACGCGAAGCTCGATAAAGACGCCTCCGCCCTGGACAAGCTGCTTGCGGAGGACAATCTTCTCTTCCGCTGGCCGTTGAAACGGGGCATGAAGTTTGGTGATGCCGAAAGCCTTCGGCGCGACGACGCTCTTTACTGCTGGGTCGTAGCTTCGCAGGAGACGAAAAAAATTGGAGAAATCAAGGGCCTAGCGTCACGGCCCGCGGAAGTCTCCGTTTTGCGGTTCACAACCAATCCAGACGACACGGAGATCGAACTCGCACCGGGCATCGGCATCCTAAGCTACCACTACCATCACCACGGGACTGTCGCCGAGACGAACCTCAGCCTCGTCGAATTTCATCCCGGTCAGCCGCCAACCGATACATCTGGAGTCAAGCCATGACCCTGCACATCAATGAAGACGAAGTCCGCCAGCTTCTCACGATGCCCATGGCCATGGACGCGGTCGAGGAAATCTCACGCAAGCAGGCGGACGGACGCGTCGTTCTCCATCCGCGCCGACGGTTCGAACTTCCTGCGGGCGGCGGGTTTTTCCATTACATGGCCGCCATGGACACCGAAGCCGGCTTCATTGCCATGAAGCAGTACACGTATGTGAAAGGGGTTCTTCGTTTTCTCGTTCCGCTGTATGAAATCTCCACCGGCGCGTTGCTGGCCCTGATTGAAGGCGAGTTCCTGGGGCAGCAGCGCACGGGGGCCGCTTCCGGCGTCGCCACGAAATATCTTGCGCGCACGAACGCCCGCACAGCGGCCATCCTCGGCACCGGCGGCCAGGCAAAAACTCAGCTCGAAGCGATTGCTGCCGCTCGCAAGCTCGATTCTGTACGCGTTTACGGACGTGACGCAGGGCGCCGCGTGAAGTTCTGCGAAGAAATGTCTCAGAGCCTCGGCCTCGCGGTTCATCCCGCCGCATCCGCAGCCGAAGCCGTCCGCGGCGCAGACATCATCAATACCGCGACAACCTCTGCCAAGCCGGTGCTGGACGGGCACGACATTGTCGAAGGCGCCCACGTCAATGCGATCGGCGCGAATCACGCCCACAAACGCGAACTCGACGACACGGCCATCGCGCGCGCCGATATCATCTTCGTGGATTCGATCGAGCAGTCGAAACAGGAAGCGGGCGACCTGATTATCCCGTTCCAGCAGCAGCCCCGGAAATGGGAAGCAGTTCACGAACTCGACCAACTTGTCGCCGGCAAAGTCCCCGGCCGCGCGAGCGACAAGCAGATCACACTTTTCAAATCCAACGGCATCGCGGCCTGGGATCTCGCTGTCGCTGAGAAGATTTACGCTCTCGCCAAACAAAAAAATCTCGGCAGGGAATTGCCGTTTTTTTCTTCAGGAAAGTAATCCGGGAAAAATTCGAAACGGGAGGGGATCGAGGCGGGAAAAAACTTGACGCCTCATTCCGGGAGCGGGGCATTCGTCGGGCCCCCGGAATGAGGCTTGCCTGTGCGCTTACGAGTGCAGGGCGTGGGCTTTGCGGTTGGGGAGTGGGTTCCTCCGCATGGAAAGCGAGTTGTGAGTCTTCAAAATGTCATTCCGGCGGTTAACCGTGTTTTTCCAGAGAATGCCGCAGGCGATCAGAAGCACGCCAAGCGCGATCAGTGAACCCAATGTGCGGGGGAAGCTGGCCAGACCGGCTTCCTCCTGCTGGTCTGCGGGAAGAATCGAAGCCTGAGATACCGCCGTATATTCCGCCTGTGCGTTGTTCACTGCCGCATTTGCGGATGCCGCGGACGGGGTATTAAAATTGCCCGAAACCGACGTAGCCGGAGTTTCAAAATCGGTGTTGGTGATTTCCTGGGCGCGAATCGCGCTTGTCATCAGGAGCGAAACGCCAAAAGCCGCCAGAACCAATTGCCACTTAATATTTTTCGTGAAGTTCATGATCCACCTCAGTTGTTTTCTTAACTGCCCGACGCTCTTGGAGGAATGCAAGCAACCTGCCATCGTGGAGACAATTCCCCTCATGCCTCTTCCAGATTGCGGATCTCTTGAAGATTGAATGCTATGGCGTCGAAAATAATGTTTTTGAGCTGCTCACAATTCGGTTGCGCTGAAGTGACGCCCATCGCGCCTCTCTATCCGAAGGGCGAGACACCAGGGTGCTAGCGGCGGGGTTTGCAGAAGTTCGAGGCGGTATCTGGATCTGGAGGCCACCGAGACCTCGTCTAAACTATTACTAAATAAAGGTTTACCCGAAGGGGAGCGGCGCCTCCGACTCGCGCCCCTACCCAATGTCTGATTCTCTAATCTTTCGGATAGCCACCCTAACCATTCGGATAGCCGCCATGGGTGTAGATTATTCAAGGTCACCGAGTTAGAATCCCTACCCTCAGCCGAAACGCTATAAACCGTCACCGAGTTCCCAACCCGTGCCCCCAAGACTCACTGTCCTCAGCGGCCCCTGGAAGAACACAAGCTTTCCCGTTGCGGCGCCTCTTTCTATTGGCAGCGATCCCTCGAATGCGGTGCTCCTGGAGGACCCAGCTGTTGCGCCGCAGCACTGCACCATTACCGAATCGTCGGGATGCTTCAAGCTGAGGGACCTGGATTCTCCGGCCGGAACTTTCGTCAATGGTATTCCCATCACCGAACGGGTTCTGTCCTTTGGGGACCAGATCTCCGTCGGCGATTCTTCGTTCCTTTTTCTTCCCGAAGCCGTCGCGTCGGCAGAGAGCCGCTCGGTCCAGCTTGACGACCTCGGCGCCCTCAGCAGCTCCGCTCAGCAACTCAAACCGGAAGACCTGCTCTATTTGCAGCCCGAGTCGCTTGCCGCACTTCCCCCGGCGGTGCGTCTCGCGCGCACGCTGTCCACGCTTCTCAAGATCAGTTCCGCCATCGGCTCCATGCGCGACATTGATGCGCTCCAGTGGCAGCTCCTGGCCATGCTTTTTGATGTGATCCCTGCCGAACGCGGCGCCATTCTGCTCCTCGACTCAAGTACCGGCGAATTTTCCACGCCTGTCGCCTGGGACCGCAGCGCAGGCCCCGATCATCCAGTCCACCTGAGCCGGGTTCTTGCGCGACGCGTCGTCGAGGAACGCGTGGCCGTTGTTGACTACGATGGACCTTCAGCTTCCTCCACCGATTCGGGACAAATTGCGCCGGATTCCGGGCTTTCGCTTCTCTGCGTTCCGCTGACCACCCCCTCGCAATCGCTCGGCTTGATCTATCTCGACAGCCGCAATCCCGCCACACGCTTTTCCAACGATGACCTGCAGTTGCTTTCCGCTATTGCGGGGCTCGCTTCCGTGGCCATTGAAAACGCCCGGCAGTTCGAAAGCCTCGGCAGCGAGAACCAGCGCCTTCGCGCCGAATGCCAGCTACAGCACGACATGATCGGGCGAGGCCCGCGCATGGGCCAGGTCTACCAATTCATCGAACGCGTGGCTCCATCCGATTCCACTGTTTTAATTCTGGGAGAGAGCGGCACGGGCAAGGAACTCGCTTCGCGCGCCATCCACCTAAACAGCCCGCGCAAGTCGCGTCCCTTTGTCGCGCTGAATTGCGCGGCCCTGACCGAAACGCTTCTGGAGAGCGAACTGTTCGGCCACGAACGCGGGGCCTTCACCAGCGCTGTCTCGCAGAAGAAAGGGCTGCTGGAAGTCGCCGAAGGGGGAACGGTCTTCCTCGACGAGGTTGCCGAACTTCCGCCTGCTCTGCAGGCAAAGCTCTTGCGCGTTCTTCAGGAACGCGAGTTCGTCCGCCTTGGAGGCACCTCTTCGATCAAGCTGAACGTCCGATTTATCGCCGCCACGAACAAAGACCTTCAGAGAGCCGTGGCAGATGAAAAATTTCGCCTCGACCTCTTCTACCGGCTCAACGTCGTCTCCATCACCATGCCGGCCCTTCGCGAACATTCAGAGGACATTCCGCTGCTCGCCGATCATTTCGTTGCCCGCTACTCAGCGCGCTCCAATCGCAAAGTCCGCGGACTCTCTCCTGCCGCCCGCGCCTGTCTTGCCCAATACGATTGGCCTGGCAACATTCGTGAGCTTGAAAACGCCATCGAGCGCGCCATCGTCATCGGCTCTTCCGACCTCATCCTCCCGGAGGATCTCCCGGATGCCCTCGCGGACCGAGCCCTACCCATTTCCGAAACCGCCGCCAACTTCCACGATGCTGTCCGCGATACCAAGAAACAGTTGATCCTTACGGCCCTCGAGCAGTCTCAAGGCAACTTCACCCAAGCCGCCAAACTCCTCGGGCTCCACCCCAACTATCTCCACCGCCTCGTCTCCAATCTCGACCTGAAGGCGACCTTGAGGAATGCTGCGAAGCGCTAAAGAAAGTACATGGCAAATACCTGCTTGACAGTCCCTGAGACACGAATTACAGTTGTCGAACGAACGTTCGAGACATCAATGGCTTCCTCTACCCCCATTTACCGCGATGCCGAGGCCAAGCTCCAGCACATCCTCCGAACGGCCTCCCAAGTCTTTGCTCAGCACGGCTTTGAAGGCGCTTCCATGCGTGATATAAGCCGGGCGGCTGGTGTCTCTCTCGCTGGCCTTTACTATTACTTCGAAAACAAGCAGCATCTTCTCTATCTTATTCAAAGCACAACCTTTACATTTGTTTTGGAGAGTCTCCGGTCGCGGCTGGAGGGCGTCGATGAGCCTACGGAACGCTTGCGGCTTCTAGTTCTCAACCACATCGAGTATTTCCTCTCCCACCCCAATGAAATGAAAGTTCTCTCGCACGAGGAAGACGCCTTGGGGGTCCCCTATAGCGAGAAGGTTCAAGCAATCAAGCGCCGCTATTACGCCCTGGCCCGGGAAATCTTCGACTCTCTTGCCGCGGAAGGCCTCGCGCCCGGTATTCACCCTCGCATTGCCGTTCTCAGCCTCTTCGGCATGATGAACTGGACCTACAAGTGGCATAAGCCCGGAGTCGATCCCGATGCCTTGGAGCTGACTGCGGCCATTGTGGGGATCTTTCTTCATGGGGTTGTGCCGCCGGGCCCGGAGTCCAAGCCCGTGTTCGCAGATGGAATAACCGCAGGAGACCAACGCTAACAATTTTTCAAGAATTTCAGATTCCAGACGAAGGGACGAAACATAAATTATGGCTACCACAACCAGTGCTGCAACGAAGGAACTCGTCAAGTATCGCGTCGAAGAAGGCGTCGCCATTTTTGAACTCGACGACGCGCCCGCGAATACCTACACCTACGACATGATGCTCCAGCTCGATGCGGCCATTCTCAAGGCCCGCATGGACGAGGGCGTGCACGTCATCGTCATCCGTGGCGCCGGGGAAAAATTCTTTTCCGCCGGGGCCAGCATTCCAATGCTGACCAAGGCGGATCCCCAGTTCAAATATTATTTCTGCCTGCACGCCAACGAAACGCTCAGCCGTCTTGAGCAAACTCCGAAACTCGTCATCGCGGCCCTCAACGGACACACCGTTGGCGGCGGGCTGGAAATCGCGCTGGCCTGCGACATCCGCATCGCCAAAAAGGAAGGCGGCAAGATCGGCCTGCCCGAAGTGAATCTCGGCGTTCTCCCCGGCACCGGCGGCACGCAGCGTTTCGCCCGCGCCATCGGCCGCTCGCGCTCGCTGGAGCTCATGGCCACCGGCCGCACATTCAGCTTCGAAGAAGCTCTCGAAATGGGTCTCATCAATTATCTGTACGAGAAAGAATCCTTCTGGGACGACGTTCTCGCCTACGCCCGGCAATTCTGCCCGCCCAACAAGGCTTCGCGGGCAGTCGGCCGCATCAAGCGCTCGGTCGTCACAGGCACCGAAATTCCCTTCGCCGAAGCCCTCGGCCTCGAACGCGAACTCCAGCAACTCCTCTTTACCAGCGAAGACGCCAAGGAGGGCCTTGCCGCTTACGTCGAAAAGCGTGCCGCCAATTTCAAAGGGAAGTAAACTCGAATTAGACTCATAGGGCATCCAGGAAAGTGCCACTCGAATGAAAACCCTCCCAGACTATCTACGCAAAGGAATGAAGCTCGTGATTGTGGGTTGCAATCCAACGGAGTCTTCGGTACGCGCCGGCCACTATTACGCCGGCCGCGGCAACCCTTTCTGGCCGCTGCTTTATGACAGCGGCGTTGTCCCCGAGCCTTTCGACTACCCGGACGACCGCCGAATCATTGAATTCGGCATCGGCCTGACCGATCTGGTCAAGCGGCCGACCAAAACGATTGAAGAACTGAGGCGCGAGGATTACGCGGAGGGCCGCTTCGTACTCTCACGCAAGCTTGAGGAATATCTTCCGCGCGTCATTGCCTTCAACGGCAAGCTGCCCTATGAGCAGTTCGCGCAGCGCAAGTGCGCCTACGGAGTCCAGAAGGAACTTCTCTACGGCGCGCACGTTTACGTTTTGCCGACGACCATCGGCGCAACGTCGCGAGGAAGAAGCGATCGCTTGAAACATTTTCGCAAGCTCGCCGAACTGGTGAAGCGCACCGAAAAATCGCGCGAGGCGCAGAGCCACTAGATGGAACCGCACGAAACGGAGGCAGCATGAGTCAAGCTCCACAAACCGCTTCCCATTCTCCCGTGCTTCAGGAGACGCGTCAGGGCTCTGTTATCACGCTGGTGATGAACCGGCCCGACCGCCTGAATGCGCTTAATAACGAGCTCACCACCGCCCTGAACGAAGCCCTGATCCGTGTCGCCAGCGATTCTTCCATCCATGTCGTGGTTCTGACCGGAGCGGGACGCGCGTTTTGTGCCGGCGGAGATCTCGGCGCCATCGGCAAAGGACGCGAGCGCGGCGATTCCACGGAACTCGCGCCCATTTTGCGCTCCGGCATGCAGGCGGTCTTGAACATTCGCACCATGCCACAGCCGGTGATTGCCGCCGTCAATGGTCCTGCCGCAGGAGCAGGCATGAATCTGGCCCTCGCCTGCGACATCAGGCTCGCCGTGGACGGCGCCGTATTCGGACAGAACTTCGCCAAAGTTGGATTGTTTCCGGATTACGGAGGCACTTATTTTCTGCCGCAGCTCGTCGGCCCCTCGGTTGCCGCGGAAATGTTTTATCTCGGCGAAATGATCGACGCTCAGACCGCGCATCGTCTCGGCATCCTGAATCATCTTTTTCCCGCGGACCAATTCGAAGGCGCCGTGGTGGCTTTTGCGCAAAAAATCGCCGAGGGACCGCAGCTCGCCATCCGCGCCGTGAAGCAGTCCATTTTCGCGCGTGAAAAGGACGCACTGATGGAAGCGCTCGAGCGCGAAGTGCAGGCGCAGCTTAAATGTTTCCATTCGCACGATTGCCTGGAAGGCATTCATGCCTTCATGGAAAAGCGCGCACCCAAGTTTCAAGGCAGTTAGTTTTTTCGCTGTGCCCAGCATTCCGATCAAAGGAGACTTCGCTCATGCCGGCAACGCGTCTTTCGACTTTCGATGACTGGGTTGACCTCTTCCGTGTCTGGCAAAAAGACATCGGCGTGGATTACCCGGAAATCACCGACTACAAATTTGAAGCCAAGTTCGGCCCGACCCGCTCCAACGAAATCGAATTCGGAGCTTACAAGGGCCGCCCCAAGTGGGAAAAGGTCGTCAGCATTCCCGACCAGCGCATGCGCGACGCCCTGCTCAACCTGATCGTCTACCAGGGCGACACCGAATTCGCCTCCGTCGAGCAGCAGCGCCGCCTGTTCGAGACCTCGCCCAGCGAGCACGACCGCCAGTCGCTTTGCCGCGTCGTCACCGAAGAGATGCGCCATGGCTGGCAGATGTGCTACCTGCTGATGAACCACTTCGGCTACAGCGGCCGCGTCGAAGCCCAGAAGATGCTCGAACGCCGCGCCTTCGACCAGAAGCGTCTCCTCGGCGCCTTCAATCAGGATGTCAACAACTGGCTGGACTTTTTCGTTTACACTGATTTTGTGGACCGCGACGGCAAATACCAGCTCACCATGCTCAGCTATTCGGGTTTCGCTCCCCTCGCACAGTCCATGATTCCGATGCTCAAGGAAGAATCCTTTCACCTCGGCACGGGACAGGACGGCATCAAGCGCATCGTCAAAGCCGGCGTGGTCCCCACGCAGGTCATCCAGAAGTATGTCAACAAATGGATTCCGGTCAGCCTGGACCTTTTTGGCGTCGACCGCTCCAGTTCGGCGCACTGGTTCTACGTCTGGGGCCTCAAGGCACGTTATGACGAGCCGACCGCCCAGGCAGCGGTAAATCTCGAGCGGATGAACGAGCACAGCCGCGAACTCTACTACCAGGAATGCATCAAGCTGGTCGAGATGATCAATAAAAACGTGCCTGCCGGCCAGCCGCTTCTCTACGTTCCCGATTTCAAGTTCAACCGCTTCATCGGTGAACACGCCCGCAAGCCGTACAGCGTGCATGGCGAACTGCTGTCGGACGAAAAATATACGGAGCATCTCAAGGAAATGCTTCCGCAACCCGAGGACCTGCAACTTGTAAGCGAGATTCAGTCGGTTGAAAAACAATGGATCTCGCCCAAAGGCTCCATCCAGTAATCAGGTACAATTTAGAGTGCGGAAGCATAGCTGTCGCTT
>DASSGJ010000075.1:0-6760 GCA_035693545.1 Candidatus Acidiferrum sp.
TGGTGGATGGGGATGCGGACCTGGAAGCGAGTTTCGCCAGGGACGGATTCGAAGTTGATGGAGCCGCGAGTTTTGCGGACGATACGCTGGACGGAGTCGAGGCCTAGGCCGGTGCCGTCGCCAACACCTTTGGTGGTGAAGAAGGGCTCGAAGATGTGAGGCTGGACGTCTTCGGGAATGCCGGAGCCGTTGTCAATGATTTCCACCAGAACGTACTCGCCTTCATGGGAGACGCGGATGCGTAGTGTGCCTTTATCTTTCATGGCGTCGGCGGCGTTGTCGATCAGGTTGGTCCAGACCTGGTTCAGTTCGCCGCCGTTCGCGGTGACTTTGGGGACGTTGGGCGCGAACTCGCGAATCACGGTGATGCCTTTCTTGAGCTTGTGGTCCATGATCGCGATGGTGGTTTCGAGGCCGCGGACGATGTCCACTTCCTGCACGGGGGACTGATCCATGTAGGAATATTCCTTGATGGCTTTCACCAGCGTGGAGATGCGCCGGGTGCTATGAGCGACTTGGCCGATGATGCGCTCCATTTCGAGCATGGTGGCGAAGCGGGAGAGAGCGGTGGGCATCGTGACGCCTGAGGCGTCGAGATAGCGCTCGAGTTGGTCCGCCGTAAGGTTGGCGTCAACGAGAAGCGGGCTGAGCTTCCAGGGTTCGGGAACTTTGTGGCCCTCGAGCCAGGAGGTGATGGACTCTTCGCGGTCGCTGCGCTCGAGCTGGTCTTTGAAGGCGGGAGGTTGCAGTTCGGCGCGAATTTCGGTTTCGATCTTGGCGATGGAGGCGCAGTTGGTTTCCGAAAGGTACGGCAGCGCGTCGAGTTTGCGGAGGCGCGTGAGACATTCGAGAAGGGCGTCCGAGGCGCGGGCGGCAGCGGCGGCGGGATTGTTGAGTTCGTGGGCGAGGCCGGCGGAAAGTTTGCCGAGGGCGGCGAGCTTGTCGCGCTGCTGTTCGCTGCGGGTCATCTCTCGGACGCGATCGGTGAGGAGACCGACGAGGCGCTTGCCAAGCGTCGGCATACGGTGGAGCATTTCGTTGAACAACGAGGAGTGAAACAAGAGCAGGTGGACGGGCTCTTCCGCACGGCCAGTGATCGTGAGATGGGTCATGCGGGAAAAGGGAAGCAAGCCGGTGACATCGCCTTTGCCGACGATGAAGACCGGGCTATCGGCGCCATCGGATTCGCGGCGAGCGAAAATGCTGCCCTCAAGAAAAACGGACATGTATTCGGCGGGAGTGCCTTCTTTATAGACGACTTCACCCGCGGCGAAGCGGGCTTCCATGCAATTGGAGACGAACCACTCCAGATGCTCCTGTGGGAGGTCGGTGAAGACGGCAATTTTTCGGATTTCTTCGACGAGGCCCGGCAAATCGGCTGGGGCAATTTTGGTAAGCCGGTCGGCGTAGCTCATGACACCTTCGCAAGATACTGGTGAACGAACTGAATGGCAACGGCGCCTTCGCCGACGCCGGAGGCGACGCGTTTGACAGAGCCGTGGCGGACATCGCCGACGACGAAGATGCCGGGGACGCTGGATTCCAGGAGCGAAGGATCGCGATCGATGGTCCAGCCCTGGGGGCGTTTGCCGTCGCGCATCAGGTCCGAGCCGGAAAGAATGAAACCGCGGGCATCGCGCTGGACCAGGTTGCCGAGCCAGTCCGTGCGGGGAAGGGCGCCGATAAAGATGAAGAGGCTTTTGGCGGGGACGCGGTCGGTGCTCTTCGTGGTTGAGCAGTAGATGGAGATTTCTTCGAGGTGCTGGTCGCCGTGGACTTCGGCGATTTGGGTTTGCGGCCAGACTTCGATGTTGGGAGTTTTCTTGATCTGGTCGATCAGGTATTGCGACATGGTGGCGGCGAGGGATTCGCGGCGAATGATCATCACCACTTTTTCGGCGTAGCCGGCGAAATTGATGGCGGCTTGTCCGGCGGAGTTTGCGCCGCCAACGACGTAAACGGTTTCGCCCTTGCAGGCGATGGCTTCGGTGACGCCGCCGCCGTAGTAAACGCCGGCGCCGCGGAGCCGCTCTTCGCCGGGGACGCCGAGATTGCGCCACTGGACGCCCATGGCGAGAAGGAGGGCGTGGCAGGAGACTTTGCTGCCGTCGGCCATTTCGATAATGCGATAGGGGCCCTCGATGCGGACGCCGGCGGCTTCCTGCGGAGAAAGAATTTCCACGCCAAAGCGGGTGGCTTGAACGACCGCACGGCGGGCGAGGTCGCGCCCACTGAGGCCGGCGGGGAAACCCAAATAGTTTTCGATGCGGGAGCTGAGGCCTGCCTGGCCACCGGGGGCTTCGCGTTCGATCATGACGGTGCGAAGGCCTTCGGAGGCGCCGTAAACGGCGGCGGCGAGTCCGGCGGGGCCGCCACCGACGATGGCGAGATCGTAGAATTCGACGTCGCTGTGGGTGCGCAAGCCGATCTTTTTGGCGATGTCGGCGGTTGAGGGCTCGCAAAATTTTGTGCCGTCGGGAAAAATCATCAGCGGCAGGGTTTCCGGCGTGCCATCGGATCTCAGGAGAGCGGCCGCCGAGTCCGCGGTGTTGGATTGTTCGACGTCCACCCATTGATACGGGAGATGGTTTTGCGCGAGGAACATGCGGAGTTCGTAGGCCCGGGGAGACCAGCGGGTGCCGAAGAGCTGGATGCCCTCGTACGGGGGATGATAGGAATCCATGAACTCGTTGAGCATATCGTCGAGCGCGGGATAGAGATTCTGGTCGGGGGGATCCCAGGGCTTCAGAAGAAAATAGTGGACACGGGCGGAGTTGATGGCTTCGATGGCGGCGTTGGTGTCGGCGTAGGCGGTGAGAAGGGCGCGTTTGGCATTGGGGAAGAGTTCGGTGGCCTGGGAGAGGAAGCCGACGCCGTCGAGCTCGGGCATGCGTTGATCGGCGAGGAGAAGGGCGACCGCGTCGTTGCGGGACTTAAGGCGATTGAGGACGCTGAGCGCTTCGTTGGCGGAGGCGGCGCGCATAATGCGGTAGCGCTCGGAGTAACGGGAGCGGAGATCGCGCTCGATGGATTGCAGGACATCGGGATCGTCGTCAACGGTGAGGAGAACTGGCTTGGCCATAATCGGAGTCCCTTTGGGGCATTGAGCTTAATAGAACTATTAAACTGAATGTACAACGTAACACAACCTGCGCAACGCTTGTGGAAGGCGAAGCTTAACCACATGGATGCTGCTGAAGGCGCGGCGGTTATACCCGTTGAATTGGATGCGGGAGCGGAAGGGGATGATTCAGGGTTTCTTGTAGACGGGAACGAGGAAGTAAGCCTGGTAATCGGCGCCGCGGGCTTCGCCTTTGGCTTCGATTTGCCAGTAGGTGGGAGGCGTGTCAGCGAGCGAAGTGGTGAGCTTGTCGGCGGGGAGGCGAAACTCGACGGGAATTTCAGCGCCGACGAAATTGGCGAGACGGTCGTGGTCGAGGGTGACGACGTCTTTGTAGAGTTCGTAGCAGACCACCTGGGAACGGCGGTTGTTGCCGGAGCCGGTGGTGACGTAGCGCTCCTGCACGCAGCGCAAGGTGAAGGAAAGGGAATTGACGGCGGCGAGGTGACGCGGGGCGCGCAGGCGGGCGCGCAGGGTTCCGCCTAGAAAATAGGGGAACCCGTCGTAAGAGAGGAAGCTGTTGCCGTAACGCAGCAGGTCGCCGAGCATCTGCGCCCAGCGCACCCAGAAGACCAGACCGATCAACGCGAAGAGGCTGGCGAAGACGAGGAAGGGCCAAGTTCCGCGCTGGGTGTAGCCGATCCAGAAGAACGGGACAAGGAAAGCATTCCACATGAGAGCGCCGAGGAGACGGCCGAGCATCGCGTTGAAAGCGGAGAAATTGATTCCTTCCTGGTGCCAGTGAAAGTCGAAGAGCCAGGGCTGGCCGGGAGTTTCGGCGGTTTTGCGGGCATAAACAGCTTTGCGGATCATGCCGCGAACGCCGTGAGCGAACAGGAAAAATCCGGCGGAGAAAAACATGGCGCCGAGAATGGCGATGAGCCAGAGTGGCGCGTGATTGCGGGTCTGGATAACGTTGAACGCGGCGAGACCGATGAAGACGCCGGCGATCATGAAGGGCAGGCCGAAGAGAGCGGCGGAACCGCCGTCGATGGTGGTGGCGCTTTGCGCGGGATAGTTGGGGAGGGCAGGCGGCAAGCCGGGGCCGCTGCCGAGCATGCGCTCCTCGAGGGTGGAGGAAGTCTCGGCGGTGGTAGTGATGGTGATAGTCATGGATGTGCCTTCGGCCAGATTGCCGGGGGCAATGGGGGCACGCAATAGGACTGTGCGAAAGAGATACGCTGTACAAAGGGACGAAAGATGGAAACAGAACATAGAATCCACACATTAGGATGTGTAACAATATGTGTGAGGTGATGCATGGCTACCAATCTTGCGATTGACGATCAACTGATCACGGAAGCAAAGAAGCTGGGACGGCACAAGACGAAAAAGGATGCAGTAAATGCAGCCTTGGATGAGTATGTCCGGCGGCGGAAACAGCAAAAGATCGTCAGCCTGTTCGGAACGATAGACTATTACGAGAACTATGATTACAAGCGTGAACGGAAAAGGAAGCGGCCGTGAACGTTCTGGTGGACACCAGCGTTTGGTCGATTGCCTTGAGGCGGCGCGCCGAGCACCGGAACGCCAGGGAGACGGCACAGGTTGAAGCGCTCAATGCAGCAATTGAGCGGGGCTCGGTGAAGGTTCTTGGGATAGTCCGGCAAGAGTTGCTGACTGGCATCAAGACTAGACAGCAGTTCGAAAACCTAAGGGAGTTCATGGATGCGTTCGCGGATGTCGAGATCTCATCGGAGGACTACATTGAGGCAGCGAAGCTGGCAAACGCATGTTACGCAAAAGGCGTGACACCTAGCGTCGTAGATATGCTGCTCTGCGCCGTGGCAAGCCGGCATGGATGGGAAATCTTTACAACGGATCCGGATTTTGAGCGGTATTCGAGGATTCTCGACTTGAGATTGTATTCGGTCGAGCCGTAAGAACGGCGAGCATTACGGCGGTGCGGTTATAAGACAAAGCGTTTCCGGAGATTGAAGTCCATGAAGATTAGCGAAGAGTCAAGGAGCGGAGTGAAGATTTTGGGGATTGAGTCGTCGTGTGACGAGACGGCGGCGGCGGTGGTGGAGGACGGGCGCAGGATTTTGTCGAGTGTGGTGGCTTCGCAGATTGATATTCACCGGAAATATGGTGGAGTGGTGCCGGAGTTGGCTTCGCGGGAGCATTTGCGGCAGATTGTGCCGGTGGTGCGGGAGGCGATGGCTGGGGCGGACTTGAAATTTGAGGAGTTGGATGCGATTGGGGTGACGCAGGGGCCGGGACTGGTGGGGTCGCTGCTGGTGGGAATCACTTACGGAAAGACGCTGGGGGCGGCGCTGGGAAAGCCGTTGGTGCCGGTGAATCATCTCGAAGGACACGTGCGCGCAGTGTTTCTGGAGGCGTTTCAGAAGGGGCAGGAGCCGAAGTTGCCGGCGGTGTGTTTGATTGTTTCAGGCGGGCACACGGTTTTGTATGAAGTGAAAGCGGCGGACGATTCGGACGGCGCGGCGTTTGTATATCGGAAGCTAGGTGGAACGCGGGACGACGCGGCAGGGGAAGCTTACGACAAAGTGGCGAAGCTTTTGGTGCTCGGCTATCCCGGCGGGCCGATTCTGGACCGGCTGGCGGCAGCGGCGGGGAATGTGGCGGCGCCGGTGAAGTTTGGGCCGACGAAAACGCGCGGGAATGCGCTGGATTTCAGCTTCAGCGGGTTGAAGACCGCGGTGCTGTATCACTTGCGTGAACATCCTGAGTACAGCGAGGGGATTCGGAAGCGCGAAGAGGCTTTGCGTGATGGGCATCGTTCGTTTACGGAGTTGCTGGCGCTTTGCGATGCGACGACGCTGGGATTGGTGCGGGAGTTTCAGAATGCGGTGGTGCGGGATCTGGTGGAACGAACGATGATGGGCGCGGAGGAGTGCGAGGTGGAGACGATTCTGGTTTCGGGGGGCGTGGCGGCGAACAGCCAGTTGCGGGCTACGTTCGAGGAGCGGGCGAGGGTGAGAGGATTGCGCGTTTATTTTCCCGACCGGGCGTTGGCTACGGATAATGCGGCGATGATTGCGGCGGCGGCGTATGCGGGATTTCGAGCGGGGAAGTTTGCGGATGTGAGCTTGAATGCGAAGGCGAGTATGCCGTTGGAAATGAGGTAAAGGAGGTACAGGAAGTAAAGGAGGTAAAGGATTCGGAGTTGGGGAGCGGTGGTTGCGCTGCGGAAGATTTGGCTGGATGGGCTTAGTGAGTGAAAGCGAGAGCTTTACTCTCGCGCTCCGAAAAAAGAACGGGCAGCCGCGGGCTGCCCGTTGGGAAGAAAATTTGTTGCAGGGAGGTTACTGTTCCAGACCTTCCTGCATTTGGGGGAACTGGAGTTTTGCTTTGGCCAGGGATTTCACTACGAGCCCTTCTGCGTTTTCTGATGTCAGGTTGCGCGCGGTGGCCATTTCACTGACTAGGAGATACTTGGCGCGCTCTAACATTTTCTTTTCGCGGAAGGAGAGAGGCTTGCTGCGGCTGAGGGAAACGAGACTCTTGAGGACGACGGCGACTTCGAGGAGGGACCCGGTGCGCATGCGCTCCGAATTTTCCTTGAAGCGGTGTTTCCAGTCGTGATGGGAATTGAGCTTGCCTTTTTCGAGGAAGCCAAGGACTTTGCTTGTGTCGGTGGAGCGGATGACGGATCGAAGACCAACCGTCGCCGCA
>DASSGJ010000076.1:0-3633 GCA_035693545.1 Candidatus Acidiferrum sp.
CGCCCCAGGTTGCATTTCCCGCAAATTCCTTACCGCCGTCGGATTCGACACGCCGTCCCACTCCGTCTCGCGGTCCTTCACCAAATCCGCAAACGAATAGACCGTCGCTTCCGTCTTCAACAAATAATGGTTCGCCACTGCATTCTCCCCGTAGCGGCCACCTTCAGGTGGCCAAGCTTTCTTCCTGCAACGCCCCAAAGCCTAGCCCACCGCGCCAGCCGGTTCAACCCCGCACCACGCCGCAACCGCCCCCGCAACTGTCCCCGCGCTCCAGTACTTTTGGGGGATGCCCCTTCCGCACAATTCTATTGCCCTACCACCCGCCTTCGAGAGTACAATCTCCCCAGAATTTAAGGTTGCCGCGGCTCTGGAGTCCCCCAGAGCAGTTTCGAAAATAGATGAGCCGCACGCCCAACTCTCGACGGGCCCCCAGCCGACTCCTCGGCCTGTGCCTTCTTTCTTTGTGCGCCTCTGCTTCCCTGCTCGCGCCGCCCGCCCGCGCGCAAGATGCTCAGCCCGCCGATGAAAAACCAGTCGCCGAAGCTGCGCGCCAGGAACAGTCCCGCAAAGCCGCGCAACAGAAAAAAGACTCCCACGTCTACACCAACGAAGATTTGAAACATTCGCAAATCCTCACCCCGCAGGATCGCTCGCGCGTCGAGGCCCGCAAAAATAATTCTCCGGCCGTGCCCGGCAAGCCCGCCGATCCCTCCGTCAACGCCGAGAAAAATTCTGCTCCCGAAAGTTTGGGTGAAGTGGCCCGCCGCTATCGCCGCCAGAAGCAGGAAGCTTCCCAGGCCGCCGAAGCCGCAAAGCGCCAGCCCGCCTCGCGCTTCCCGATGGATCTTTCGCAACCTTCCCTGGCTGCGCCGGCCCTGGCTGCGCCGGCAAAACCCGCCGCTCCGCTTCTTTCTCCAAACGCGCGCCCGCGTACAAACGCGCAACCCCTCCCGCGAATCGGCTCATCGCGCCGCGATCCATTCTCGCGCCAAAGATTTTCGCCCCTGCCGCCGGACGAACGCGCGCCCCTCTCTCCCAATTTCTCCGCTCCCGCAAAACCAACCATCTCGTTTTCCGACGCAGCGCCGCGCGCTCCCGCCGCCCGCACCGCACCTCCCGCAGCCGCGCCGAAATTGCTGCTGCCCTCGAAGCCAATGCCAGTGTTCCCATCGCCCGCTCCCCGCGTCGCACCCGTCGCTCCAATCGCAAACGCTCGCGTCACGCCGAAAGCCATCCTGATCCAGCCCGGCGATTCTCTCTGGAAACTCGCGCGACGCCATCTCGGCAGCGGCTCTCGCTGGAGCGAACTCCTCGCCTCCAATCCGACAATTTCCGATCCAGTTCACATTCAGCCCGGCACCCTGCTGGTTGTCCCCGCAACCGAACTCCGTTCCCGCGTGCAGCCCCCAAGCATCACCGTTCATAGCGGCGACTCCCTCTGGAAAATCGCCGCTTCGCAACTCGGCAGCGCCACCGCCTGGCCCTGCATCGCCCAGGCCAACCCTCAATTGCGCGACGCCAACCGCCTCCACCCCGGCCAAGTCCTCGTTCTCCCCGCTTCCTGCGCCAGACCGCTTCCCCGTTAATCCCCTGCCGGTCTTTACCCTCAGCAATTCACCTTAGGACCTAATAGGGCCTGCTCTCGATTGAGCCCGCAGGGTTCTCTTGCTATTTCTCTTCAGATTTCAGGTGTTCGCCGCATCTGCCGCAGGGGTCCACCCCTGCGCCAGGCACGATGGCCCGCAACGCTGCCATTCCGCCCGGGTCACCTTCTGGAGACAAAATACTTGCTCCGTTTGCACCAACACGAAAGCGCCCTCGCCGCCTCCCAGCACGCGCTGGCCTTTCCCTTCGTTCCATCGGGCCCATCGCCCACGACCCCCGCGCCCGCTCTCGCGGTGTCAACATCTTGTGTATCCGCCCGCCCCGGTCCGTCATCTTCAACGGCAGGTGAGCCGCTGTGATGGAGGCGGAATGCAGGGTGCCCATCAACTCCGAACGTGACATCGTCCTCGCCCGGCAAAAAGGCCGCACGATTGCCATCGAACTCGGATTTTCCGTCGGCAACGCCACGCTGATCGCCACCACCATTTCCGAACTTGCCCGCAACATCGTCTCCTACGCCGGCAAGGGCGAAATCGTGATGAGCGTCGCGCGCGGTTCCGACCGGTCCGGCATCACCATCGTCGCCACCGACAGCGGCCCCGGCATTGCCGATCTCACGCTGGCCCTGCGCGACGGTTTCTCCACTTCCGGCAGTCTCGGCATCGGCTTGCCCGGTGTTCGCCGGCTGATGGACGAGTTCGACATCAATTCTCAGGCAGGTCACGGAACAAGGATCACGGTGACAAAATGGAAATCCTAAACTCTCCCTTTGTAGAATTCGGCGTTGCCAATTTCGCGGTGGATGGCGAAGGCACCTCCGGCGATTGCCACGTGCTTGTCGGCAGACCCGGCGGGCTCCTGGTGGCCGCCATTGACGGCATCGGCCATGGCGAAGAAGCCGCGGGCGCCGCGCAGACCGCCGCCTCCATCTTCAAAAATGGAGCCGACGAGCCGGTCATCTCGCTGGTCGAAGAATGCCACCGCGCGCTGCGATCCACGCGCGGCGTGGTGCTCAGTGCCGCTTCCATTGATCTGGAGCACGGGATGATGACCTGGATCGGCGTCGGAAATGTGGTGGGAGCGCTGGCACGCGTGGTGCCGCGCGGCTCGAACTTCCCCGAAATGCTGCTGCTGCGCGGAGGTGTGGTCGGCGAAAAATTGCCCGCGCTTCAGGCTCAGGTGCTTCCTGTCAGCGAAGGAGACACGCTGTTCTTCGCCACCGACGGCCTGAAAGGCCATTTTGTGGAAACGGTTTCCGCGCGCGAAAATCCCCAGCGAGCCGCCGGCAGAATCCTGCAAAAGTTCCACACCGCCACCGACGATGCCCTGATCCTGGTAGTCCGCCTTACCGGCTTCCGGAAATAAATTCCGAATTCCGCATCCCGATTTTCGAGTTTAGAGTTTCCAATTTCGAATTTCTAATTTCGAATTTCCGCATTTCCGCGGATGCACCTTTTCGCCAAATGGAAACATCAAATCTTTGACTGCAAGCGATTCGTTCTTTTCCGTTTTTTCGATGCTGATTCTTGTAACTCCTGTTTCCCTGCAGCGTCAAATCTAGGACAAAGCGAATTTGAAACTCGCCCGCGGGTGGTGCGTTGTTTTCTTTTGGCAGCGTGCCCGCGGAAAATTTGAAAGGAAATCAATCTCATGAAACTCTCGAAACTCGCTCTTACTTTTTTCGGCTCGGCGTTGCTTCTTTCTTCGGCAGCCGTCGCCGGCGAACCCAACAAGGGCTCGCTCAACCTCTATGAAAAGGTGAACGTCGAAGGCAAGGCGCTCAACCCCGGCAAGTACACCATCATCTGGGACGGCACCGGCTCCAACGTTCAGGTCACCGTGTTCCAGGGCAAGCAGACCGTGGCCACCTTCTCCGCTCATCTCACCGAGCAGGCCACCCGCAACACCGAAGACGCCTACGGCTCCGCCGCCGACACCGACGGCAACCGCACCCTCACCGCCATCTATCCCAACGGCAAGCGCTTCTCCATCGAACTCGCGCCAGCCGCCGCCAGCCAGCCGTCCACC
>DASSGJ010000077.1:0-2518 GCA_035693545.1 Candidatus Acidiferrum sp.
GCGACCCACCACAATGTCCACTTTTACCTTGACATAATGCGGCAAATCCGAGAGGCTATCAGTTTTGGACAACTTGCAAATTTCGCAACAGAGCTGCGCGCGCGTTATCAGGCGGGTCCAGCCTGAAGCGAGCCGTCCGGAACGCGCATAAGGCGTTCGCAGGCGCGGGCAACCCGCACAGGTCGAGTCTCAGCAGGAGAATCGAGCGGGAAGGGAAGCGGGGACTCACCCGCTGGAGAATGGTATTCTCTCCTTCCGGTTCGGGCAGCGGGCCGAAGTTGTGCGAACGGGTCCCTTCAGGGCAAACTCGGAAAGGCATGGAACCATTCGGAACATGAATCTGGCAGCACTGATTTTCTGGCAAGCCGGCGGCGCCGCGGGGCTCGGCGGTTTTCTGATTCCCCTCGGCCTGATGTTCGGGATTATGTATTTCCTGGTGATTCTGCCGCAGCAGCGGCAGCGCAAGAAAGTGCAGGAAATGCTGGCGGCGGTGAAGAACGGCGATAAGGTCATCACCAACGCGGGCATTTACGGCACCATCAACGGCATGGACGGCGACACCGTGATTCTGAAGATCGCCGATAATGTAAAAATCCGCATCGCGCGGGCAGCGATTGCTCAGGTGGAGGCATCCGACGATGCGAAATAACTCCCTGGGCAGCCTGATTACGCGCTTGATCTCTTAACCATGAACCCTAATCTGAAGTGGAAAGCTCTGTTCATCCTCGCAGTCATTCTGTTGTGCATCTATTCGGTGATCGGCTATCCAGACTTCCCCACGTCGCTGACGGCGCTCAAGACCAACTTTGAGCACCAGATCAAGCTTGGCCTTGATTTGCAGGGCGGCACGCACCTGATCCTCCAGGTTCAAGTGCAGGAAGCCATCGCGCAGGAGACCGACCAGGCGGTGGATCGCCTGACCACGGAGTTGCGCTCCAAGAATATCCGCTACGACGAAGTGCGCCGCGCCGACGATACGCACATCCTGGTCCGCAATATTCCCTCGGACCAGGCTTCGCAATTCCGCGATGTGGTCCACCAACCGCAGTACGAAACCACCTGGGATTTGAGTTCCGCGCCTGGCCAAACGAACGGATACCTGCTTACCTTGCGCCCCGGTGCCATTGCCGCGACTCAGGAAACAACGATGAGCCAGTCGCTCGAAACGATCGAGCGCCGCATCAACGCCCTGGGATTGACCGAACCCACCATTCAGTTGCACGGCCGCAAAGACAACGAAATTTTGGTGCAACTCCCCGGCGAAGGCGACCCGGAACGCGCAAAGGCGGTTATTCAGGCCGGGGGACAATTGGAATTAATGTTGTTGGTGGATCCTACGCCATACCCTTCGCAATCCGCCGGGCTGGCCAAGTACGGCGGCATTCTGCCGGCGAATACCGAATTGCTGAAGGAGCGGCCGGAGTCGCACATCCGCCAAAATCCCAACGATACCTCGGAAAGCTGGTACCTGGTGCAGCGGCCGCCGGCGGTCACCGGACGCGACCTGCGCAGCGCCACGGAAAACCGGAATACGGAAATGCCGGGCCAGTGGCAGATTAATTTTGTTCTCTCCAACGATGCGGCGAAACGCTTTGGCCCCTTCACCGAGCAAAACCGTGGACGACAGATGGCCATTGTTTTGGAACATCAGGTTTATTCCGCGCCGACCATTCAAAGCCGCATTGAGGACCAGGGCCGCATTGACGGCAACTTCAGCCAGGAGCAGGCGCACGACCTGGCACTGGTGTTGCGTGCCGGCGCTTTGCCCGCTTCGATCAAATATCTGGAAGAGCGCACCGTCGGGCCATCGCTTGGAGCTGACTCCATCCGCCACGGCGTGCAGGCCTCCATCCTGAGCTTGCTGGTCGTGATGATCTTTATGGTTTTTTATTACCGCTCGTCGGGAGCAAACGCGGTGGCCGCGCTGATCATCAACCTGGTGATTCTGCTGGCGGCGCTGGCAATGTTCGGCGCCGTGCTGACGTTGCCCGGCATCGCCGGCGTGATTCTGACCATCGGCATGGGCGTGGATTCCAACGTTCTGGTCTTCGAACGCATCCGCGAAGAACTTCGCAATGGCAAGTCTTCCGCCGCGGCGGTGGACGCCGGCTTCTCCAAGGCGTTTGTCACCATCATTGACACGCACGTGACGACCGTGGTTTCCGCGTTTTTCCTGTTCATTTTTGGAACGGGCCCCATCAAGGGTTTTGCCATCACCTTGACGGTCGGTTTGATCGCCAACGTGTTCACCGCGATCTACGTTTCGAAGACGATTTTCCAATACCACCTGGCCAAGATGGAACGCCAGGCGGAGCTGAGTATCTAGCTACAGCCATCTGGTCCCGGTACTACCCCATCTTTTGGGGAGTGGGAACAAACGGTAAGATGGTGGAGTCTAAAGAAGGGAAGCGCGAAACGGCATGATCGAGCTCTTTAAACAGCCCAATCTCGACTGGATGGGTAAGGCTAAGTATTTCTTCGCCTTGAGCGGTACTTTGCTGATTATCGGCTGGGCGTC
>DASSGJ010000078.1:0-32986 GCA_035693545.1 Candidatus Acidiferrum sp.
AAGAAATGGCCGGCCAGCACCGCTGAACTCTCCGCGAGAAAAATGAAGCTGAACATGATTAAAGTGATGCACATTATCACCACGCTCGGCCCCGCAGGAGCCGAAAACATGTTGTACCGCATCGCCGCGGGCATGGACGGCGCGCGCTTCGAAAATGAAGTTGTGTCCCTCACCGGAATAATGGATCTGGCGGAGAAAATGAATTCCATCGGCGTCGGTGTGCATAGCCTCGCCATGAAGAAAAGCATTCCGAATCCACTGCTGGTGATGCGGCTGGCGCGCTGGATCCGCGAATCGAAACCGGATGTGATTCACACCTGGATGTATCACGCGAATCTGATTGGCACTCTGGCGGCGCGTCTCGCGGGGAATATTCCGGTGGTTTGGGCGATTCACCATAACGAACATGATCCGCGTGTGGACAAGCGGCGCACCATGCTGGTCAATCGAGCGTGCGCCCTGTTGTCGCGAAAGTTTGCCGCTCGAATTGTCTTCTGCTCGGAGGCCTCTCTCCGCACCCACAAGAGACTCAACTACGCCCCCGAAAAACTGCAGGTAATTCCCAACGGTTTCGACCTGGAGCAGGTGAAGCCCGATCCCACGGCCCGCGAGGCGCTCCGGCACGAACTGGGCATTTCCGCTGACGCCCTGGTCATTGGCTTGGCCGCCCGTTTTCACCCGCACAAGGATCATCACAATTTCATTCAGGCCGCTGCGCGTTTGCACAAACTGATGCCGGAGGTTTATTTTCTTCTCTTCGGAATGGGCATCACCTGGGATAACGCCCGGCTTGCCGGATGGATCGAGTCCGCGGGAATTCGTGAACGCTGTCACCTGCTGGGCTTGCGCCACGATATTTCCCGCCTGTTTTCCGGAATCGATATCGCCACCACGGCATCGCGCAGTGAAGCATTTCCGATCGTGATCGGCGAAGCGATGGCTTGCGGAACGCCCTGCGTCGTGACCGATGTCGGCGACTCCGCGTTGATCGTCGAAAACACAGGCAGCGTCGTCGCTCCCGAGGATCCGCACGCGCTTGCGGAAGCCTGGCGCGCGTTGATTGACGCCGGGCCCGCTGTAAGGCGGCGCCTTGGAATTGCGGCCAGAGACCGGGTGCAGCGGCATTTTGCGCTGCCGGCAATCGTGGAGAGTTATCAGAAAATTTACACCCAGGTGGCGGCCCATCCACGGCAGGAACTGCCTTCTACGGAACTCTCGCAATTTGCCCGTTAGCTTCCGCTTCGCAGGGAACTCATGAAAATAAACGCAAATCGCCCCCGGCTGGTTCTTGCGGTGAATTCCTCCATCGCCGTGGGATTCCTGCAGGGTCAACCCGAATATTTCCAGAACTCGGGATTCGACGTGACCGTTCTCTGCCCTGAAAAGCGTTCCGGAGAATGGGAAGTGGCCCGGCCGGAAAACGTCCGGGTTCTCGAAGTTCCCATGGAACGGGAAATCGCTCCGGTAAAGGATCTTCGCTCCGCCTGGCATTTGTGGGGCATCCTCCGGAGGCTTCGGCCCACGGTCACGAATGTTGGCACCCCCAAGGCGGGTTTGCTCGGCGGATTCGCTGCGTGGTTGACTCGCGTTCCTTGTCGCTTTTACACGCTTCATGGCTTGCGCTTTGAGACCACCACGGGGTTGAGACGCAAACTCCTGATTCTTGCCGAGCGCCTTGCTTGCCGTTTTGCCCACCGGGTTGTATGCGTCAGCCACAGCGTCCGGGAGAAAGCTATTGCTTGTGGCCTGGTTGACCAGGAACGAGCCGTAGTGTTTGGCGCGGGAAGCTGCAATGGCGTGGATGTTTCACGTTTCGCGCCCACCCCGGAAAGACTAAGGCGAGCGGCCGAGTTGCGGAGCAAGTTCAGAATTCCCGCTCACGCGCCGGTTGCCCTGTTCGTCGGGCGCCTGACTTGCGACAAAGGGATCTGCGAACTCCTGCGGGCTTTTCTGCAAATTGACCGTCGATTTCCCCAGCTTCGCCTGCTTCTGGTGGGGACATTTGAAGACGGCGATCCTCTCCCAGAAGAGGTTCGTTCTCACCTTGTTACGCATGAGCGGGTAATCCTGGCTGGCCCCGTCAACGACCCCGCTCCGTACTACGCGCTCGCGGACCTGCTGATCCTGCCGAGCCACCGCGAAGGACTGCCGACGGTCGTTCTCGAAGGGCACGCGGCGGGCAAACCGGTGATTGGTGCTTCAGCCACCGGGATTGTGGATCTGTTGGTGGATGGCGAGACCGGCCTTCTTTTTCCCGTCGGGGATACCGCCGCGCTTGCCGAAGCGATGGCCAGAATCATTCAGGACAAGGCGCTCGCCGGGAAACTCGCGCGCGCGGGCCAGGAACAAGTAAAACGGAAATTCCGCCAAGAGGTGATCTGGTCTGCTTTGCGCCGCGAATATCTGAAAATTTTGCAGGGCACGGAACCTCCGTACTCCTCGGTCCTTCGCCAACACGAGAATTAATTGCCGGTAAAGAGCACACATGAACACAAACTTTAACTTTCTCCAACGGAGAAGGAATTACGGCCAGTGGATCTCGGAAGCCGGAAAAGTGCCACTGCTCGTAGGGGTAGCGCTGATTGTTGTGGTGATTGCGATCAAAGCGAATAAATCTTCGACCACGGCGTTCCCCGTTTGGGTGGCGTCCGGTCTGGTCAGAGTGGGAAAGACGGAAGCGCCGGGGATGATTTCTTCCATCGACGTTTCTGGCGCGCGCGGAGAGATTGTGGATGCCCAAATCATCGTCCATGCCCCGGCCAGTGGCTTGACGGCAGTGAATGTGAGCGCTTCGGACCTCGCGGCTCCGGGCGGAGCGACGATTCCGGCATCAAACATCACGTTGTACCGCGAATACTTTGTGACCGTTACCGGCACCGCGAACTATGGCGGCGGCAGCAATCCGCCGCTGGGTCCGGGAACGTATGCGGAGCCGCTCATTCCCTTCAACGATCCGGAAACGGGCGCGCCCCTCTGCAAAACGCCGGCCGCGCTCAAGGCCTGCAACGCAAGCGTCATCGCGGGAGAGAATCAGCCTTACTGGATTGATATTTCTATCCCGCACGGCACCGTGACCAGCCCCTCGGGAACCTATACCGGGAACATCGTGGTCACTTCCAATCAGGGCAAGGTGAACGTCCCGGTCTCACTGACAGTTTGGAACTTCGAACTTCCCAAGCAGCCCTCGGAATTGTCTCTGTGGACGCTATGGCCGCCCTCGGCCGGAAATACGACGGCCAGCGTTGCCCGGGCGTTGATGCGCGATAAGGTGATGAGTTGGTTTGACGAAGCCGCAAACGCGGCCTCGGACAAATCCGATTCCGGACTGAATCGCTCCGGGCTCGACGCGTATTTCCATTTTCAGGTCAAATGCGATGGCACTCACAGCAAATTTCCATCTCCCGGTGAAATCGATTCCGCCGCCGCAAGATTTCCGCAAGCCTTGCCCCTTGATCTTTACGTGGGAGACGAACTGAATGATTGTCCCCAGGGCTACGCAGCTCTGAAAACCATCGGCGCACAGGTACATGCTGCAACCCGCGCTGTCAAAACCATTCTTACCGTGAACACCCCCGACGCAAAACTTTTCGACGACGGCCACGGGCGCAGCGTCATTGACCACTGGGTGCTGCTTGCCTCCATGGAAAAGTGGCCCTCATTGCCGTTCACGGGCGGCGGCGACCTGTGGAGCTATACGAGCTGCAACACCGGCTACGGCAACGCACCGGAATGGCTGCTGGACTATCCGCCGATCAACGAGCGCCTCCAGGCGGGATTTCTCAACTGGACGCAAGGCGCCTCCGGGATTCTTTACTACCGTGCCGACGGCTGGACCGCCGGAAATACGATTGGGAGCTGGAACAACCTGGATACCAACGCTTGTGGTCCCGGAATCAGCCGGCCGGGCGACGGCATTTTTCTCTACCCTCCGGGTCCGATCGGCTCCAGCGAACCGGCGCCCGGCATTCGCTTGAAAGCGATCCGTGACGGCATTCAGGATTACGAATATGCCCAATTGCTCAAGAATCAGGGGCAAGCCTCGTATGTGGATTTTGTTCTGAAGCCGATTGTCGCGAGCTGGACCAAGTGGACCCATGATCCAAATGATCTTGAAAGCGTCAGGCAGAAATTCGGGCAGCAGCTCCAGCAGCTTGCGCATCCGTAACCAAGTTTTCTCTCGAGGCTGATCCGGATTTTCCAGGAGTTTCCACAGGGTCGTAAGAAATCGTTGCGGGAATAAGCAAACCTATTTCAAACAGGAGCAGAACAATGACAGTGTGTGATATTGCAATTATCGGTGCGGGGCCATATGGGATTGCCGCCTCGGCCCACTTGCGCACAATCAAGGGTCTGGACGTGCATACGTTCGGCGAACCCATGGTTTTCTGGCAACGCAACATGCCAAAAGGCATGCTGTTGCGCTCGGGTTGGGAAGCCAGCCACATCGCCGACCCGAACCAGTCCCTGACACTGGATATTTTCCGGAAGCAAAGCGGCGACCACTTTTCAACCCCGGTCCCTCTCGATCGTTTTGTGAGCTATGGTCTGTGGCACCAGCAGCGTTCTGTCCCGGATCTCGACCGCAGAAAGATTGTCACCGTCGAACCCGCCTCGCGCGGATTCCGGCTCGCCCTTGAAGATGGTGAGTCGGTGCTGGCCAATCGCCTGGTGGTCGCCGCCGGGATTTGTTCGTTCACCTGGCGTCCGCCCGAATTTGACAACGTGCCGTCCGCTCTCGCCACGCACACTTCAGAGCACATCCATTTCGAATCGTTCGCGGGAAAAGAGGTGCTGGTGATCGGCGGCGGTCAGAGCGCGCTCGAATCGGCCGCTCTGTTACACGAAATCGGTGCCAACGTCGAGATTGTCGCCCGGACCCGCGAGATTCGATGGCTCGGGGGAATTGTTTCGCGCACAATTCACCGCGGCTTCGGTCCGAAGATTTCAAAGCTGCTTTACGCGCCGACGGACGTTGGCCCTGCCGGCATCAGCCAGATCGTGGCCCGTCCCGATTTGGTGCGGCGCTTCTCGCGTTCGGTTCAGGACTGGCTTCGCAAACGCTCGATTCGGCCGGCTGGCGCGCGATGGCTGGTGGAGCGCCTGAAAGATGTGCCGATGCACCTTGGACGCACGGTGGTCTCAGCCACATCGAAAGGGACCCGCGTCAAAGTTCGCCTTGACGACGGAAGCGAGAGAGACTTCGATCACGTTTTCCTCGGAACCGGCTATCGGGTTGACGTTTCCAAATACGATTTCCTGACCCCAAAACTTGCCGGCTCGATCGTCCGGCACCAGGGATATCCGCGGCTCACCGACGGCTTCGAGACTTCTGTCCCGGGTTTGCACATTCTGGGCGCGCCGGCAGTCTGGAGCTTCGGCCCGCTCATGCAGTTTGTTGTTGGCACGCACTACTCGGGGCGCGCGCTCATGCAATTCATTGCGCGGAAGGCGGCGGGCAGCAGGGCAAGAGTTGGCGAACCCCTCATGGCTAACCTGGAACTATCACAGCCGCACGATTAAAAAAACCTGGCCCCGGACCATACGGCGCTCTGCGCGTCGAAGGAATTTCCAGTTATGAATAAAACCACAGGCGCATTAATTATCGGGGGAAACCTCAACGGACTTACAATCGCGCGAAGCTTGGGCCGTCATGGCGTCCCGGTATGGGTAGTATCTCCTCCCAATATTCGGCTCGCCAGTTTCTCCCGGTACGCCCGCAGGACTTTACCTTGGCCTGCGGGAGATGACGAAGCGCAAGCCGAATACCTGTTGGAAGTCGCTGCCCGCAATAATCTCGACCAGTGGGTTCTCTTCCCAACCAGCGACGAATCGGCTGCGTTGCTTTCGCGCTTCCAGGTAAAGCTTTCGCGCCGCTATCGCGTGGCGGCACCAACCTGGAACGTTTTGCGCTGGGCCTACGATAAACGGCTCACTTACCGGTTGGCCGCGGATCAGCACGTGGACTATCCCACCACTTTCTATCCGCTCACGGACGCTGACCTTCAGCGCGTGAATTGCGATTTCCCGGCGATTCTAAAACCCGCGATTCACGCCTCGATCAACCGTCTTACCGAAGACAAGGCGTGGCGCGTGACAAATCTTGAAGAACTCCGTGCCAGGTACCGTGAAGCCTGTGAACTGATGCCCGCGGATCTGATTCTTGTTCAGGAGATGATTCCTGGCGGCGGCGAAGCGCAATTTTCTTACGCGGCGCTCTGTCGCGATGGAAAACCGATTGCCTCGCTTACTGCACGCCGCACCCGGCAGTACCCGATCGATTTCGGTTACTCCAGCTCCTTTGTCGAAACGCTCGATATTCCGGAGATCGTCGCCCCTTCCGAGCGTCTTCTCGCCGCCATGCACTACAACGGAATTGTCGAAGTCGAGTACAAATTCGATGCGCGCAACGGACGTTATAAGCTGCTCGACATCAATCCCAGGCTTTGGACTTGGTCGCCGCTTGGCGGCCGTGCCGGCATGGATTTCCCGTATCTCCTTTGGCAAATGATGCAGGGAATGCCCGTTGCGCGGCAGACGGCTCCGGCAGGGGTTCGATGGGTTCGCATGAGTACCGATGTTCCGGCGGCGTTTCAGGAACTGCTCCGCGGAAGACTGAATTTGGGCTCGTACCTTCGTTCGTTGCGCGGTCCCCTGCAATTTGCATTGTTCAGCGCGGATGATCCTCTGCCCGCCCTCATGGATCTGCCGATTTTCGCGTTCAAGCACATTTACAGGGCGTTTGCGAGCCTGCGAAAAAACGGCCATGCGGCGCGCGGATGTCTCGTTAAAAGTTGAGCAACACCGCCACGCGCGTAGTTCCCGCGATCAGACTTGGAGAATGAATGATCCGACCGACGGTTGTTATTAGCCTGGATCTCGAGCTCAGTTGGGGGAGCTTCGATCTTTCTTACGGCGACGAACTGCTCAAGATGGGACGGTGGACCCACGACATCGGCGCGCCCAACCTGCTGAATCGCCTGACCCGCAATGGGCTATCCGCGACTTGGGCGATCGTCGGCGCGATGATGCGCCGGTCCTTGCCGGATGTCTCCGGATTGCCGGAAGTCCGTTATCCGCACTTTCCAAAGCCGTGGTTCAGTTATATCCCAAGGGATGGCGGCGAACAGACTCACCCCGAATGGTTCGGCGCAAGTCTGGTGGAAAAGATCAGAAACGCAAAACCGGAGCAGGAGATCGGCTTCCATTCGTTCTCGCACGTCCCTTTCGGCGAGCGAGGCATGACGCGGGACCGCGCCATCGCCGAGTATAGGTATTGCGCGCAGCTTGCGCAGGAGCTGCAAATCCCGAAATCGTCCTTTGTATTCCCCAGGAATTCGGTGGCCTATCTGACGGAGCTGCGCGAAGCGGGCTTTGGCTGCTTTCGTGACGTAGATCATTTGCCGCTGCGGTTTTCCAATCGCATGCTCAATTCTCTGGCCATGATCTGGGCGGATTTTGCGGGAACCGCGCCGTGCATGGTCGAACCTTCGCTCAAAGAGGGGCTTGTCTCCATCCCCGGTTCGCTCCTGGTTCGCTACGCTGCCGGGTGGCGCAAGTTTATCCCCGATTCAAGCCGTTTGCGGCGGTTGCGAAAAGGGCTGGAACGCGTGCGCCTCAGCCGCGGCGTCTTCCATGTATGGTTTCACCCGGAGAATCTTTACGCCGAATGGCCGCGAGTGGAAAACGTCGTCGCCCGTTTTCTGGAAGAGCTTGGTGTCTTGGTACGGAATGGGGACGTGCGCTGTGTGACCATGGGCCAGCTGGCCGCGGAGTTCCGGTCCCATTCAGCCGCGAAGCAAAAACCCCGGCAGCTTGCGGCCCACGCCGTTGCGGGGAAGGGGAATTCCCCCGGCTCAGGTGACCGCCAGCGTGCACGTTCGGCAATTTCAGCTTGATTGCGGGCGAGAGGAACTTGCGGTGACCCGGCAGTCCATTCTCAAAAAACGAATCGGGCTTTGGAGTCCGGGTGGCGTTCCCTCTTCTCGAAAAATCGCCACCAAAACCCTTCAGCCCGATCGTTAAACGGCTTCACTGAGGCTCAGTCTAAGTGAAGCCGAATCTTTGTGGTTTGCTCACGGGGCCAGCTGATGAAGCAGTTGCCCCAATTGAGTTCGCGCATTTTGCAGCGCGTTCGGGTCGTGGCTCCAGTTGCTCCAGCTCGATGCGATCGGAAGCAGCGCATTGTCCACCACTCCGAGTTGCCCGAGGTTCTTGAGCATCCGCGCGTATTCATAGTCCTGAATTCCGTCACGGATGGCCTTCAAGCGAATCCCCGGTGCGGATTCGGTCGAAGCGATCGGCGCCGGCGGGTACACGAAGATCCCGTCGCCCGGCCGTCCGAGTCCACCACCGCATGCGGTCGTGTCCACGTTGTTCCAGCTGCCGATTGCGTTGCCGGCAGTCCAACCGTCAGCGCGATAATAGAGCAGCCCCGTCGCACCCTGCGTAAAGTTCAGGAATCCCGCCTGGATTCGTTCGTTGATTGGCGGATAGTCCACCATCCACTCCGGAGTGTTTCCGTAGCCTGCGTTGCAGCTCGTATAGCTCCACAGATCGCCGCCCGCGGTGAAGGGAAGTGTCGGCCACTTTTGCAGCGAATCGAGCAGCACCCAATGATCGACATAGCCATACAGATTCGAGTCCGTCGCGTTGAGGGTCATCATCGTCTTCACGCTGCGGTTCGCCGCATGCGCATTTGCGCCGAGGGTCTTGATGTCGGTGTAGTCCCCCGTGCAGCCGTTCAGTTCGTCGGCCATGTAAAAATCCAAACCAAGCCCAGCCGGGAAATTCGCGGCGGCACTATTGATTTGGCTCGTTGTGGGAATACTGCTGTACGCCCCGTTGCACTGGATGCCGATGTAGTAGTAATTGTCCAACCCGGAGCGATTCAGCCCCATGGTGGATATGTCGGAGGAAGAGTTGCTCGCCACGTCGTACCAGCTCATCACCTTGTTCCGCATCAGCGCGCGCGCCAGGGTGGTGGTGGTGTTTCCGGCCGCGGGTGGCCACAGCGTCCACAGAGACAGTTCCGAAGGTTGCACCGGAAGTTCGAAGTTCCATACGGTCAGCGAAACCGGAATCGTCGAGTTTCCCTGCGACGATGTGATCGTGACGCTGCCGGTGTAGGTTCCCGCCGGGCTATTCGCCACGCCGTGCGGAATCGAAATATCAATCCAGTAGGGCTGGTTCTGGCCCGCGCTGACGCTTGCGTTGCAAGCTTTCAGCGTTGCCGAACTGCCGCAGAGTGCCGCGCCGGTTTCCGGATCGTTGAAGGGAATCAGTGGCTCGGCATACGTCCCCGAACCAAGCGGTGGATTGCTGCCGCCGCCGTAACTCGCCGTGCCGGTAACCGCAAGGTAGTACTCGCGGTAGAGAGTCACGTTCGACGCCGCAATGGTGACTCCATTCGGACCCGTGAGAGCGGTCGCGCTCACGTTGACGTTCGCCAAGCCCCCGGCCGGGCCATGCACGACAACCTGCGTGTCCACGGTCTCACCCCGTGCTCCAGACAGCGCGATGGAAGAAAGTGTTCCCGGTGCGTCCGTTTGTCCAACTCGGATCAAGCTCGGCGACACCCACGTGGTGAAATTAGATTGGACGCCGGTGCCCGTCATCGAAATGGTGGCTGGAGAATTGGTGGCGTTGCTAGCAACCGTTACGCCGCCCGTCACACTGCCCGTGGACGTGGGCGCGAAGGTCACATTCAAAGCCGCGGA
Source organism: Candidatus Acidiferrum sp. (assembly GCA_035693545.1). Classification (GTDB taxonomy): domain Bacteria; phylum Acidobacteriota; class Terriglobia; order Acidiferrales; family UBA7541; genus Acidiferrum. Next base: position 9,717 of record DASSGJ010000078.1, read on the forward strand.
CTGCCCGGCAGCCAGAACCATTCCGGAAGACACGTTGCTGGTGCTGAAGCCCGTGCCCGAAGCGCTGACCCCCGAAATAGTAACGCTGGAATTCCCGGAGTTTGTCAGCGTCACCCCAAGGGTGCTGGTCGCGCCGGTATCAATGCTGCCAAAGCTCAAACTGCTCGGACTCGCGTTGAGCGTCAGGGTGGAAGCATTCACCGTCAGTGTGGCGGCATTGCTCGTCGCGCTACCCGCGCTGTTGCTGACCACGGCCGAGAACTGCGCGCCGTTGTCCGCGGTTGTCTCAGCTGGGGTCGTGTAGCTCGCCGCAGTTGCGCCGCTGATCGCTGTCCCGTTCTTGCGCCACTGGTAGGAAAGCGGAGTACCGCCCGTCACGCTAACCGCGAAAGTCGCAGTCTGGCCCGCCGTCACGGTCTTGCTGGCGGGTTGAGAGGTAATCGCCGGTGCGCCACTGACAGTCAGAGTTGCCGAACTGCTGGTAACTTTGCCCACGCTGTTGCTGACAACCACTGCGAACAACGCGCCGTTGTCGGTGCTGGTGGTCGCCGGCGTTGTATAGATGGAAGAAGTCGCACCGCTGATCACCACGCCGTTTTTCTGCCATTGATAGCTGAGCGGTGCCGTGCCCGCGGCCGTGACCGAGAAAGAAGCAGTCTGGCCTACCGTAACCGTCTTGCTCGTTGGTTGCGAACTGATCGTTGGCGCGGTCGAGGACGTCGCCTTAAACACCACGTCTACCCAATAATTCGCCGCTTGGTGCGTGTACACGGGGCGCGTGCCCAGGGTTCCGTATACTCCGTTCGGGGTCTGCACAGCATGCAACGGCGCGTTGTTATATCCCGCGCTCGTAAAATAGTTCCAGTTGGCGCTGAAGTGTCCGATCGTCAGTCCGTACGACGCGGTGTAAACCGTGTTCGCGGTGATAGTCACTGGCGTGGAAAAGGTGGCCTGTTGCCATCCCGAAGCGGTCTCCCCCGTAAACGTTACCGACGCGAGCAGAGCACCGTTCGGCCCCCACAAATGACCGGTGTGAGTCCCGGTGTTTGCCACGCTCTTGTAAAAGCGGACGCCGGTGATAGTGCCGCTGACATCCGATTTGAACGAAACGCCCAGTTCCAGCGCCCCGCTGGCGCCGTTATCGAGGGTCGCCGGCACGGTGCTGGCAGGCCAGATCGTTTGCTGCGCTGACGCACTGCCGCAGCAGACCAGGACAAACAGCACGCCCAATAGGGCCGCTCCAGCGTGTTTCAGCAGCCTGAAATAGGAATGGATCGAACTCTGTGTTCTGTTTTTCAAAGGAATTCCCCTAAATATAGTTCGCGGGCATCTCGAGGCCGGCGTCTCGATGGGGCTGGGGGGCTGGGCAAGCTAACGCAATTTGGAGGGGCAGGTCGCTGAGATCTGCGGATGACCTGGATTTCTCAACCACTCAAGCCCACGCCGAGAGGCAGCTGCGCTCCAAATGTTGCGCCCACGGTGGGAGAGTAATTCTTTCTGGAAATCGGGTCTGTCGGCAGGGAAATGATTTTCATGTCAGACGATTGTTTTCGAACTGTCTCCCGGAGTCTTACATAGGGGCAGCTGTACCTGTACCGTTTGGGTGCCTTTCCGACCCCATGTACGGAAATGTTCTATAGTGGAAGAGAGTTTCCCAGCTCAACTCGGGCCTGGTTACGCCCGATTCCCCAGCCACCTGACTTCATCCGAGAGAGTTTCTATGAAAACCCGCAGGTTTGCAGGTTTCGACGTTCAGGAGGATATTTCCGGGCACTCCCTCGCCACCCAGACAGTGCTGGGTTTGTATCCCGAGCTTCTGAGGGAATTGCCGGTCGGAGTCGTCCTCTTAATGTTGGAGGACTCCTCGGACCCCGAATCCTTTCGAATCGTAGATGCTAATCGCGCTGCGGGGGAGATTGCCCGGCCCAATTCACCCAGGCTGCTCGGCAGAAGCCTGGCGGATTTTCCGAAGCTTCGGGAGACACCCATTCCGGCTCAGTTGCTCGACACTCTGCGCAGTGGAGAATCCAGGAATCTGGGAGAGATTTCCTATGGCGATGAACTCATCCGCCAGGGCATTTATTCCGTGCGGGCCTTTCCGCTTTCCAACAATTTTCTGGGCGTAGCGTTTGATGACGTAACCGATCGGATCAACTCGGAGCGCACGCTGCGGGAAAGCGAAGAACGCTTCCGGCTGCTCGTCGAAGGTGTTCAGGAATACGCCATATTCCAGTTGGACTCCGAAGGCAACGTGGTCAGTTGGAATGCCGGCGCCCAGCGTCTGAAAGGCTACGATTCGGCGGAAATCATCGGGCACCATTTCTCCATTTTTTACCCTCGGGAAGACCAGATGAACAATAAGCCGCGCGATATTCTCGCTCGTGCCCGCCGCCAGGGGCGGACCGAGGACGAGGGCTGGCGCATCCGCAAGGACGGTTCTCGCTTCTGGGCCAATGTGGTCATCACCGCTCTGCGCGACGCGAATGGCAATCTTCTTGGTTTTGCCAAGCTGACCCGCGACACCACGGAAAACCGCGAGCGAGCCGAAGCCTTGACCAGGGCCAAGGAACTCCTGGAACTTCGCGTCGAACAGCGCACCGCCGTCCTGATGCGCGTGAACCACGAGATGCGCACGGAAATTGCCGAACGCCAGCGCGCCGAAGAGGAGCTACGGAAATCCCGCGATCAACTTCGCGCGCTCGCCGGCCGCCTGCAAAGCGTGCGCGAAGAGGAACGCACCTACATCGCCCGCGAAATTCACGATGAATTGGGGCAGGCTTGCACCGCCATTAAAATGGACCTGGCATTGATCAGCCGCAAACTAACGAAACGCCAAACCAAGCTCCTTGCGAAGATTGAATCCTCCATCCACCTGGTGGACAGCACCATCGTCACCCTTCGGCGAATTGCCTCCGAACTTCGGCCAAGAACTCTGGACGATCTCGGCCTGCCCGCCGCTCTGGAGGCACAAGCGCAGGAGTTCGAGAGCCGGACAGGGATTCCTTGCAGTGTAAGCTTGCCGCCGGATGCCCTGACGCTTGATACCGAGCGGTCCACGGCCATCTTTCGGATCTTTCAGGAGTCGCTGACCAACGTTGCGCGCCATGCTCAGGCCACCCGGGTCGAAGCGAGTCTCCGGCGCGAGCGCGACCGGATTATTTTCCAGGTCTCCGACAACGGCACCGGATTCGATCCCGAAGTGGCGAAAGCAGGCAAATCCCTGGGCCTCGTCGGCATGCAGGAGCGCGCTCTCCTGCTCAATGGAGAATTCAAAACGGAAGGAGTGCCTGGCTCGGGAACAACAATGACGCTCACCATTCCTCTTGCTCCCTCGACTGCTGCAGAAAGCGTGCGCCATGAGGATTTTGATCGCTGACGACCACGCCATGTTTCGCCGGGGGCTCAAAGAAACGCTCTTGGAAGCATTCCCCCGGGTGACCTTTGGCGAAGCGAAAACAGCGGCCGAAACGGTGGAGTTTGCCCGGCGTCACCACTGGGACGTCGTCATTCTGGATATCAGCATGCCCGGAAAAAGTGGCCTCGACATCCTGGACGATGTGAAACGCCTCCGCCCCAGAACGCCTGTCCTCCTGCTGACCATGCATCCCGAGCAACAATACGCACGAAGAGCGCTTAAAGCCGGCGCCGCTGGCTATCTGACCAAAGACAGCGTGCCGGACGAGTTGAAAGCGGCAATCAAGAAAATTGTCGCGGGCGGCCGCTATGTAAGCGCCACGCTGGCGGAAAAGCTGGCCGTGGATCTTCGGCAGGGCGCTGATGTTCCTCTTCACGACCTTCTCTCCGACCGCGAATTTCAGGTATTGCGGATGCTCGCCTCCGGAAAGACCGTTAAGGAAATGGCCGACGAACTTTCCCTCAGCGTGAAGACGGTCAGCACCTATCGCGGGCGGATTCTGGAGAAAACAGGCATGAAAACGAACGCGGACCTGATTCGCTACGCTCTGGAAGCGCAATTGGTGGACTGACTGTGCGCGAACCCTGGCCTCGCTGGCGCTGGGGTTCGGCAAGTTCTGTCCGGTTGGAGCGGGATTCCGTCCCGTAGGACAATCGCGGTCAACACACCTTCCTGTTGTCCTACGCGAGATTCGTGCTTCCACCGGATGTATTTCCCAGCGAATTTGGCATTCTCTGTTGTTGGTTACCGTTATGGATTTCTTTCCATGGGCTTGTCTTTAGGTGAACGGCGTTCACGAAGGAATGATTATGAAAGTCTTTATCGCTGACGACTCCAGGGTTGTCGTGGAACGGTTGGCTGGCCTCCTCGAAGAGGTCCCCGGCGCTCGGTTGGTGGGACAAGCGGGCGACGTACCCACTGCGGTGGACGGCATCCACAAAATGAAGCCGGACGCGGTCATCCTGGATTTGCACATGCCTGGCGGCAGTGGCCTCGATGTTCTCCGCGCGATTCGCACCGAACATCCCGGCCTTTTTGTGATGATCTGTACGAACTTCGCCTATCCCGAGTATCGCGAAGAATGCTTGACGGCCGGCGCAAATTTGTTTCTCGATAAGTCCGCCGATTTTGAAAAGATTCCTTCCATCCTTCGCGAATTGGTGCAGAGGGAAGCCAGAATTTCTCCCGGCGCGCGCTGAAAGAAACTTCTGTCGCCCACTCAGAGCGACAAGTTCCCTCTTCTCTCTTCCTTCGCCCTTTTTCGCTTCAGGCGATTCCTTCCTTGTTTTTCCTGTATTCACCCGATTGTCCGTCGCTGCCTGCAAAGGCATAAATGAAACAGCGTCGAGTGGTCTGCCAGTTAGTTAGGAGCGGGGGAAGTGGTTCCCCAGCCGAGCGCTACTCGGCCAACCTAGGGGCTAATTCAAGGCACGAGTGTCCTTGTCCCAGCAACACTTCTGCTCGCAGGTTCGTTTCGAACCGTCCCCGCGTCGCCGTTCAAAAACAAGAGAAGTGTTTCGGTGGCAGGCGTTGACCAAGGGCCGTCAGGCCCGAATACGGGAGAAAAAGATGAAGAAACTGAATTTCATACTGATGCTTGGTTTCGTTCTAATTGCCATCGCCCCAGTTGTCAGCGCCCAGAACAATTTGCTGCTTCGAGGCGACTACGCCTTTAGCTTCACAGGTATGACCACAGGGAATGGAGTCACCTCAACACCCTTTGCAGCAGTGGGTAGGTTTACGGCAGATGGAGTAGGAAATCTAACCAACGGCGAACTGGACAGCAACGGCGTGGGTCCGATGGAGAAGGCGGTGGCGCTGGCCTTCACCGGATCGTATTCGATCGGTGCCGATAACCGAGGTGTGATGAATCTGAACATTCCGGGCGGCGGGAAACTCGCATTCGCGATGATGAGTAACGGTAACGCGAAGTTCGTGGAAATCGATGCCTCGGGCGGCCACGGGACTGTCGGCTCTGGAACCATTGAAAAAGTGGATACCGCCGCGTTCAATACCGCAAGGATCGTCGGTGACTACGCCTTTGGTGTCGCTGGTCAAGAGCAGTCGAATACGAGTCGCACGGCAATTGCGGGGCGATTTACAGCGAACGGAGCAGGAATGCTCACGAATGGAGCCGCAGACGCGAACCAAAACGGGACGTTCACCACGCTAAATCTGCTTGCCGGGACTTACGCAGTCACCGACTCAGCGACAGGACGCGGGGTAGTGAACCTCCCTCCCGTGGTCGGGGGCGCCCTGCCGAACCTCGATTTTGTATTTTATGTAGTGAACAGTGGAAAGCTGTTCATCATGGATGTGGACGCGGTCTCCCCGGCGAATCCGCTGTTGAATGGCAGCGTGCTGCAGCAGCAAACCCCTGCGGGCGGTTTCACGAATGGCTCGCTGAATTCCGGAATGGTGATCTATCTGACTGGAACTGCAAACCTCAGCGGATCCGCGTGCGACGGCGCGGGCTTGCTGACGGGTGACGGGCTCGGAGCGCTGACGCTGACGTACGACCAGAACTGCGGCGGAGGCACTGTGGGACTGTCTGGAACGTACAGCGTGTCAAGCGGAGGCCGCGCCTCGCTGCGGCCGGGAACCGAGTTCGTGGTCGCTTACCTGGTGACCTCGAATGAGGGATTCATCCTGGCTCCGGATTCCTTGGTTTCGTTTGGATTTGGCGAGCCGCAAGCTGCGGGTGCGCTGACGACCAGTTCGGTGATCGGCACGTACGCCGGTGTTGCGAGTGTCCCAAATTCGGCGACCGAGCCGATTTTCTCCGGCGAATTCACGGCGGACGGCGCGGGCACTATAGTTGGCACAGCCGACATCGGAGCGCCGAGTGGCGCAACCACTGAGACGGGGGGAGTCGCAACGTATTCCGTTTCTTCTTCGCCAACGAACGGACGAGGAACGGCAGCTTCAGGAAACGCCATCCTCTCGGGAGTGCTCTACGTGATTTCTCCCAGCAAGTTTGTCGTAATGTCAATGGCGATGGAAATCTTCGAGAAATAGCTCCGCTGGGCGTCCGGCCGCAACGGAACGGTGGGTTCTGGTTCCATGGAAAATGCCGATACGACTGCGTACAGCACCGGAAAATCATCGCAATTTCATTCGAAAAGGATCTTCGCCATCATCCCTTTATCTTCGTGATTCAGCAGATGGCAGTGAAACAGCGACATCCCCTTAATCACCGGATTCGTAAAATCCATGACCACGTCCACCGTCTCGCCCACCGGCACATTCACCGTGTCCAGCCACACCGGGTTCTCCAGCCGTTTCCCGTCTTCCGCAAACACCAGGAAATGCGCCTGGTGAATGTGCATCGGGTGCAACTCCGCTGAGCTGTTCAGAATCCGCCAGTGCTGGTATGTGCCCACCCGCGCGCGGGTCATCGGCGCCGCGTTCGGTTCATACTTCTGATCGTTGATATAGAATCCGTTTTTGTCTTCGGTGAAGACGACCGTAAAATCCGGCGCCGAGTTTTGGTAAGCGCTCAGGTCAATGGTCTGATATTCCGGTGGCGCCAGCTTCCGATTGATTCGTCGCGATGAAGGTGCTGCCGGCGGCCCCACGCGGAGGTCGGCAAGAATCATGGCCGGGTTTGGGTCACCTTGTGCTCCCGTGTTCACACACAAGGTTCGGAGCGTCGCGTGCGCACCCGCCTCTGGCCCTGTAACAATCGCTTCCACGCGGCCCGCCGGCGGCACCAGCACATGCCCCACAACTTTTGTCGGATGCTTCGGGTCGTGATAGGCCAGCGGCATCCCGTCCAACGCAACAATTTCGAGCTTCTGCTTATCAACCTGTAAATCCAGATACTGGTCCGCCGAAGCGTTCACCACACGCCAGAACTGCCGCTCCCCCGGATTGATCTGAACCGTCGGCCGAGTCTCTCCATTGACCGTGAACACGCGCCCGATCGCCTCCGACTCGCTCCCGCAAGATGCAGGCTGTGCGCCAACGCGGCGCAGCAGCCTGGCTGCGTCTTTAGTCTGCTCGATGGATTCTCCCCGCACCACAAACACCTGCTCGCGCAGGTTGCTGACCTCCGGCACATATCGTTCCATGCCTTCAATCACCAGTGCCCCGGACATCCCGTCCAGCGCTTGCCGGTGGCTCTCTCCATGCGGGTGCGTGTGATACCAGAAAAGTCCCGGCGGGTGCTCCGCTGGAATTTTGACGACGTAATGCAGCGTCTCCCCCGGCATCGCCATCATGTCAATCACGTTGTCCTGGGGAGCCAATGGAGAAATCTCCAGGCCGTGGAAATGCAGGTTCGTCATGTTCTTGCAGGGAGAAATCGCGCAACTTTCCGCCGAATGAACGGGAAGATCGTTTTCGTAATCAATCTTCAGGGTGTTGCCGGGATAGACCCGAATCACCGGCGCACTATTTTTCCCATTGTAGGCAAAGGAGTCCCGGCCCTCGGAATTCACGGTCGCATGTAGCGTCAGTGAAACCACGTGACCAGTCGAACTCACTTCCGTCAGCGCCGGGGCTGGAACATTCAACCGGCCGGCCGCCCCCACTGCCAGTAATAAGACGCCCGCGGAACTCCAACCATGCCTTTTCACAGCCAACACCCTTCTATTTTTCAGCTCAGCCCAAGCCCGCTCGAGGAGAGCGGCAGACTCCGAACCCGCTTTCCTGTCGCCGCATAAATTGCGTTGCAGAGCGCCGCAACAAACGACGGCACTCCCGGTTCGCCCACTCCCGCCGGAGGCGCGGAGCTTTCGACCATGTGCACATTCGTTTGTTGTGGTCCTTCATTGATCCGTGCCACGGGATAGTCGTTGAAATTGGATTGCGCGATTGCTCCGTTTTTAGCCGTGATCTCGCCGGTCCGCACGATGCTCGTGCCAAAAACCGCCGCTCCTTCAAATTGCGCCCGTGTGATTTCAGGATTTGCGATCAGCCCCGCGTCCACCGCGTAATCAACGTGCGGAATGCGAATTTGACCCTGATCGTTGAGCTCCACCTCCACAACCGTGGCCACGTACGTCAGAAAACTCCGGTGCGCGGCGATGCCGAAGCCGTGTCCCTTCGTGCTCTTTTTCTTTGCCCAGCCGGATTTCTCAGCGGCCAGTTCGGTCACGTGCCGCAACCGTCCGGTTTCCCACGGGAACGTCTCGAGCGAAGCCCCATAATTTGGATACTCCACGTTCTTGAAATCGATCGTCCGCGGCGGCCCGATCAGCTCCAGCAGGTATTCGCACGGATCGCGATGCGCCCGGTGCGCAAGCTCATCCGTAAAGCACTGGATTCCGAACCCGTGATAAATATTCGCCACCGAACGCAGCCAGCCGATGCGCACATGCGCCTTTGCCGGACCGTTTTCAATGCTCAGATTGGGCAGGTCGTACGGCATGTCCGTCCAGCCCTGTGCCAGATGCGGCATATCGCCGTAAACCGCGTTCACGTCGAAAATGGACGTGATCGGCGGAAAAACCGACCGTTGAAGCCACGCCGTCGGCTTTCCTTTCGCGTCCACCGCCGCCTTGAAATACATCCCCGCCACGGCGTTGTAATAGTCGAACTTGATATCGTCCTCGCGCGTCCATACCACCTTCACCGGACGCCCGGCCTTTTTCGAAAGCACGGCCGCTTCCGCCACGTAATCCGGCTTCGACTTTCTTCCGAATCCTCCGCCCAGCAGCGTCACGTTGCAGATCACGTTTTCTTTCGGAATGGCCAGCTGCGAAGAGACGATTGCCTGCACCGCTTGCGGATTCTGTGTCGGCGCCCAGATCGTCGCTTTTCCATCCTTGAAATCGGCAAGCGCGACCATCGGCTCCATCGGCGCGTGTGCCAGCAAAGGCACGTAATATTCCGCCTCCACTACGTTGGCTCCGGAAGCCGCGGCCAGCGCCGCATTCGCGTCGCCAACGCTTCGAATCACCTTGCCCGGTTTCCGCGCGGTATCCAGTAACTCTTTTTTGTATTCCGCAGAGTCGTAACTTTCGTTCGCCCCGTTCTCCCACGTAATCTTCAGCTTCTTGCGTCCCTGAAACGCCGCCCACGAATTGTCCGCCAGCACCGCCACGCCGCCCAGCGGCTGAAACGCCGCCGGTGGTTTGAATGGATCAATCAGCATCGTCTGGTGAACACCCGAAACCTTCAGTGCTTCCTGCTCGTCGTAGCTCTTCACCTTTCCGCCATAGACTGGTGGGTGTTCCACCGACGCGTGGATCATTCCCTCAATCTTCGCGTCCATTCCATAAATCGCTTTCCCCGTGCAAAGCTTTTCCAGGTCGTAGCTCGTTTTGCCTTTGCCGATATATCGCCACTCCGCCGGTTTTTTGAACGCCAGCTGGTCTTTCTTCGGCACGTCCACCTTCGCGGCCGCAGCAGCCAGTTCTCCGTAGCCAAGCTTCCGTCCGCTCTTCGCATGAACCACCACGTGCGGCTCCGTCGAACATTCCGAAGCAGGCACGTTCCACTGCTGTGCCGCGGCCTGCACCAGCATCCAGCGCGCCGCTGCGCCGCATTCCCGCATCGTGTTAAAAAAGTTTCGAACTGACCGGGAACCGTCGGTATTCTGCTCTCCGTACCTCGGATCGCCGATAGCCTGCTCAATTTTCACGTGGCTCCAGTCCGCGTCCAGTTCATCCGCGACCACCAGCGGCAGCGTCGTTCGTATCGCTGTTCCCATTTCAGAGCGATGCGCGACAATGTGCACCGTCCCGTCCGCCTCAATTCCCAGAAATGCATTCGGATGAAGCAGCGCCTGATCGGCACCGGTTTTGCCATCACCCGCGGACTGCTCCGCAAAAATTGATGGCGCGTAGCGAATGGCAAGAACAAACGCTCCTGTCCCGACAACTCCCCTTAGAAATCCACGCCGGCTTACGTTCTCTATATTTCTCATGCGCTCTTCTCCGCTGCCAGCTACGATGTTCGCTTTAGATGTCTTTGCATTTCCCCGGGTTCCAGCAAAGTAAGCCTACTCCTGTCGCCAAATTCTTGTATAGAGGGCACCCTGCCGACGCGGCCACCCAGCAAGCAACAGAGGCGTCTTCTAATGCATTGCAAATGAGTACGTTGAAGGCGGGAAGGCCGGGAACTTTCTGCCCGCTTTCCGGGAAGTATTTAGGTTGAGGCAGAGTCCGTTCCCCCGCCCTACGCGTATGATTCGCGTTACTTCGGCCGCCGGGCTTGCGTCCTTATTAATGTCCAGCTTTATCGAGGATCATAACCATGAATCGTCAGCATTTTTATCTCTTGAGCTTTCTCTATTTGGCCATGGGAGTCGCCAGCCCGGCGCAGACTCCAGCCGCACCTCAGGATCAGGTCCAGGGCCCTCCCGCCGGCGGCGATCGCGGTTCGCGCCACGGCGGCGCACGCGAAGGCCGTGGGACCATTGGCAAAATTACCGCCATTCACGGCAATTCGCTTCAAGTTCTTCGGCCTGACGGCTCCACGGTAACCGTCAACCTGACCGACAAAACCGAATATCGCAAGGACCGCCAGCCTGCCCGGCTTTCCGATTTCAAAGTCGGTGACTTCGTGATGGTGCGCGGCGAAGAAAATTCTGATCACACAGTCAACGCGCAGCTTCTTGGCGGCCGCTCGGCAAACGGCGGTGTTGCCATGGGTGCAGGCCCGGGTGGCGGCGCTGGATTCGGCGAAATGGGCAAGGACTTCGTCGCCGGTGTGGTCAAATCGGTGGATGCGCCGAAACTCACCGTCCTCCGTGCCGACAACGTCACGCAAACTCTCGAACTCAACGAAGACACTTCTCTGCGCCGGGGCCGCGAAAGCATCATCATGGCAGACATCCAGCCCGGAGATCACGTCGTCGTCCGTGGTGGTTTGCAGAATAATGCCTTCGTCCCCAAAGCGGTAATCCTTCTTTCCGCCGAACAGTGGGAGCGCATCCAGCAATTCGCGCAAGGTCACGCCGGTCCGGCTGGCGAAGCGCCCGCTAAAGCGCCCGCCGGAAATCCGCCGCCGCAATAGACCACGGAGGGATTGTTAGTTGAAGCCCATGTCTCGCGGCGTCTACTCAGGGTTCCTGCTCGCGCTGCTCCTTGCTCTGCGCGTGCCGGCGCAAGATGCCGCTCCGCCGCCCAGCCCTGCTCTCGCTCCGGCCCAGCAATCCGAAACGCAAACTCCTGTTCCGCCTTCTTATGAAATCAACGGCACGGCCCGCAGCGGGAAAACTCCCTTGCCCGGCGCCACGGTCACCGCTTCGAACACGCTCACCGGCAAAAAATACTCCGTCGTCACCGACGCAGCCGGCAAATTCATCTTCACAAATATTGTGCGAGGCCGTTACGTCTTGCGCATCGAGTTCATGGGGTTTTCTCTCTTCACCCAGGAAATCGTGCTCAATCCGGCAAATCCCACCGGAAAAATAGATGCCGAGCTGATTTTGGCGTCCCGCGAACAACAACAATCGAACACCCCCGGCAACATTGGCGTAGCAGCCGGGCGCGGCTTCCAGAGCCTCGCTCTCGACAACGTCCTTTCGTCTCTTTCCGGCGGCAACACCGGTTTCGGCGGCAATGGCGCGATCGGCGGCTCGCAGAACTCCGGCGATTTATCTGCGCTGCCGCTGAACGGCGCCGGCGCCGAAGGCCCCACGGAATCGATCAGCATCAGCGGCGCGCAGGGCCGTACCCAGGATTTCGGCGGCGGCAGCGAACAGGACATCCAGGATCGCATCCAAGAATTTCGCGAACGTATGCAGCGCGAGGGTTTCGGTGGAGGACCCGGCGGCGGTCCCGGCGGTGGTGGCCAGGGCGGCGGATTTGGCGGCGGCCCCATCGCGATTGGCCGCATGGGAGGCCGCGGTTTCAACATAAACCAGCCCCACGGCGTGCTCTATTTTTCCGACGACACTTCTACTCTCGACGCAACCCCTTATTCGCTGAACGAATCTCCCGTCGCCAAATCCCAATACAACCAGGCGCGCTTCGCCGTAAACGTCGGCGGTCCCCTGAAGATTCCCAAACTCTTTGACGGCGGCAACAAGTGGTTTTTCTTTGCCGGTTGGAACGGTTCTCGCGGCGACACTCCCTACGACGCCTTCTCCACTGTTCCCACGCTCGACGAACGCAACGGCAATTTCTCCAACGCTGTCTACCACAACGGCGCGCCCGTCCAGCTCTTCAACCCCGCCAACGGGCAGCAATACCAGTCCAACGGCGTGCTCAATGCCATCGACCCGTCGCTCTTTAGCTCCGCCGCGAAATCGCTTCTTCAATTTATTCCGCTGCCCAATATCCAGCTGACTTCCACCGGCCAGAACTTCCATTTCGTTACTTCCGACGCCACCAACTCCGACGCCGTCATCTTGCGGCTGGTGCACAATTTCGGTTCCAGCTCCGGTCCGATGGTGCTTGGGCCGGGCGGAGGCGGGCGCGGCGGCCGCCGCCAGAACAACGTAAACTTCGGCCTCAACTGGTCTCGAAATTCCACCGCTATCGTGAATCCGTTTCCGTCGCTCGCCGGAGGCACCAGCACGCAGGGACTGAACGCCACTGCCGGCTGGCTCTACGGAAAAAACCGCGCGACGAACAATCTCCGCTTCAACTACAACCACAATCACATCTCCACGACCAATCTCTTTTCCAACCTCAACGACGTGGCCGGCCCCGGTGGCGCCGGAATCACAGGCATCTCCAATGCGCCCTTCGACTGGGGTCTGCCGGGCATCAGCTTCACTTCCTTCGGGGGCCTCAACGATCCGGTTCCGCGCCGCGAGCTCGATCAGACCTACACCATCTCCGACACTCTCAACTGGAATCGCGGCAAGCATTATTGGCGCATCGGCGGAGACTACCGCCGCATTTTTCAAAGCTTCCAGTCCGCCAGAAACGCCGAAGGAAGTTTTGTCTTCACCGGCTTTGCCACTTCTCAATACCCGGCCGGCGGCACGAATCCCGTCGCCAACACCGGCTACGATTTTGCCGACTTCCTCCTCGGTTTCCCCCAGCAGACTTCCTTGCAGTTCGGTGCCAGCGCGTACAACTTTCGCGCCAACTCCTTCGACTTTTTCGCGCAGGACGACTGGCGCATCCTTCCGAGCCTTTCGCTCAATCTCGGCCTCCGCTACGAATACATCGGCCCCTACACCGAAGCGCAGGATCGCATCGCCAATCTGGAAGTTGGTCCGGGCTTCGCAACCGCCGCGCCCGTCGTGCCAACCGGCGCTGTTCTGCCCGTGGGTTCCGGAGCTTTCCTGACCTCTTCCAACCCTTCTCTCGTCAATCCCGACCGCAACAATTTCGCCCCGCGTATCGGCATCGCCTGGAAACCCGCGCAGAAAACCGTCGTCCATGCCGGCTACGGCATCAACTACAACCTCGCCCAGTACGGCGCGATCATCCAGAATTTTTCGTTTCAACCGCCCTTTGCCGAGACCGCTACGAATTCCACGACCGTCACCGGACTCACAGGCCCGGCGCCCCTCACTCTTGTCAACGGTTTTCCAGCCGCCGCGCGGGCCGCCGTCAGAAATAATTTTGCTGTCAATCCCGATTACGCCCTCGGCTACGTACAGATCTGGAACCTCGACATCCAGCATGAATTCCATGGCAACGTTGTCCTCAACGTCGGCTACAACGGCGCCAAGGGCACGCGCCTCGACTCCGAACGCGCTTTGCTTACAGCCGGCAGCGATCCCTTTATCTATGAATCTTCCGAGGGCGATTCCATTCTTCACGCCGTGTCGGTTCGCGTACGCCGCCGCATGGCTAAAGGCCTCGGCTTCGGCGCGCAGTATGTCTTCTCAAAGTCGCTGGACGACGCTTCTTCCATCGGCGGTGGCGGCGTGATCGTCGCGCAAAATCCCTTTGACCTTCCCGCCGACCGCGGACTTTCCAGCTTCAATCAGACCCACAAGTTCACCGGCAACTGGATTTACGATCTTCCCTTCGGCGAAAATCACCGCTTCGCGCAAAAGGGCGCCTTGGCTCGCATCCTTTCGAACTGGCAGTGGAGTGGCGATTTTACCGTCGCCTCCGGCCTCTATTTCACTCCCAGCATCCTCGGCGGATCGGTGGACATCCCTCGCGGCGTCAGCGGGTCCCAGCGCGCTAACGTCGTTCCCGGGCAGTCCATCTCGCTTGGAAATCCAAATGCGCTCGAATGGTTCAACACCGCCGCGTTTTGCGACCCCAGTTCGTGCGCGAATCCCACCGGCTCCACTTTTGGCGACGCCGGACGAAACACCATCGAGGGTCCCGGCAGCATCATTTTCAACATGAGCATCAACCGCTCGATTCCCATCAAGGAATCCCGCAACCTCGATTTGCGCTTCACCGCCAACAACGTTTTCAACCACGTGAATTTCGCTTCCATCAATACGGCCGTAAATTCGCAGACCTACGGCGAAGTCACATCCTTCGGCAACATGCGCCGCATCACGGCGCAGGCCCGTTTTCGTTTTTGACAGCGGATGATTATGCAAGCAGCTCACAAAATCGTCGCCACCCTCACAACGGTGGCTCTCTCCTTGCCAATGTGGATTCTCTCGGCCCAGGAACCACAGAAGCCCGACGCCGGCCCGGCCCCGATCCGGGTCTCCACCGAGCTTGTCCTGGTCAACGTCGTCGCCCGCGACAAAAATGGAAATCCGGTCCGCGACCTGAAGCAGGAAGACTTCACTCTTTACGAAGACGGCAAAAAACAGCAGATCTCCACCTTTGATTTCGAGGATGTAGACCAGTTGCCGATGACCGCCGCCGCGACCGTCACAGGCGCCGCTCCCGGCACTCTTCTCCATTCCACGAAAAAGGCTCCGCCGACCCTCGACGCCCGCGACCGCCGCCTGATCGTCCTCTTCTTCGATTTCTCCGCCATGGAGCCCGAACAGATCGATCGCTCCGTGGACGCCGCCAAAAAATTTGTCAGCGCAAAAATGCAGCCCGCCGACCTGCTCGCTCTGGTCTCTCTCGCCACCAACATGCACGTTGATTGCGATTTCACCGGCGACAAGGAAAGATTGCTGGCTCTGCTCGCCGCCTATAATTCCGGCCAGGGCCAGGGTTTCGATAATGGTGCCACTGGCAGCGCCGAAGGCACCGCTGAAACCAGCGGCTCCTTCACCGAAGACGACACTGACCTCAACACCTTCACAGCCGATCGCAAGCTCCTCGCACTGCAATCCCTGATGCAGGCCCTCAACAAACTCCCCCAGAAGAAAAGCATCATCTATTTCAGCAATGGCATCACGCAAACCGGTGTGGACAATCAATCGGCATTGCGCGCCGCCACCGCCGCCGCGGTCAAGGCCAACGCCTCCATCTACTCCCTCGACGTGCGCGGCCTCCAGGCCTTTCCCCCGGGTGGTGAAGCGCAAAACGCCAGCCTCCATGGGCAATCCGCCTACTCCGGCGCGTCCATCCTTAACGATCTCAATGGCAACGCCGCGTCACAGGATACGCTTGCCACTCTCTCTTCCGACACGGGCGGAAAAGCCTTCTTCGATTCCAACGATTTCAGCGGCATTTTCTCGCAGGTGCAGAAGGACAGCTCCGTCTACTACGTTCTCGGCTTCACCAGCAGCAATCCCGCCAAGGATGGGCGTTTCCGCCATCTGAAAGTCACCATCAACCGGCCCGGCCTGAAACTCGATTTCCGCTCCGGCTACTATGCTGGCCGCGATTTCGTCCACCTCGATCGCGCCAACCGCGAGCAGCAACTTGAGGACGAACTCGCCGCCCAATTGCCGCGTGTGGATGTACCTGTCTACGCCGGCGAATCCTATTTCCGAAAAGACGATTCCCACTACTATCTCGCCGTCTCTCTTGTCATCCCCGGCTCGCAGATTCCGTTCGTCACCGAAAAGGACAAAGACAACGCCACCATCGACATCATCGGCGAGGCCCTGGAGGGCGGAAAATTTCCTGTGGGGCACTTGCGCGACACCGTGAAGCTCGCCGTTGAAAGCTCGCGCGAAGTTCGCCGCAAAAACGTCCAGTACAACACC
Source organism: Candidatus Acidiferrum sp. (assembly GCA_035693545.1). GTDB lineage: Bacteria > Acidobacteriota > Terriglobia > Acidiferrales > UBA7541 > Acidiferrum. Next base: position 26,075 of record DASSGJ010000078.1, read on the forward strand.
GGATTTATCCTTGCCCCCGGCAACTACCATCTCAAGTTTGTGGTTCGGGAAAATCAGACTGGCCGCATGGGCTCATTCGAAACCGACGTTCACATCCCCGATCTGCGCAAGTCTCCGCTGAAGATGAGCTCCGTGGTCCTCAGCAGCCTTCGCGTACCTTCAAACGGGAAAAAATCCGCCGGCAATCCGCTGGTCCGCGATCAAATGGAACTCGTTCCCAACATCACTCACGTATTTACCTCGGACCAGCATCTCTACTTGCAGTTCGAAGTTTACGACGCGGCGAAAGGGAAGAGCCTGGTACAGGCGGCCGCGAATCCCGGCGCTACTCAGGTGGAAGCCGCAAAATCTCCGGAGCCCGCAAAGCCCGCGCGCGATTCTGTCCGCGTCCTCACCAGCATTGAATTTCTCCAGGGCGCAACGAAGGCCTATGAATCCAAGCCCGTCGTCGCCAACGAAGTCACCGCCCCCGATCGCAGGGCTGTCGTTTTCCAGATTGACGTTCCCTTGCAACCCTTGAAGCCCGGCCTTTATCTCTGTCAGGTAAATGTGATCGACGACGTCGCCGGCAGTTTTTCCTTCCCGCGCTTCCCCTTGCTCATTCGCGACCAAGCCGCGAAGCCGAATCCTCAAGCCGCTGCGTCTTCCACAACGCCAAACTAATCCCTACTTATTCTTCCCCGATATCCTCGTTCCACACCGCGGGGTTTGCCCGGATATATTCCGCCAGCAGTGAAACGCAAACCGGCGAATCCAGATCAATCACCTTCACTCCCAGCGAGCGCAACCATCCGATCCCTCCCTGGAAATTCCGGCTTTCTCCCACAATCACGGTGCCAAATCCAAACTGCCGCACCAGTCCGCTGCAATACCAGCACGGCGCCAATGTCGTCACCATGATCAGTTTCCGGTAGCTCTTCTGCCGCCCCGCTTTTCGAAATGCATCCGTCTCCCCATGCACCGACGGGTCCCCCTGTTGCACCCGCCGGTTATGCCCCGCGCCAATCAACTGCCCCGTCTCATCAAAAATTGCCGCGCCGATCGGAATCCCGCCTTCTTTCAATCCCAGCCGCGCCTCTGCCAGCGCAACCGCGAGCATTGAGTGGTAGTCCAGTTCAGCACTCATCGCTTCTCCTCGCACGCCGCTAAACTAATTTCTCAGCGTCGCCCTGTCCGTGCTCTTCCGCATCGATCGATTCAAATTTATGGCCGCCATTCTTTCTTCGAAAACGCTCTTGTGCCGGTTCCCCAGAGCCTATATCGTAACCGCACCATTCTCAAATTCAGCGACCCTGATACTGAACGGAGCCCGACCCAGCCCATGGCACAAGCGCATCCCGAAGCAGGCGGCTACGGTTTACGGCGCGAAGTGCTCTCTCCGATGGAAACTCTTGCGCAGTCCGTCTCCACCATTGCGCCGACCACCACTCCCGCCGCCACAATTCCCCTGGTCTGCGCCCTGGCCGGCAACGGCACCTGGCTTGCCTATGTTCTTGCGACCATCGCCATTCTCTTGGTCGCCCTTTGCGTCGGCAAATTCGCGCGCTACTCCGCATCGCCTGGATCGCTCTACACCTACGCCTCCATGATTCTTCCGCCCCCGCTCGGCGCCACCGCTGCCTGGAGCCTGCTCCTTGCCTACATCGCCACCGGCGCCAGCGTAATCGGCGGCTTCTATCATTACGCCAACCTTTTATTGCGCGACGCCACCGGCCACGGCTTCTCAGCCGCTTTTCTCGCCCTCCTCGTCACCGCCATCTCCATCGGCATCGCCTGGCGCGACGTCAAAATCTCCGCCCGCCTCATGCTCTGGATCGAGGCCGTATCTGTCTCCTTCATCCTCATCGTAGTCGTGCTCGTCCTTTTTCGAAACGGTTTGCATTTGGACTGGGCTCAACTCCAGTTGCGTGGCATGACCGGCAGCGGCCTTCGCCTCGGCCTGGTCCTCGCACTCTTCAGTTTTGTCGGGTTCGAAAGCGCCACCACGCTCGGCTCCGAAGCGCGCGATCCCCTGAAAACAATTCCCCGCGCGGTCATTCAAAGCGCCCTGCTCGCCGGCGCTATTTTCACTGCCTGTGCCTATGCCGAAGTGCTCGGCCTCCGTCGGGTCGGCCAGGATCTTGGCGCCAGCCAGGCCCCCATGCGCGTTCTCGCCCAAGTCGGCGGGCTCCCGATCTTTGGCCTGCTCATTGATTTTGGCGTTCTTGTCAGCATGTTTGCCGGCACGCTCGCCTGCATCACCGCCGCCGCCCGCGTTCTCCTCCTCATGTCCCACAACGGTCTCGCGCACGGTTCTCTTCGCAACACCCATGCTCGAAACGCAACCCCCGGCCTTGCGATTCTGGTCACTGGAACCGCCGCCGTCCTTCCCGTAGCGATCCTCGCTGCCCGCGGCGCCAGCGGCCTCGACGTCTACGGCTGGATGGGCTCCCTCGCCACCTACGGTTTCATCGTCGCCTACGCTCTCGTCAGTGTCGCTCTGCCGCGCTATCTCCGCCAACACAATGCCTACCGCCCCGGCTCGCAAGTTATTCCCTGGCTGGCCTGCGCTGCCATGCTTCTCGCCCTCGCCGGCAACCTATACCCTGTCCCGGAAGGTCCCTACGGCAAGCTCCCCTACATCTTCCTCGCGTACCTTTCCGCGGGCATGCTGTGGTTTTTCTTCCGCGTTGGCAGACGCAACCCTTCCTTGGCAGAACACTAGATCGCCCCCCGGCGGCCTCCCGTCCAGAGTTTTCAACAGAACCAAAAAACAAATTGTGGAAAACGAAATATTGCGTTGCGATTACCCCACCAATTGGAATAGCTTGCTTCCACCATTCGTCGAACATCCGGGGTTTTAGGGGGAATTTCATTCTTCAAACGGTGCTTGTTCACCTCGGGATGACGCTTCGTTGGCGTTCGACTTGAGCATGGGTGGAGGCATCGGCTAATGCGTAAGACTTCCCTCAAAATTGTCATTCCATTTATTGCCGGCTTGGCTTGTGGTCTTTTGCTGCTGGCGCCGCAGGTTCACCCGCAAACCTTGGGCGGCATCACCGGCACGGTCACAGACACCTCCGGTGGCGCGCTCATCGGCTCGCAGGTCACCCTGGTTGCGGACGCCACCAAGTTCACGCGCACCCAGAAAACCAACAGCGTGGGACTCTACGAGTTCGTCAATCTTCCCATCGGTTCCTACACGCTCACCATCTCCCATGACGGCTTCGAAACGCAGAAAATTCCCTCCATCACCGTGCAAGCCGACCGCACCGCAACCGTCAACGCCACGCTCAAGGTCGGCCAGGTCGGCACCACCGTCACCGTCGAAGCCTCCCCGCTCATGAACTCCGTCGACACCACCAACGGCTACATCCTTGAAAAAGACCAGATCGAGGCCGTGCCCCTGCCCACCGGCAGCTTCACGGGCCTTGCCATTCTCTCGCCCGGCGTCAACGCGGAACTTTCCAGCGGCACTGGCGTCAACAACGGCTTGGGCAACCAACCCATTTGGACCAACGGCCAGCGCGATACCAGCAACACTTTTCTCCTGAATGGCGTGGATGCCAGCAACCTCTTCAATGGTAAGAGCACCAGTTCCGTGTCTTCGGGGCGCGTGGTTAACGCCACGGGGCTCGGCGGGGCCGCGGGCGTATCGAGCACCAGCGCCGCGCCCATCCAGAGTTCCTCGGCGCCCTATCTGGCCATCGGCCAGGCGCTGCCGACACCTGCCCCGGAAACTCTGCAAGAGTTTCGCGTGAACACCTCGATGTACGACGCCCAGCAAGGCTCCACCAGCGGCGCGCACATTGACATGAGCACCGCCTCCGGTACCATCGCGTATCACGGCAGCGCCTACATTCATCGCGGCACCGATGCGCTCAATGCCGCTCCGTATTTCTTCAAGGCGGACGGCAACATCCCCGCCAGTGATAAAGTGCCTTCGCTCCACCGTTACACGGCCGGCGGCACTTTGGGTGGGCCGGTCCTCAAGGACAAACTCTTCGCGTACATTGCCTTTCAACACATCCATAACGCGGACCAGGAAACCGGCAGTTCGCGCGCCGTCGTCCCCCCGGGTCTCACTGACACCAACCGCACCGACTTGAATGCGCTGGCGGCAATTGCCAACAATGGATTTTCCCTGGCCACTCCCACGCAAGCCGTTCTGGGCACTGGTTCGGGGGAGATTAATCCTCTCGCCTACGGCCTGCTCAACTACAAGTTGCCCAATGGACAGTTTCTGATTCCCTCCACAGGGAGCTATACGCCGACCATCACTTTCCCTGAAAACACCTACACGCCCGGGACGGCCTATTTCCTCGCTAATCAATCCGTCGCCAATCTCGACTGGAATGCCAGCCCCAAGGACATTGTCGCGCTCAAATACTATTACCAGCACGATCCCACGATCGCCCCGTATGCGTATTCTTCAGCCCCCGGCTTCACGCAGCATCTCGATGCCGGCAGCCAGGTGGCGTCCATCACCAACACCCAGACCATAAGTCCGAAACTCAGCGTCGTCGAAGTTTTCGGCTTCATCCGGGAAAAGATTTTCAGCACCATTCAGCAGCCCTTCACGCCCGAGCAATTTAGCGCCTATGTGCAGAGCCTTCCGGCAGTCCAGGCGGCGGGTCTTACAACGGCCCAGACGTCGTTGAACACCTTCGGCTCCAACTATTTTCCCGGCTTCACCATTCTCGACGACTTTGGCAATTCGGCCCTGTACAATACCGGCTGCCCCAACAGCGGCACGACGTGTCCCACCGTTGGCCCGGTGACCAATGGGGCCTTCCTCGGTGGAATTGGTTCTTCGCAGAGCCAGGGAGCATTTACGGGCGTTTTTCAGAACCGCTTCATGCCCTCGGCCAACGTCAGTTGGAATCGCGGCAGGCACACCTTCACGTTCGGAGGAAGCTTTTCCTACACCCAACTCCACGCTGCCGACCAGAGAACGAACAAAGGCATCATCGGCTTTGCAGACTTCTCCCAGTTTTTGCAAGGGCTGAACACTTCCTACACGCCCGACGGTTTCATCACCAGTTCGTTTCTCCAGGGTGACGCCAACCGCTACTACCGTTCCAGGGAAACCGGATTGTATTTGCAGGACAAATTCCAGATGCGTTCGAATTTGAGCATCACCGTCGGACTGCGCTTTGACGATCACGGCGGCTTGACTGAAAAATATGGACGGCTGTTCAACTTCGACCCCGCCCTCTACAGCTATGACGAGACCTCCGGAGTCGTCGGGAATAACGGCATTATCATCGCCGCCAACAATAAGCTCTTCCCCACGAAAGGCGTCAGTGATTCCACGCTAACGGGCAGGCAGTGGGGTCTCGGGCCCCGCATCGGCCTTGCCTGGAGCCCGGCGCGTTTCAACAGTAAAGTGGTGGTCCGCGCGGGCTGGGGCATGTATTACGACCGCGGCGAGTTGTTCACCTACCTGTCGCCCGGTTTTGCCTCCGGCGTCATTCCCGGGGGGCCGTTTGGCGTCAACCAAACACAGCCTTTTGTGGCCAACCAGGTTTGTTCCGCGATTGGGACCTTTTATCAGGGTTTTATTCCAACGTGTGATCCCACAAGCACACAGGGAGGATCCTTCAACAATCCTTGGGGCGCCACTCTGGGTCCTGCGCCGAGCGGCAATCCAGCCTCGATCCACGTCCCCAACCGCGACGCAATCATTGGCGGTGCGCCGCCTTTCGTCTTTGCCAATTACAACCGCGGGAACAAGCTTCCTTACACCATGAATCAGATCCTGGACATCCAGTGGCAGCCGCGCAGTGATTTGATGATCGAGGTGGGCTACGTAGGAAACCTGGGGCGCCACGAGGTGATCCCGATTCCCTTCAACCAGGCGGGCATCGCCACCCCTACGCATCCCATTCACGGCCAGAACTACACCTACGGCTATACAGTTCAAGCACCCGTCGGTTGCAACCCAACTTTGAATTCTGGCCCATGCTCCCAGTCGTGCGTTCCATTTGTTACCTGTGGGTTCCTTGGCCTTCCCGATCGGACTACTGAGATTGCGACCTACGAAAACGGCAACGTGGACCTCCGCGTTCCTTTCGTCGGCCTGTCCTCGCAGGCGGAGTCGTACACCGCGGCGGGTATCTCTGCCTACCACGGGCTGCAAACTCACGTGGAAAAGCGCCTGAGCCACGGCCTGCAGGTCGGCTTTTCCTACACCTTCTCGCATGCCACCGACGAACAGAGCGCGCTTGGTCTTTTCTATAACGGCAATAATCCGTTGAATCTCCGCAGCGGCTATGGCCTCTCTGACTTTGACCGCAAGCACGTCATCAATTTCACTTATCTCTACGAGATCCCGAAGTTCTACGAAGCTTCCACCTGGCGGGGTAAATTGGCAGACGGCTGGGCCATTCAGGGACTAGCGGTCATCCAGAGCGGCCAACCCTACAGCGTCATCGATTTCTCCGGCGCGGTAGGCAGCATTTTTTATGGAACTTCTGACGGCATCACCAATCCGATCGTCCCTCTGGCAAGCGATTGCTCACCATCGCAGGCGCTCACCGGGCACAGCGGCGCTACTCCCGGACTCGGCGCTCTGAGACCGGACTGCTTCACCATACCGCTCCTGAACCAGGGCGATCTCAATGGTGCGATTCCCGCGGGCGACATGTACGAGACCAACTTCACCACCGGCCAGCGCAATATCTTCCGGCAAACCTGGCAGAAGCGCGCCGACGTCTCCCTGGTGAAATCCACGCAGATTACGGAGCGAGTGATGGCTAAGTTTAGCTTCGAGGTCTTCAACCTCACAAACACTACTAGCTTCGACATTCCCATCAACAATGTCTCGCAAAATCTCTTCTTCAACGATTTCCCGGTCTACGGCCAGCCCGCACGGCCGACAAGTTGCGACAGCTCCAATCAAGGCTTGTACTCCTGCCCTACGTTGAGCGG
>DASSGJ010000079.1:0-6320 GCA_035693545.1 Candidatus Acidiferrum sp.
GTTGCGCGTTGCTGAAAGAGGGAAGCAGCGAAAGAGAGGCGAGAAGAAGAATGGGGCGGAGGCGCATGGAGACCTCAGTTGCGGCTACGTATGGAATTTATTCTCGGCGGGCCGGGGAACGGTGTCAATTGGCGCAGGGCGGGTAGCCGAAAAGTGACGGGACGTGGGGCAAACGACTCAAAAGCGGAAGCTATGCTTCCGCACTCAAAACTGGGGCGCCCGCCGCGGACCCTTCGGCTGCGCTCGGGGCAAGCGGCGGCCGCTACAAAGGCACCGAGGCACGGCGGAGGAGCGAACTGGAGCGGTGTGGTAGAATGGAGGTTTAAACATACATGCAAGAAGGCGGCGTACCCTTCACAAGCAGCGCTCAGGGTAAAAAGCCGCCCTAGGGAGAAAGTTGTGGCTGGGATGGCGGAATTTCCACTAATTGAGAATACGAAGTTTGAAGAGGACGACGAGTATATCCCGGTACCGGAACCGGAGCCGGGGCCGCCTGCGTGGATGGATGGGAGCCTGCGGGTCGGGATTCACACCTCGATTTCGGGAAGCTACGTGAACGCGCTGGAATCTGCGAAAAAACTGGGGGCTAACGCGCTGCAGATTTTTTCGGCCAGCCCGCGGATGTGGCAGACGGCGAATGTGCGGATACCGGCTTCGGATGTGGCGGCGTTTCGCGCGCGGCGGGAAGAGCTGGGGCTGGGGCCGCTGGTGGTTCACGCGAATTACCTGATCAATCTGGCGGCTTCGCAGCCGATGCTTCGGACTCGGTCGATACAGGCATTTCATGAGGAGCTGGTGCGCGGGCGGGAACTGGGCGCGGACTTTGTGGTGGTGCATCCGGGGTCGCGCGGGGAATCGTCGGTGGAGCAAGCGATTGCGACGATTATCGAAAGCGTGAAGCAGGCGGCGCGGCGCGTGCCCTTGGGCAAGATGCGGATTTTGATTGAGAACACCGCGGGAATGGGCGCGGCGGTGGGGTCGCGGCTGGAAGAAGTGGCGGCGATTTTGCGCGGGTTGCGCGAGATCAAAGCGGCGGCGTGTCTGGATACGGCGCATCTGTTTGCGGCGGGTTACGACATCAAGAGTGAAGCCGGGCTGGAGCAGACGATTGAGACGATTGACCGGATTCTTGGCCTGGAAAATGTGCCGGTGTTTCATGTGAACGATTCGAAGATTGCGCTGGGCGGACGCGTGGACCGGCACGAGCATATTGGTGACGGAAAGATTGGGGCGGCTGCGTTTGAGCGGATTCTGCGGCAGCCTCGGCTGGGAAGTTTGCCGCCGGTGGGATTGGCGGGGCGGGCGTTTTTGCTGGAGACGCCGATTGATGATCCCGGGGATGACCGGAAGAATGTGGCGAAACTGTGGGAATTGGCAGGCGTTGAAGGGCCGGGAGCGGAGAAGGGCTTTTCGATGATGACACCGGCGATGAAGAAGCAGAAGAAGGAGTTGGAGAAGAAGGGGAAGAAGTTTGCGAGTTCGCGGCATTTGCCGGCGGTGAAGGATAAGAAGAAAAGATAACGCAGAGGCGCAGAGTACGCTGAGGTACGCAGAGAAGAAAAAGCAGATCCCTCACCCGCAGACGGCGCGGGTTCGGGATGACAACAGGCGGAGGCAGACAGGGCGTGGGGGACTACAAGCCGCAGGAGATTGAGGCGAAGTGGCAGAAGCGGTGGGCCGAACACCGCGTGTTTGAGACGGAAGCGGACCCGAAGAAACCCAAATATTATGTGCTGGAAATGCTGCCGTACCCTTCGGGGACGATGCACATGGGACACATGCGCAACTACACGATTGGGGATGTGGTTGCTCGAGTAAAAAGAATGCGCGGGTTCAACGTGCTGCACCCGATGGGGTGGGACGCGTTTGGCCTGCCGGCAGAAAACGCGGCGATCAAGAACCACACGCATCCGCGTGTGTGGACCAACAAAAATATTGGGGAATTTCAGAGAACGTTGCGGCGTTTTGGGTTTTCCTATGACTGGCGACGGGAAATTTCGACCTGCGAGCCGGAGTATTACCGGTGGAACCAGTGGTTTTTCCTGCGGATGCTGGAGCGCGGGATTGCGTACAAGAAAAAGAGCCGGGTGAACTGGTGCCCGAAGTGCTGCACGGTGCTGGCGAACGAGCAGGTGATAAACGGCGGGTTCTGCTGGCGGCATGAAGATACGCGCGTGGAAGCGCGGGAGATCGAGCAGTGGTTTTTGAAGACGACGGCGTATTCGGAGCAGTTGCTGGAGGACTTGAAGCAGTTGGAGGGCAGTTGGCCGGATCGCGTGGTTGCGATGCAGAGGAACTGGATTGGGAAGAGTACCGGCGCGAAAGTTTTGTTTGAGGTTGCCGATGTTGCCGGCGCGGGAAAGATAGAGATATTCACTACGCGGATTGACACGATTTACGGGGCTAGCGCGATTGTGCTGGCGCCTACGCATCCGTTGGTGGCGAGATTGATTGCGGGGACGGCGGGACAGGCTGCGGCGGAGAAGAAGTTGGCGGAGTTGAAGACTTCGTCCGTGAAGACGGAGGATATTGCTACCGCGGAGAAGGACGGGTTTTTTACGGGAAGATATGCGGTGAATCCGTTTAATGGGGAGAAGGTGCCCATCTGGGTGGGGAATTTTGTGCTGCTGGAGTATGGGACCGGGGCGATCATGGCGGTGCCGGCGCATGATGAGAGGGACTTTGAGTTTGCGAGTAAGTTTGGGTTGGCGATTCCGGTGGTTGTTCAAAGAGAAGAGAAAAGATTTAACACAGAGAACACAGAGAAAGAGCACAGAGATCACGGAGACGGCAAGCCTGCGCAACCGCTTACGGATTACGGATACAGTGTGAATTCGGGGAAGTATTCGGGGCTGAAGTCGGAAGAGGCGATTGAGCGGATGGCTTCGGATGCGGAGGCCAAGGGGTTTGGTAGGAAGGAGACGATTTTCCGGCTTAGGGATTGGGGGATTTCGCGGCAGAGGTATTGGGGCACGCCGATTCCGGTGATTTATTGCGAGAAGGACGGCATGGTGCCGGTGCCGGACAAAGATTTGCCCGTGCTGCTGCCGGCGAATCCGAAGTTGACGGGCGAGGGGGAATCGCCGCTGGCGACCGATCCGGAGTTCGTGAATGTGAAGTGCCCGAAGTGCGGCGGAGCGGCGCGGCGGGAGTCGGACACGATGGATACGTTTGTGGATTCGTCGTGGTATTTCTACCGGTACTGCGACCCGCAGAATGACAAGGCGCCGTTTGATCCGGCGAAAGCGGCTTACTGGTTTCCGATTGACCAGTACATTGGCGGGATCACGCACGCGATTCTGCACCTGCTGTATTCGCGGTTCTGGTGCAAGGTGATGCGGGATTTGGGATTGGTGAAGCACGACGAGCCGATTGCGCGGCTGTTTACGCAGGGAATGGTGCAAAAGGGCGGAGTGGCGATGTCGAAGTCGCGCGGGAACGTGGTGGGCGCGGAAGAGATGGCGGAGAAGTATGGGGCGGATACGGGGCGGATTTATACATTGTTTGCGGCGCCGCCGGAGAAGGATCTGGAGTGGAGTGAGGAATCGATTGATGGGGCTTGGAGGTTTTTGAATAGAGTGTTCCGCCTAGTCGATAAGCATGCGGGGGAAGTAAGAAAAGAGAAAGGCTTTACCACAGAGGGCACAGAGGAGCCACAGAGTTCACAGAGAAGAACAACCCAAGACCCAGGTGCAAAAGCGGCACCTGGGGCACCCACCGTACCCACGGAAAAGGAAAGAGAGTTGCTGCGGAAGGCGCATCAGAGTTTGCAGCGGGTGACGCAGGATTTTGAGGGGCGTTGGCATTTTAATTCGGCGATTGCGCAGATTATGGAATTGGTGAATGCGATTTATGCGGCGGAGCCGCTGGATGAGGGAGTGCGGCCGGCGGTGCAGAAGGAAGTGCTGGAGCTGGTGACGTTGATGCTGGCGCCGATGACGCCGCACCTGGCGGAAGAGTTGTGGGAGATGTTGGGGCACACGGATGGTTTGTGGACGGTGGGATGGCCTGCGATTAATACGGAATTGGCCAGAGAGGACGAGGTCGAGATCCCGGTGCAGGTGAATGGGAAGGTGAGAGGAAGAGTGAAAGTGGCGGCTGGGGCTTCGCAGGATGAGGTGATGAAATTGGCGGCGGCGGATGCGGGTGTGGCGGGGCATTTGAATGGGAAAACGGTGCGGAAGGTGATTTTTGTGGCGGATAAGATGTTGAATGTTGTGGTGGGGTGAAGAGGAAGGGTCAGGAGTTGATTCCATCGAGTTATGAAGGGTTTTGCTGGTTGCCACGGTCCCTCCGCTCCGTGGCCGGCGCGCCAAAGAACGGCGCGGAAGAAAAAGCCGGCCACTCCGGTCGGGATGACGGAATCGGAGAAGAGCGGAGCGGGAGAAGAGAAACCCAAGAGGGGCACGATTTATCGTGCCCCTACGTGTTTTCGGACTAAAATCGGCGGAGAGGTGAGGTGAGCTGATGGAAGGAACGGCGAAGATGGCGCAGAGCGAGGCGAAGGCGATACTGAAGACGGAACGGGGCGGGATTGTGGTGCTGGATTTTGGCGGGCAGTATACGCAGCTGATTGCGCGGCGGGTGCGCGAGCAGCAAGTGTTTTCCTCGGTTTTGCCGTGCAAGAGTTCGCTCGAGGAGATTCGGAAGCTGGAGCCAGCGGGGATTATTTTGTCGGGGGGCCCTAGTTCGGTGTACGACAAGGATGCGCCGGTGTGCGATCCGGCGGTGCTGGGGCAGGGGATTCCTGTGCTGGGGATTTGTTACGGAATGCAGTGGATGGCGAAGAATCTGGGCGGGAAAGTGGAGCCGGTGGAACGGCGGGAATACGGGCCGGCGCATTTTAACCTGGAAAAAGCCGAGAGCCACATTCTGGGCGGGCTGCCTGACAAGCTGAAGATCTGGGCGAGCCACGGGGACAACGTTTTGGAATTGCCGCCGGGATTTCATCTGACGGGTAAGACGGCGAATGCGATTGCGTCGGCGGAAGATCATAAGAGGAAGATGTACGCGGTGCAGTTTCATCCGGAAGTGAATCACACGGATCGCGGGACGGAAATTTTGCGGAATTTTCTCTTCCGGGTGTGCAAGGCGGAGCCGAAGTGGAGCGGGAAGGCGTTCATCGAAGAGACGGTGGAGGCGATCCGCGAGAAAGTGGGAACGCACCACGCGATTTGCGGGTTGAGCGGCGGGGTGGATTCGACGGTGGCGGCGGTGCTGGTGCATCGCGCGATGGGCGAGCGGTTGACGAATATTTTCGTGAACACGGGGTTGCTGCGGAAGAATGAATTTGAGCACACGCTGGAGATGTACCGCGAGCGGCTGGGGCTGCGGGTGATTGGCGTGGACGCTTCGGAGCATTTTCTGGCGAAGCTGGAGGGTGTGAGCGACCCGGAGCAGAAACGCAAGATCATTGGGAGGGAGTTCATCGCTGTTTTCGCGGCAGAGTCGGAGAAGCTGCAGAAGAGCGCGGCAGGGGATATCAAGTTCCTGGTGCAGGGGACGCTATATCCCGACGTGATCGAGTCGGTATCGGTGAAGGGGCCCTCGGCGACGATCAAGTCGCACCACAACGTGGGTGGGCTGCCGGAGAATCTGCCGTTCGCGCTGGTGGAGCCGCTGCGGGATCTGTTCAAGGATGAAGTGCGACGGATTGGAAAAGACTTAGGATTGCCGGAAGAGATTCTGGTGAAGCATCCGTTTCCGGGGCCGGGGCTGGCGGTACGTCTGCTGGGCGCGATTACGAAGCCTGATCTGGAGACGCTGCGGGACGCGGACGCGATTGTGGTGGAGGAGATCCGGCGGGCGGGATTGTACGAGAAGGTTTGGCAGGCGTTTGCGGTGCTGCTGCCGGTGCGCAGCGTGGGCGTGATGGGGGATGGTAGAACGTATGGATTGACGGTGGCGGTGCGGGTGGTGCAGTCGGACGATGCGATGACGGCGGACTGGGTGCGATTGCCGGGGGAAGTGCTGGAGCGCATGTCCACGCGGATTGTGAATGAGGTGAAGGGCGTGACGCGGGTGGTGTATGACGTGAGCAGCAAGCCGCCGAGCACGATTGAGTGGGAGTGAGGAGGAGCAGTAATTAACTATTTGCTTTAAATAAACAAAGAAAAAAAGGGTTTAACACAGAGAACACAGAGGAAGAGCACAGAGTTCGCAGAGAAGAGTAGCGGCGAAATGAAAAAGCCGCTCGGGGGCCAGAGCGGAGCGGCTCTTTGCAGTTGAGGTTGTATCCACGCAGGCGTGGCCGGGAGGATCGCTTAACGGCTACCGATTGGCCATTTTCTGGGCCATATACAGGAGCAGTTTGCGATCTT
>DASSGJ010000080.1:0-6553 GCA_035693545.1 Candidatus Acidiferrum sp.
ACTTCGGAGAGGCGATACGTCGGGCCGCTGTGCTCCCACTGTCCTGTGCCGGTGATCAGGTGAATATCGCAGGACGCGAGTTGTTCGTAGTGCCAGGGGTCGGAGAGGTTTGCGAGATAATCCACAGGATTGTTGAAGTAAAAATTATCGTCGTACATCCCGTCCATGAAATTCCGCAGGTCGTAGACGCCCGACATGGCGAAGCAGCGTTTGAACACGTCCGGGTGCTTGAACAGTGCATTGGCCGCGTGATACGCCCCGAACGAGGACCCCATCGTGGCGATCGCCACTTGCGACTGGCAGTTGTCCCAGATGAATGGAACGACTTCTTCGCGCAGATAGGAATCGAAAACGGACTGGACGTAGCTCCGGTGAAACGGATGCGCGCCTTTGTTGTAGAAGCTGAGACCATTGATAGAATTCACGGTGTAAAACTTGATCCGCCCGGCGTCAATAAATTCCGCGAGCGCACCCACCATGCTCTGTCCTTCCAGCTCCCACTCGTCGCCCGCACTGGTGGGAAATCCCATCAGGGGCGGCCCCCAGTGGCCGTAGACCACAACGCCCAGTTCGATTCCCAGCCGTGGGGAATGCCAGCGGTGATATTCGCGCTTCATCGTCGATTGTTCTCCGTGCTGCGGGAGACGAGTATGCCAGCGCCGAGCGGACAGGGCAATGCATTTGCGTATTCAGGCGCGACGTGCAGAAGGAATCATCCAGACTTGCGCGCCAACGGAATGCAGGTAGGATAGAGAACGGATGTAGACGGATTTTGAGCGATTTTCGTCGGCGCAAGAGCCAGGTGAGAACATGATCCAAATAGAAAATGTCAGCCGTCGCGGTTTTTTGAAAGGGATTGCCGGCGCGGGTGCGTTCGTACTGAGCGCGCGCTATTTGCCGGGGAGCCTGCTGGCCGGCGCAGAACCGTCTGCCGCGGATTCGATGGCAGCGGCTGCGCTCCAGCCAAACGTGTATCTGGCCATCGCGACCGACGGCACGGTTTACATTGTTGCGCACCGCGCCGAAATGGGCAGCGGCGACCGCACTGGCTTGCCGATGATCGTCGCCGATGAACTCGACGCCGACTGGAACCACGTGAAGGTAGTGCAGGGCGGCGGCGACGCGAAATACGGCGACCAGGACACCGACGGCTCTCACTCGGTGCGAAGTTTCTTCGACACGCTGCGCGAATCCGGCGCGACCGGCCGCTTGATGCTGGTGCGCGCGGCGGCGCAGAAGTGGGGCGTCCCGGAAAAAGAATGCACCACGGAACCCGGCATGGTGGTGCACAAAGCGACCGGGAAAAAGCTCAGTTACGGCGAATTGGCGTCCGCGGCGGCAAAGTTGCCGGTTCCAAAGAAAGAGGAATTACAACTGAAGGCCCGGAGCGATTGGCGCTACATCGGGAAGCCGAGGCAGGCTTACGACCTGAGGCACATGTGCTCCGGCCAAGCCATGTACGGGCAGGATACCCGCATGGACGGGATGCTTTACGCATCGGTGATGCATCCCCCCGTGTACGGAAGTTCCGTGAAGAGTGTGGACGACTCCGCCGCATTGAAAGTCGCGGGCGTGAAGCAGACCGCGACGATTGACACCTTCAAACCACCGGTTGCCTACCAGGCGCTTGGCGGAGTTGCGGTAATTGCGGACAACACCTGGGCGGCATTTCAGGCCAAGAAAAAACTCAAGGTCGAATGGAGCAAAAGCGACCACAGCGCGTGGAATTCCGGTGCTTTCCGCAAGGAGTTGGAAGCAACCTCCCAGAAGCCGGGCAAGGTAGTCCGGGAGAACGGGAACGTTGACGCCGAATTCAAGAAGGGCGGCAAGGTTATTGAAGCGCAGTATTACGCGCCGATGCTTGCCCACGCTTCGATGGAGCCGCCGGCGGCATTGGCCGTTTTCAAGGATGGAAAAGTGGAGGCATGGGCGCCGACGCAAAATCCGCAGGGCGCGCAGGATGCAATCGCCGCAGCGGTCGGGATCAAGAAGGAAGACGTCACGGTGAATGTAACGCTGCTCGGCGGCGGGTTTGGCCGTAAATCTTTCCCGGATTTCATTGTCGAAGCCGCGGTGCTTTCGAAAAAGACCGGGAAGCCGATTAAGGTGGTCTGGAGCCGGGAAGACGACATCAAGTTCGATTCGTTTCACTCCGTGGCGGCGATGTATTTCAAGGCCACGCTCGGCGCCGACGGAAAACCGACAGCATGGCTGCAGCGCAGCGTATTTCCGCCGATTGCTTCAACGTTTGAAGCCACGGAGTATGCCGACGCCGGAGAAATCGGCCTGGGCTTCAGCGACGTGCCATTCGCACTGGCAAATCATCGAGCGGAAAATGGCCCCGCGCCAGCGCACACCCGCATTGGGTGGTTGCGCTCGGTTGCCAACATCTATCACGCCTTCGGAATTCACTCCTTTGTCGGCGAACTGGCAAATGCCGCCGGCAAAGACCAGGTGGAGTACATCCTGGCGCTGCTCGGCCCGGATCGCATCGTTCCGAAGACTGAACTGCCAAAGGATTACACCAACTACGACGGCGACTATGAGCAATATCCGATCGACGTTGCCCGGTTTCGCCGCGTTGTGCAGCTTGCCGCTGAAAAGTCGGGCTGGGGCAAGCAGAAAGTTGGCAACGGTCTTGGCATGGGAATCGCCGTCCACCGCAGTTTCCTGACGTACGTCGCCACGGTGGTTCAAGCGGAAGTGAAAGACGGCCAGGTCAGAATCCATCGCGTGGATTCGGCGCTCGATGCCGGAACCATCGTTAACCCGCTCACCATTCGGCAGCAGTTTGAAGGCGCGGCGACCATGGGCACCACTCTGGCCTTTTATGGTGAAATCACCGCCACCAACGGCGTCATCGACCAATCGAACTTTGACACCTACCAGATGGCGCGCATGAACGTGGCCCCGCGCGAAACCAACGTGCACATCGTTGCCAGCGAGGCTCCGCCTGCAGGCATCGGCGAACCGGGCTTGCCGCCGTTTGCGCCAGCACTGTACAACGCGATCTTCACGGCGACGGGGAAACGCTTGCGCGAGATGCCGTTGGCCAAGCTTGGGATGGCGTGAGGCAGAGTTTGTTAGTTTTTAGTTTTTAGTTTTTCATTTCCGGAAAAGAACAGACACAGGGGTTCAGGAAAAGGGGCGCGGCGAGGCTGCGCCTTTTTCACTTTTAGCGTAGTATCCCGTCCGGGAGGGTTGCGTTGACGCGAATCCTGAAATTCATGTGCCTGCTGTTCGCTCTGTTTGCGCTTCCTGCTTTTGCGCAGCGCCGCCCGGTGCTCCCCCAGATTGATGAACCACATCCTTACTACTATCGCGAACTTTATCTGCCGCAATTGACCAGCGGCCCCAGCAGCCTGACCTGGGGTCCGGACTCGAAGGAGTTGATCTACTCGATGGCAGGATCGCTGTGGAGACAGAAACTGGATTCTGAAACTGCTGTTCAGCTTACGGACGGCCCCGGCTACGATTACCAGCCTGATTGGTCGCCGGACGGGAAAAGTATTGTTTACGTGTCATACCAGAAAGACGCGATGGAGTTGTGGCTGCTGGACCTGGCATCGGGGAAATCGGTGCAGCTGACGGGTGGAGGCGCAGTCAATCTGGAGCCGCGCTGGTCGCCCGACGGAAAAAAGATCGCCTGGGTTTCCACGCAATACAACCGGCGTTTCCACGTTTTCGTGGCCGATGTAAAAAACGGCTCGCTCGAAAAAGTGGAGCGCCTTACGGGCGAAACGAAGAGTTCCCTGCCCCGCTACTACTACAGCGCCTACGACATGGAGATTAATCCGGTGTGGACGCGCGACGGCAAGGAAATTCTATTCGTTTCGAATCGGGGGCATATCCACGGTACCGGCGGCTTCTGGCTGATGAAAGCGGAAGCGGGCGCCGAAGCGCGGGAAATTCACTACGAAGAGACCAACTGGAAAGCGCGCCCCGACTTTTCTCCCGACGGCTCGCGCATGGTTTACAGCTCCTACCTCGGCCGCCAATGGCACAACCTGTGGTTGATGCCGGCAAACGGCGGCGACGCGTTTCCGCTCTCCTACGGTGACTGGGACGAGACGAATGCCCGCTGGTCCCCCGATGGAAATAACGTGGCGTTTATCTCTAATCAGAGTGGAAACACCGAGATTGGATGGCAGAGTACACGTAATGGGGCACACGGCAGATTGAAAATTAGCGATCATAAGTATATTAGACCCCGAACGGTGCTGTGGATTACCACCGATGATCCAGTTCGAATTTCTGTGACCGATGAAGCGGGGCATTTTTACGCGCCTGAAGAATCCTGGATATTTGCGGACGACGGGTTTGACCGCAGGGAACGTTCGTTCGAAGCCCATTATTTTTATTCGGCTTCGGAGGGCCCGACTGAGCTAGACGTGCCCATCGGGAATTATTTCGTGGAAGTATCTCGCGGGCCGAGTTTCAGACCAGTGCGAGAGAAGGTGGTTGTCTCCTCCGAGCACAGCAACTTCGGACACGGTGTGCTGGACCCGGTTGAATTTGAGTCCGATAAGGTGGGTCGCTGGATTTCGTGTGATCTGCATGTGCACATGAACTACGGTGGAACATACAAGAATGGATTGGCGAAGCTGAGGGAATTAGCTGAATCGGAAGGGCTGCAGGTCATAAGTCAACTGACTGTTAACAAGGAACAACGATTTCCTGATATCCAATCAGTTGATTTCGAGAAACCGACAGTTGATAACCCCGACGTGCTGGTCGCTCAGGGACAGGAGTTCCACACGAGTTATTGGGGACACCGAGGCCTTCTAGGATTGAAGGTTCACCTGCTGCTGCCCGGGTATGCGGGGTATCCAAACACCGCGGCGGCAAGCTTGTATCCCATGAATGCGGACGTGTACGACATGGGGCATGCGCAAGGGGCGTTGGTCGGAGCGGTTCACCCTTTTGACGCGGTGCCCGACCCGTTTGCAAAACCGGCGCAGAGAATCACCGACGAACTGCCGGTGGACGTGGCGCTGGGAAAACTCGACTACATGGAAATCGTCGGGTTCAGTGACCATAAAGCAACCGCGGAGGTCTGGTACAAGCTTTTGAATCTCGGTTTCAAACTGCCAGCCGGCGCAGGGACCGACGCGACCACGAATTATGCGGCTCCGATCCGCGGGCAAGTGGGTTTTGACCGCGTGTATGTCTGGACGCCGGGCTGGCCTGCGAGCGTTGACACCTGGCTGGACGAACTGAAACAAGGCCGTACGTTCGCGACGAACGGGCCGCTGATTGAATTCAAGCTGGGCGGAGAAATGGTGGGCAGCGAACTGAAATTTGATTCGCCACAAACGGCGGTTCCGTTCGCTGCAAAATTGCGCTCCATCGTGCCCGTGGATCACCTGGAAGCCGTCTGTAACGGCAAAGTGGTGAAAACCTTGCCGACCGGCGCGGCAAAAGAATCGGCGGACACCACCGGCACGCTGCCGCTGCAGGAAAGTGGCTGGTGCGTGCTTCGCGCCTGGAGCGAAAAGACCGAATATCCGGTGATGGACAACTACACGTACGCCACAACGAGCCCGGTGTACGTCACCATCGGCGGAAAACGCGCCTACTCCAAGAAGGATGCGGAATATTTTCAGGCCTGGATCGACCGGACCATCGAAATCACTTCGCAATACCCGGACTGGAATTCGCCGGAAGAGAAGGACCTGGTCCTGAAGAGGCTGGGACAAGCGCGCTCCATCTACGAGAATCTGCATTAACCGGCATTTCAGCGAACGTGCGGAAAGTTCATTCTGTACCGGCCTGGGACAGCGCACCGCCTTGTCCCGGTGTGACATTAGAGATAGAATTCCGCTGTTGATTCGGCGCGGCACATTCCGAGTGGGGCGTCTCGAATACAAAAAAACAGCCTTTTCCAAAACTGGGGCACTCGCTCCGCCCCCGATTCCGCAAGCACATTGATAAGCAAGCGAAGCTGCAATTTACAGCCGGAGACGAGAGTGCGAATGCGCGGCAAAGAAAACCGGAAGAGAAAATCCAGCCGCGAATTTTTCTCAACCGGAGCGAAGGCCTTCTGGAAGGAGGGCGCATGATTCTTGGCATACCCCGGGAGATTTATCCCAAGGAACGGCGCGTCGCGCTGGTTCCTGCCGTTATCGCCAACCTGAAAAAATCGGGCCTGGATGTTCTGATTGAAGCCGGCGCCGGCCAGGCCGCAGGCTATCCGGACAAGGAATACGTGGAAAAAGGCGGGAAGGTGGCGGCCGATCGCGCGGAAGTCTTTCGCACGGCGGACATCATCGTCCAGTTTCTGTGCCATGGGGCGAACGACAAAAACGGCAGCGCGGATCTTCCGCTCCTGCGCAAGGGCCAGGTGCTGATGGGCTTTTTGCGCCCGCTGGGAACGCCCAAAACGCTGCAGGAGATTGCCAAGCGCGGAGTGACATCCTTCGCCGTAGAACTCATGCCGCGCATCACCCGCGCACAGAGCATGGACGTGCTCTCCTCGATGGCCACCATTTGCGGTTACAAGGCAGTCCTGCTGGCGGCGGACACCCTGCCGCGCATGTGCCCGATGCTGACG
>DASSGJ010000081.1:0-10084 GCA_035693545.1 Candidatus Acidiferrum sp.
TTATTCGGAAGTACACGCGTCGATTCGCAACGCGGGGGGGGGGAGTCATTCCCGGAGGATGTCTAAAACGAGACATACCGCTACTTGTGGTTAACGCTACGATGGAATACGATACCGACAGGTTAGTTTAAGGGGGCTCCCATGGGAGGCCTTACTATGGAACGTAATCAAGCCAAAGCCATGCCCATGCACTTCAAGACCATGATCCAGTCGGATGTGCCGCAGGGCCGCGAAGGGAAGCACAAGCTCATCGTCACCACCGTCCTCAAGGACCTCGACCGTCTCGGAGATGGTTCGGCTTTGAAGGTGCCGTTGGCCGATTTGGTGCAATCCAAGGAAAAAGTTCGCTCTGCACTGAATCGGGCCACTCGGAAAGCCGGTCGCCACGTGGCAACTGCTAGCGACGACACATTCCTGTATGTGTGGAACGTAAGCAGGTAGCAGGCGGAGCCGGCATTCTCTCCATCCAGTCCGCATCCAAAGCGGGATTTTCGGTTGTGTGCTTCAAATCAGAAATCTGAAATTGTCGGGAATTGCAGTCGGCCTCGGAGCATGGCTCTGGAATGCTTCTGGCTAAGCCATCGTCAGTTGTTTCGCAAGACTTTGCGCAAGGATTTGTTTACTACCAGAACCCCGTCGTAATGAATGAAGCCCCGCTTCCGGAACCGGTTCATGAACAGATTCACCCGCGGGCGCGTCGTGCCCACCATCTCCGCCAGAACCTGGTGGCTCACCATGGGAATCTGTACCGACGCCAGGCCATCTTTTTCCAAGTGCGCCAGGCGCAATAGCACACGCGCAAGCCGTTGTTCAGCGTTGGATGTCAGCAGGTCCGCCACGTGATCCTGGTATTTCTTTAAGCTGGACAGAAGATAGCTAACCAGCGCGTTCGATGCCTGAGTCTTCTTGCGCAGCAATTGCAGCATTTTGCTCTTCTTGATGGTTCGTATTGAGCTGCCTGTCATCGCCACCGCCGTGGACATCCGCAACGGATAGCCCGCCAGGCAAACTTCCCCAAAAAAATCATGCACGCCCAGGATCGCGGTCACCGCCGAGGGCTGACCTTTCGACCGCGTCGTCAGCCGTACCCCGCCATGCTGAATGTAGAAAAGCGTGAAAGCGGGATCGCCTTGGGTGAAGATTTTTTCTTTGTCTCGGTATTGCTCCACCTTGCCGCCCAGGCTGTGGCCAGAGTTGAAAACGCCCAAATGGGAAGCCAGCTGTTCCTTGTGATTCATAAGTCGCTCCTTCGATCCACCGCTCCACGCATGCTGGCGCCCTCTTGTGTGTGTCGCAGGAACTCAGCAAAAGACCCAATTCCGCGTTGGCCCCTACTCATAAGTCGAATTCAGCTTCTCTAAGTGCTCTTCTGATTTTTCGCGGCGCAAATAACTCTCTCTCGCGTCTATTCCCAGTCGAATCACCAGAACAACTCCACAGCCGAGGGCCACCCACAATAAATACAACATGGTTGAATCTCCCTTTCTTCAGCTCTTTGTCCGGTTGTCTGGGTTTGCCGGCCAAGATGCCATCGGTTGGCGCCAGTTGTTATCCTTCTGCTCGAGCCCAAAGATTAAGCGCGGTTGGGACGCAGTTTCGGTTGGCTCCTGGAGAACAGCCTACTTGAGCAATTCTTTGCACACTGTCTCATAGTGGACAGCGCATCTTTTGCCTATTCCCATAGGATTTGCCTTGGACGGCGAGACGGAGCGATATCGGACGGTCTGGGCGGGTCGTACGGTATCCGTCATCTCGCCGTCTTTTGTGTCTTCACAACAACAGAAACGCATTTAACTTACACCCAATGACTCGCGAGAACATTGTTCGCCGGCTCCCTGCGCGATTTTGCGCCCTGCCATTCTCAGTGTTCCTTCTTGTGCTCACCTATTGCTCCTACCGCGCCAAGGAGCTCCTGGTCTGCTGGCTACTCTTTTGCTCTTTCTTCGCCCTGCTTGCCCTGATGTTTCTGGGCGTTGTGCTCGTCTTCTTTGCGGGACAGCATCTCGTGCAGCGGGTGAGAGCGGCGAATAGCCTCATGCCGATGTTGGCGGCCCGTCTTGCCGAGCTTTCTCAGGAACCTGTTTCAGGGCCGCGACTCCTCGTGACTGGGGCTCTCAAATTAGCCGTCGGCCCGTGCCCAGTGGGGAATGTGCCCGATGCCGATCCTTGCATCCTAGCGGGAATCGCATCTTCAGTGGAGGAAGATGTCTCGAAGTGAACAGACAGTGCACTGTACGTTCTCTAACATATCCGAACCAGCGTAAGTTACGTGATCGGAAAGGCCAAGGAGAATAGGACATTGAAAAACCAACAGGCCACATTGCTTCTCGTAGCAATTCTAGCCGCCCCGGCATTTGCCTTTGCCGATAACATCCCCGGCCACTCCAGGACTGGCAACAACGTCTCTTTCTCGGAGGGGCTCGACGACCAGCAGGACTTGCGTGGCAGCTCCGCGCGTTGCAATTTCCTCTTCAGCTCCACATCCACAAAAGCGAATGCATCGAACATAGGTTCCATCGGTGGCGCATCCCCAAGCGGATTCGCCAAAGGTGAAATGGGCCCCAATCTCGGCGCGCTCAACGCCGGAATGGAGTTGGACAGCGACCAGGAGAAGCGGATCGACTTGGGCGCCGGCCAGAACGCTTCGCCCGAAAAGGACAAAGGGAAGGCCCACGGAAAACACAACGGGGGAGACCCGGAAGGGAATTTGGGCGGAACTGGTAGCGTGAATCCATCGCCCCTGGTCTCCGTCGGGGAACCCGGGTCGCAAGCACTTTTGTTCGCCGGCTTGGCCGGATTGGGCTTCGTTTTTCTCCGCCGCAGAACCCTTACCAACGTCATTTGAATGCGGGCGTGATGATTCGCTCACCGCTCGGCGTGAGTTTCCGTTCTAGAGGCGTTCAGGGGGAATGCGCATGTACCACCAGGAACCAGACAATCTGCAGACATTATTCATGGGCGAAGGTCAACTGCTGGAGCTGATCATAGAAGGCGCGCCCCTCTCACAGGTTATGGAGAAACTGTGCACCGCGTTGGACGTGCAAGTGGGCAATGTTGTGTCGTGGGTGTTGTTTCCGGAAGACGAAGAACATTCGTTGCACACAATTGCGCAGAGCGCCGCAAAGTTCGGGCTCTTTCCCTTCAGTTGTAACGCGATCGTCTCGCCCAGCGAGGAGTTCTTCGGCACACTGGAGATTTACTCCTGCTTTCCCAGGAAGCCGAATCGCATCGAATTTAAACTGATTGATCGCGCAGCGCATCTCGCCGCGCTGGCCATTCAAAATTACAACCACGATGTGGAAGCCGACAGTTGTTCCTTGGATTGGAATGGCGCGACGGGCGGACGACCTCACGGCTGGCCGACGTCGAGCAATTGAACGCCAAGAGTCCTTCAGGATCCGGAGGGGACCAACACCACGCAGGGAGTCGTGAGCACGCAACCATGTACAAAAGTTTCTTTGGACTTCGCGAGAACCCTTTCAACATTAATCCTGACCCTAGATTTCTGCACCGGACTCCCCGCATTCAAGAGGCCCTCGACCAGTTGATTTATGGTGTCCAGAACCGTAAAGGGCTTCTTCTCCTGACCGGTGAAGTCGGAACCGGCAAGACAACGCTGATCAATCACCTCCTAGATTGGCTTCGCGAGCGGCAAACACCTACGGCCTTCATCTTCAATTCTCATTTGCAGGTCAACCATCTTTTCGATTTCATTCTCAATGATTTTGGGATCTCCACTGAGTATCGCATGGTCAGCAATATGCTCCTGGAGCTCAACCAGTGGCTGATCAAGCGCTTCCGCTCGGGCTCCACACCGGTCTTGATCGTCGACGAAGCCCAGGGCCTTTCCTTCGAATTATTGGAGGAAATTCGCCTTCTTCTCAATCTGGAGACTGCTTCCGAAAAACTTCTGCAAATTGTCCTGGTCGGCCAGCCCGAGCTGGAACAGAAGCTGGGCCGGCCTGAACTGCGGCAACTCCGGCAACGCATCGCGCTCCGTTGTAACACTGCGCCCCTTACCCTCGATGAAGCTCGCGGATACATTGTGGACCGCCTCCGCGTCGCGGGCGCAACCCGCGAGCCGGTCTTCGAGTCCGGGGCCGTCGAAGCGCTCCACTATTATTCCCGCGGGATCCCGCGCGTAATGAATCTCCTCTGCGAGCACGCGCTCATTAACGCCTACGTGGAAGGACGCAATCCCGTTCCCCCGCAAATGGTCGAAGAAGCCGCGCGCGATTTCTTGATGGAAGAGTTCCGGCCGCTCTCTGCATGCCATGATTTGACTGCGCGCATGAACAGTAATCTGAGCGTCATCCATTCGGAATTCTCGCCCACCCCCCGGCGATCTTTTCAGGAAGAAGCAGGCGGTTCGCGGGACACAGCCATGATGCAAACGCTTTCCTCGGGAATGGAAATTGTGGACGAAAAGCCCGAGCCCGCCACGGGAATGTGCATGGTTGCGACCGTTCAGGAAGATGGAGAAAGTGCGGCTTCGGCAGAGGACTCGGACAAGTCTCTCTCTGTTCTTCATCTGGTTCCTGCGCCGGCAGAGTTTGCGGCGCAACGTGTCGAAAGCAGAGTCACCTCGAACCCCAGCGCCGCCCAGTCCGATTGCGCCGCTGAACTTGTGGCCACTATGGAACGCCTGCTCGCGGCAGCCTCCTCGGGCCCCGGGCCTCTGCGGGAAACTTGGAAAGTCGAGACCAAACCCTCACCAGCGTTGAAAGTTTCTTCGCATGGAACGCGCCGCAGAGCCTCGATTCCGAAAGCGATATGGTCGGCGCCTGCCCTGAAAGTACTTCGAGCCACGCGAGAAACGATGGCTGATGTTGCAGTTGTTTTGCGCCAATGGAAGCATGGATTCAGGCACGATTGGAACCTTACGGTCACCGCGTTGAACTTTCCCCGCATGAAGAAATCCCTCGGACACTGGCTACAACAGCCTTTGTCGCCCAAGCCCATGACCACCGGCAAGAACCAAACCGTTTAGGCTGCGCAACGCTCTTTCGCTGAAGTCATCTCTTTCCCACTCTTTTCTCCACAGTACGCACTTCGGGAATCTGTACACAACTGAACAGACGCCCAGGCCGGGAAAGCCTACGATGGCAATGTCGCTATTCGACTGTTCGGTTGCACGGCCCCAAAGCTTGTTCCCCCCTGGCCTACACAAGCGTCAAGGAAAATCGAACGACAACGTGAAGCGGAACGCACGCAGAAAATGCGGCCCTTTGCTGAAGGTATTTTGCGACCCGAGCAGAAAGGAACAAAACTATGCCTCTCATGCAGATCTTGCTGGCCCTGATCGTTGTGGGTGTATTGCTGTGGCTTGTGAATCGTTTCATCCCTATGCAGGGAACCATCAAGTCGATCTTGAACGCCGTCGTGGTCATCGCCGTCGTGTTGTGGCTCCTGAACGCCTTTGGGCTCTTTCAGACCCTCTCGCGAATCCATGTAGGCACATAAACAGACAGCGGTGAACGGCCATCTCAGTGCCGTGATCCGGGAAATGATTTTCTGGCCGCAAAAGAAAAGCACGCCGGCCACGCAGGAGAGTGCGTGCAGCAAGTGTCGGTCATGGAGAAAATGGTATGAAATCAATTGGAATACTCAGCACAACGGCAATAGCTGTGCTCTTGGGATTTGGCGCGCCGGCACTCGCTCGCCAGGATCAACAGGAGAAACCCAAACAGGAGGAACATCCGGCTAAGCCCGAGCAGAAACCCCAGGAAAAACCGGCCAATCAACCGAAGCAGGAACCCCAGCCAAAACAGCAGCAACAGCCAAAGCCTCAACCGGAACAGAAGCGACAACAGCAACAGGCCAACACTGACAAGCAGCAGCAACAACATGCGAAGAGCCAGCAGGACCAGCAGCAACAACAACAGCAGCAACAAGCCAGCTCCAACAAGCAGCAGCAACAGCAGCGGGACAATTCCCAAAAGCAAGAGCAGCAAATAACGAAGCACCAGCAAGACCAGCAGCGCCAGGGCCAGCAACAGCAGCAGGATCGCTCGGCCAATCAATCACAACAGCAAGCCCGCGGACAGCAACAGCAGCACTCGGAGCAGCAAGCTCACGTGCAGCCAATCCGCATGCAATCCCAGCAAGAGCAGCGCCGCCAGGAAGGCGAGCAGCAGGGAGTCTGGCAGCAGCATCGCGCAAACAACTGGCAGTCCGAACATCGCGATTGGCAGCAACGCGGCGGCTATAGCGGCTATCGCATTCCCCAGGATCGCTATAACGGCTACTTCGGTTCGGATCATTACTTCCGCATTTACAGCTACCCTGTTGTGATCGTCGGCGGATATCCCCGCTTCCAATACGGCGGCTTTTGGTTCAGCCTCGCCGATCCCTGGCCGGAATACTGGTCCAGCAACTGGTATGACGACGATGACGTCTACATCGATTATTCAGGCGACGGGTATTACCTCTACAACCGCAGGTATCCGCGGGATCGCATCGCCGTCAATGTCTACGTGAACTGAACGTAGATTCAGCGCGTCAAAATAAGAACAACCCCGTTCCGGTGTGCTTGAATGCCGAAAGGCGGCAAGCCACCTGGACGGAGCGCCTGAAGGTTGCGAACCAGCGACCGGATTGAGTTGGAGTGAGCAATGAATGACAGCAAACAACGTGCGATTAAGTTCCTCGAAAAAGAGATCAAGACGTACTCGGCATTGTCTCTTTTCCTCGCGAAGAAGGTCACCTTGGAAGGTTTGCACGCGAGAGACAAGCGGGCCCTCCTGCAGCCTACGTTTTACAAAGAAAGAATGAAAGAAGCGAAAAAACTTGTTACCGAACTCAAAAAATGACTCTCAGTCGGCCGCAGGTTCCACCTTCCGTAGCCGTGGCCTCCGCAAAATAAATGGGGCCGTGTACGCAAGTGAACAGACACTTCGCCAACGGGCGGAATAGCATGGAACATCCAGGAGAACTCGCAATGGGACACCTGGTGCGCCACAAGCGCTCGAAACACGGGCCGCTTGTGAGATTGGAGTAACGATGCTCTGGACAATTCTCGTTGTGTTGTGCGTTCTTTGGCTGTTGGGGGTAGTCACTTCCTACACCGCGGGAGGACTCATCCATCTCCTTCTGCTCGCCGCCCTGGTGATCCTGGTGATCAACCTGGTCACGGGCCGAAGAGGCGCCATTTAATTGGAAAGCGGAGACTATGAAACCGGCAATGATGATTGGCATCCTTCTGGTCGTTCTTGGCGCTCTGGCGTTGGCTTACCAGGGCTTCAACTACACCCGTCGGGAAAAAGTCATTGATCTTGGCCCCATTCACGCCACTGCGGAAAGGCAGGAACACGTCTCCCTCCCGCCCATCCTCGGTGGACTTGCATTGGTCGGCGGAATCCTTCTGGTCGTCGCCGGCTCCAGAAAAACGTCCTAGCCCGCCACTTTGAAAAATATCCCGCCTGAGAGTCGGGTTACGCATCTCCCTCTCCTGATTCAAGCCGCTTTGTACCGCGGTTCCAGCCCCCGGTTTAAAGAAGTAAATCGTTCGAAAAGAAGTTCCGACCGTGGAGGTCAAGATGAAACGTTCTTTGATTGGTGCAGCATGTATTACCCTCGCAGCAGTTTCTGTGTTCGCTTCTGAGTTGAACAAAGAGCAGAAACGCCTCGAAGAGAGCGGCGTCGTCATGCAGGAAGTGCTCAATGTTCCCGACAACATTCCCCAGGAGTTGTTGGAAAAGGCGGAATGCGTAATCGTGTTTCCTAACCTGATGAAAGCGGCGTTTGTAGTCGGCGCCGAATATGGGCGCGGCGCCATGGTCTGCCGGACCGGCAGCAAATTCCGTGGACCGTGGGGAGCTCCCGCTATGTACGCCCTCGAAGGTGGTAGCGTTGGTTTCCAGATCGGTGGAGAAGCTACGGACTTGATCCTGCTCGTGATGAATGACAGAGGCATGGAGTCCATCCTGAGCAGCAAAGTGAAACTCGGTGCAGACGCGTCGGTCGCTGCGGGCCCCAAGGGTCGCAACGCTTCCGCGGACACTGACGCCTGGATGCGTGCTGAGATCCTCAGCTACTCGCGTTCCCGCGGCCTATTTGCCGGAGTCTCCGTGGAGGGCACTACCCTTCGCCCGGACGACGACGCAAACGAACACGTCTATGGGCACGCCTTCAAAGCCAAGGACATCGTGAGAGGCGAGCATGTCGGCGTACCAGAGACGGGACGTCGCCTTGTGTCGGTTCTCGAAAAGAACGCGCCGCATAACGAATCGGAGCACGCTGCTTCCAATCAGTAATTGCTTGACCAGCTTGCCGGGATTCCCATCCCGGCAAGCCCCCAATCTTCACCTCTCCCGCCCGCTTAAAATGCATTTTCGTCAAAAAAACGAAACTGTGCACTATTGAACAGTTTTTCTCCGCACTCCCGCGCAGAATCTTTACGCCGACACCACAACTCTATGCGCGCATTGCGCTTCAACACTCCGCGGCAAAATCAGCCCGACAAGAACCAGTTCAACTGGTTGATCGCCAGTTTTCTCACATTGTTTCATGTCGGCGCCTTCGCGGCTCTTTTCTTCTTCACCTGGAAAGCTCTGTTCGTTGCCATCTTCCTCTATTGGCTTACTGCCATCGTCGGCGTTGGCCTCGTTTATCACCGCCTGCTCACCCATCGCAGTTTTCAGACCCCCAAGTGGCTCGAATACTTGCTCACAATTGTCGCCGTCACCGCCGTGGAAGGCGGACCTCTGCTCTGGGTGGCCACCCATCGGATGCATCATCAATTCACCGATGCGGACGGCGATCCGCATTCTCCCCGCGAGGGCAGATGGTGGGCTCACGCGGGCTGGATCCTGGTCGGCAATGCACTACGTCAGGACGAATCCACTCTGGAGCGATACGTCCCGGATCTCGCGCAGGACAAGTTTCATGTCTGGATCACCGAATTCCACTTTGTGCCCACAATTATTCTCGGAATTGTCCTGTTTCTCGCCGGCGGCTGGCCCTTTTTGCTCTGGGGAATTTTCCTGCGTACCACTGCGGGGTACCATGCAACCTGGCTCATCAATTCGGCCACTCACATTTGGGGCTCGCGTCGCTTTCCCACCCGCGATCGCTCCACCAACAATTGGTGGGTGACGGTCCTGACTCTCGGTGAGGGATGGCACAACAACCACCATGCCCATCCGGCCTCTGCCCGGCACGCCATGAAATGGTACGAATTCGATTCCAACTGGTATGTCATATTGCTCCTGCAGCGGCTTGGCCTCGCCTCCCATGTCCAGCGTGCAAAGATGCAGAGCCCGGCGCACAGCGCCGAATCTCTGGCGCAGGCTACCGATTAAATTTAGATGTGCCGGAATTTGGCTTACTCGTGCAGGACGACGGTGAGCAACGACTTGTTGACCTTGATCGTTCCGTTGTATTCGATGAACCCAAGTTTCCGGAATTTGTTCATAAAGAAATTGATGCGCGATCGCGTGGTGCCAACCATGCTCGCCAGGGTCTCTTGCGAGACTTTCGCCAGCACACGTTCAGGCTGATCTTGTTCCCCGTAACGTGCCAGCAGCAAAAGTGTGCGCGCCAGCCGCTTTTCACTGGAGTTGAACAGTTGATCGATCAGATCTTCTTCGACCCGGATATTATGCGCCAGCATGTACGCGATGAAATGATCCGATAATGCATGCTCCGCGTGGAGGACGCGCAGCAACTCCACTTTTTGAATCACCAGCAGCGTGGTCGGCGTAACCGCGGTCGTCGTGCCCATGCGGATTGCCTGGCCTGCCATGCATCCCTCGCCAAAAAAGTCTGTGGGACCAAACATCGCAACGACGGCTTCCTTGCCGGAACCATTCACCACCGACAATTTCACCCCGCCCTTCTGGATGTACATGACCGTGCCCGCGGCTTCGCCCTGAGAGTAGATGGATTCACCCCTGCTGTACTCCATCACTTTTCTGGCCACGCCGGCAGTATCAAGAAAGGTCTGCGCATTAAACTTCCCGGCTTTTCCGTTATTCCTGTGTTTCTTCGGTTTCATAATGGAGACGCACCGGTCACAATCCGGGCACTCTTCGTCCATGCTCAAACTAGCAGGGAACCGATTGCAAGACTGTGCAAAAGTAGA
>DASSGJ010000082.1:0-12848 GCA_035693545.1 Candidatus Acidiferrum sp.
CGCCCCGGCATGTGAACTTCTCCGGCGGAAATCATGGTGGTGACTCCGCCGTGCAGGCAACTGTCAATCCATCCAATCTGGTTCTGTCTCGGCGTCCAATCGCCCGCGACAGGATGAACGTGGCTGTCAATCAATCCCGGCGCCAGCGTGGTGCCATTTGCGTCAATCACCCGCGCCGCGCCTTCCGAGTCCACTTCTTTTTCCCTGCCAATCGAGGCGATTCTCCCGTCCTTCACTACCACGGTGTCCGCATCCAGAATCGGTCTCTGCAAATCCCCGCTCAGCAGAACGCCAATGTTCCGGATCACTAATTTTGTGCCGCCACCCGGCTTCGCTGCTTCTTCGTGCGCCATTTCCGACGTCTCCCCCCCGAGTCCAGAAATCCACTGCAGCATCCGGTGCAGCTTACAGTTCACCTTTTTTCATTTGCGAAACCGCGTAATCGCAGGCGCGGGCCGACAGCGCCATGTACGTCAGCGAAGGATTCACGCAGGAAGACGACGCCATGCAAGCCCCGTCCGTAAGGAACAGGTTTTTCACGTCGTGGGCCTGGTTGTGTTTATTCAGCACGGATTTTTTCGGGTCGTCGCCCATCCGGGCAGTTCCCATTTCGTGGACGGTCAAGCCCGGCGGGTTGTTTTGTTTATACGGGCGAATCTGCACGGCGCCCGCGGCCGCCAACATTTCCGCCGCTTGAATCATCATGTCGTGCAAAAGCGCTTTCTCGTTATCCCTCCACTCGCAGTGAATCTTCAACACCGGAACGCCCCAGGCATCCACACGCTCTTTATCAATCTCCACAAAATTGGCGGGATTCGGCAAACACTCGCCGAAGCCGTGGAAAGTCATCTTCCAAGGGCCGGGTTTGCGCAGCGCGTTCTTGAAGCTCACGCCAAATCCGCTTTCGTGAATTCCACGCTCCCAGCCTTCACGCTCGGCCTGGCCCTGATAGGCGTAGCCTCGCAGGAAATTCTTCTCCTTTCTCGCGACGTTACGGAACCTCGGCACGTAAATGCCGTTGGGACGCTTTCCAGTTTGAACACGATCCAGAAAACCGGGAATTATCCCGTCCGCGCCGCCGCCCATGATGTGGTCCATCAGATTTTTGCCGAGTTCCCCGCTGCTGTTGGCGAGGCCGGTCGAAAACTCGGGCGTGGCGGAGTTGAGAAGGATGCGCGTGGATTCGAGCGCCGAGGCGCAAAGAAAAACGATGCGCCCCTGGAACTCCAACGCCTTATGCGTTTGTCCGTCAATTACCTTTACGCCGGTCACGCGGCGGGTTTGCGAATCAAAAATCAGGCTGTGCACCACGCTGTACGGACGCAGCGTCAACCGCCCCGTTTTCTCAGCGACGGGCAGCGTCGCATTCACGCTGCTGAAATAGGAGCGCGTGATGCATCCGCGGTGGCACGGGCCGCAATAGTGGCAAGCGGCGCGGCCATTGTGAGTTTGCGTCAGAATCGCCGCGCGGCCGATCGTCAGCACCCGCTCGCGCCCAAACTGCCGCGCCATCGCCTCCTTCACGGCGATTTCCGCGCAATTCATTTCCATCGGTGGGAGGAAGTGGCCATCCGGAAGTTGCGGCAAGCCTTCGGCCTGGCCGGTAATCCCGGCAAAATCTTCGACGTAGTTGTACCAGGGCTCGATATCGGCGTAGCGGATGGGCCAGTCAATCCCGATTCCTTCGTGGGCGTTGGCTTCGAAATCCAGATCGCTCCAGCGATAGGACTGCCGCGCCCACATGATGGACTTGCCGCCAACTTGCCGTCCGCGAATCCAGGCAAACGGCTTGCCGGGGTCGGTGGTGTAGGGATTTTCGGTGTCCTTCACAAAAAATTTGCTGGCCCACTCGTCGCACGCGTAGCAGGTTCGCTGAATCGGCTGATCCTTCAACGTTTCCTGGCGGTCGTTCATCCCGCGAAACTTCATCTCGGTAATCGGAACGTGTTCGACGTAATCGCGGTCCGGCTCGATCGGCCGGCCGGCTTCCAGCACCAGAACCTTCAGCCCTTTTTCGGTAAGCTCCTTGGCTGCCCAGCCGCCGGTCATTCCGGAACCGATGATGATCGCGTCGAAAGGCTCGGGCTTCTTCACGGACCTCATTGGTTCACCTCGGGCTTCGCCGGCACGCAACCGTGAAGTTCCCCGGGGATGATTTCCACTTTGAGTTCCTGCTCCTGCCCGATCGTTGAAGTGTAATACCCGACGAGGATCAGGCGCCGCATTTGCGCGAAGAACGGGAGCAGCAAGGTGATTTCCCAGGAGCGAATTTGTTTGGGCAACTCCTCGTTTCGCGAGGCTGCCAGTTCTTCGTCGAACGCCAGGACAATCGCCGCTTGCTCTCTCGCGGAAGCGGCAGCGAAACCATGGCCAAAAAGAGCGTTTGCTTTGCGGTCGGCTTCGGCCAGGCCCTCGAAGAAAATCTTTTTTTCTTCTTCGGTGGCCCACTCGGTCAGAATCAGGTCAATGAATTCGTTTACTCTTGCGGCCTTGGCGCCGGGCGTCTGGGTCCCGGGAATCATCACGTCGGTCATGGCCACGACGATTTCATTCTGTGCCGGAGAAAGCGTGCGCAGAGTGCCGTTCTTGTCCGCAGCCAACTGCGCCTGAAGGTTGGCCGCGAACAAATTTGAAGACAAGGCTGAGAATACGCTCGCTGCTCCCATCAGCCGCAGCGCTTCACGACGTTCCATGATCCCTCCCGGGGTTCGGCCCACAATTGCTCGTTGAAAGTTACGCTTCTATCCGCACCGCTGCAACCTGCATTATCCGGTCGCCATCCGGGAAATCAACCATCGAGCAAATGTCCAACACGCGATCATGAGATTGAACGGGAGCAAACGAGATAAATTTAAGTGGAGTCACAAACGGAAAACTTGAGCGGGAACTCTTCAGCGCTGGGACATCGATTGCGCCACTTGCTTTTCCGAGTGGTGAACGACCTTTTCGATCGCGCGGGTTACCAGATCTGGATCCTCCTGCATGATCCAGTGATTGCTATTTCCGGCCAGCACATGCTCGCCAAGCGGCAGGCGTTCGGCCATGGAAGCATGTTCCAGCCGCCGGCGTTCGGGAGCTGTACGTGCCGAAAGGATCGTCACCGGCTTATCGCAGAAATTTGCAAACTGACCGACGCTAGCCGCACTGCTGGGCAGGTTTTCCAACTGGCTGGCAATTGTGAGCGCGAATTTCGATTGGACCCAGAAAACGGCTGCCATTTCCTTTTCGTTTGCGGGAAGGGCGGCGAACCAGGGACTCGAGACAGAGCCGGACTCGGCCGGGCTTCCCCGGCTGATCAGGCGAACCAGAGAAGCTGCGACATTCTTAACCCTGGTGGTCAAAAGAAACGCCACGAATCGGGTTACGCCAAACTGCGCGACGAACGCCGCCCGGCGGCACACCTTGGCTCCGATGCGCGTTAACTTCTGGTCGTGATCCGAAGGCGGATTCCATTCCGCGGGCGCCACCGGATCAATCAGCACCATGCCGGCAACTTCACCGGGGAATCGCGCTGCAAACAGCGGCATCGTCAGACCGCCGAACGAATGTCCCACGAGAATGTAGGGTGGAGGAATCGCCGCCCGTTCCAGCAATGCATGCAGTTCATCCACAATACGGTCAGCCGTTCGAGGCATGGGTCCCAAATCGCTCCAGCCCAGCCCAGCCCGGTCGTAGCTGACCACGTGGAATGATCCGGCCAAACGGCGTTGCAGATCACTCCAGCTCAGCACCGTGGACATCAGGCCCGCTTCAAGCAAAATAGTTGGGCCTTTGCTCCCCGCTTCCAGCAGGTGAAGACGATGAGTTCCCAGGTCAACCAACCTGCCAGGTGGAGGATAGACTCGGCCGTCTCTACTCGTCCCCAATTTCTGATAAACGAGGCCCAGTGCTGCGCCGAGCAACGCCAGGCCTGCAATCCACGTTACGATCTGGATCAAGCGCTCCGCTCCTTGGAGGACTCCGCAACAACTTGGATGTTCTCTTCCCGAATCCGGCTATGGACATCTTGCGCCGCACTGAAAGCCAAATCCACACAATCACCAATGGACCGGCCCTTCAAAAAATTGCCTACGATTTTCAGATTCGGAACCGCACTCAAAATGTTCTGTATTTCAGACACTCGCCTGGTGTGGCCAACGTTATATTGCGGAAGAGCCCGTGTATCTTCCCAAACCACGCGGTCGATTGGCAGGCCACTGATGCCGAGGGCTCTGGCGTTTTCTGCCTCTACAATCCGCGCGAGATTTTCTTCGTCCAGTGTCGCGTCTATGCCGTTCAATTCCCTGCCGGCAAAGCTGGTGATCAGAACTTGGCCTTCGGGAGCGCGTCCTGGAAATAAAGATGAATTCCAGAACGTGCAGATTGTCTGCAACCCTTCCCGGCGCGGAATCATGTAGCCAAACCCGTCCAGCGGATTGGCCACTTGCGCTCGCAGGTAAGCGGAACTCACCGCGCAAACCGGCGCGTACTCAATCGCTTCGAGAGAATTGGCAAGTTGCGGAACAGTATTGGCCAAAAACCCCGCCGCGACGTAAGCGGGCACAGCGAGTATTAAATGCCCCGTCCTGATTTTTTCGCCGCTGGAAAGAACAATCTCCCAAGAAGCGTTCATCACGCCATCTGGGTTTCGAACTTGTTCGAAGTGCTCGATCCCGGCGTTGTAGCGAATCTCTTCCTGCAAGTTCGCTGCGAGCCTTTCCGGAAGTGCCGCCATTCCAGAGCGGAAGGAACCTAGAGAGGGCAGTGCGTCGGTGACGCGCAGAGAGCCACGCTTGCCGTTTGTGCTGGACGCACGTCCGCTTGAATCTGTCTTTAGCTCACGTTTCTTTGAATTGCGAGCGTGAATCGCCCCTCGCACCAGGCTTCCGTGTTTCTTCTCCCATTCCACAAGGGCGGGAAATGCGCTTTCCATGCCCATTTGGTGCGCATCACCAAAAAATATCGTGGATATCAGCGGGTCCACCAGGTAGTCCAGCACTTCTTTACCGAATTTTCTTTGAACGAATTCGGCCAGACTTTCTTCCCGGGGAGGCGGCTGCGAAGAACGAAAAACCTCGGTCAGGATTCGCAGCTTGGATTGAACGCCGAGCAACTGCGTGCCGATCAGTCCACCCGGCGAAAAAGGCGCGCGGCGAAGTTCCCCGTCCCGCAGGATATAGCGTTTTGCTTTTGCGTCGCCGGGCACAAACTCGGTTTCCAGATTCAGCTCGCGCACCAGTTGCCAGACAGAAGCGGGAAAGCGCGGGCATTGCGGTCCGGTCTCGAATAAGAGTCCGTTCCGCCGGATGCTCGCAATCAGGCCGCCGGCGCGCTCCCGAGCCTCGAGAACCAGGCAAGGGACTCCCAATTGCTTCAGGCGATACGCACACGCAAGGCCCGAGATTCCTGCGCCAACCACCGCAACTTTTTCGGTGTATCCCACGGCAACAACAGCCTATCAAACTTCCACGAAAAACTGGGGTGCGCGAAGCTCCCGCACTTCTGACAAAATAGATGTCGGGAACAGGCGTGGAGTCACTTCTAAATTTCGTCCGGAATTATGCGGCTCATGGCCGCGAAATCGCGGTGCGGCAGCGGCGTGGCTACCGCATGGAGAGCTGGACATACGGGCAAATTGTAGGAGGAGCGAACCGGCTGGCGCGGGAGCTCGAAGGCCGCGGCATCACCAAAGGCGATGCCGTTTTGTTGTGGGGCGACAACTCCGCGGAATGGATCACTGTATTTCTCGGGTGCCTGCTTCGTGGAGTGGTGGTCGTCCCCATTGACCACGCTTCGTCCGCGGAATTTGCGTCTCGAGTCTCTCAAGAAGTGAACGCAAAGCTGGTATTCCGGTCGGCCAACCTCAAGGATTGTGGAACCGTTCCATCCATCCTGCTCGATTCTCTTCACGCCGTGATTACCCGCCACGATTCTTCCCCCTACCCTTCACCTCCGCTCACCCGCCACGACACTCTGGAAATAATCTTTACCTCGGGCACTACGGCCGAGCCGCGCGGCGTGGTGATCTCTCACGGAAACGTTCTTGCGAACATTGAGCCTCTTCAGGTGGAAATTCAGAAATACCTTCGCTACGAAAAGATTTTCCACCCGATTCGATTCCTGAACTTGCTCCCGCTCAGCCACGTATTTGGTCAAATGCTCGGAGTGTTTATCCCTTCCTTGCTGGCGGGCACCGTTGTTTTCATTGATTCGCTTCGACCGGCCGAATTCGTGGACACGATCCGGCGGGAGCGGGTATCCGTGGTCGTCGCGGTTCCCCGCTTCATTGAGTCTCTTCAGCGCGAAATCGAACGCCGCGAGGAGCGCGACGGAACCATCGAGCAATTCCGCAAGACCTTTGTGCTTGCGGAAAAACAGCATTTTCTTCTTCGCTGGTGGCGTTTCCGCAAGATCCATTCGCGGCTCGGCTGGAAATTCTGGGCTTTCATCTCCGGCGGCGCGGCGCTGCCGAAAGAGACCGAAACCTTCTGGAATCGCCTGGGGTATGCCGTCATTCAGGGCTATGGGATGACCGAAACCACTTCGCTCATCAGTCTGAACCACCCGTTCCGCTCCGCGCAGGGCTCTATCGGCAAGGTGTTTCCGGGGATGGAAGTTCGCGTTGACGGAAATGGGGAAATCCTGGTGCGCGGAGAAAATGTCGCGACCTCCTACAGGCAAAAAGGGCAGACACTATCGGTCGCCGAATCGGACGGATGGTTTCGAACAGGAGACATCGCGGAGAGGGACGAGGCGGGCCTCCTTTATTTCAAAGGCCGGCAAAAAAACGTCATCGTCACCCCGGCGGGCATGAATGTATATCCCGAGGACCTGGAAAAAGCACTGCGCGCCCAACACGGTATTCGCGATTGCGTGGTGATCGGCCTGGAAAGAGACGGAAACGCCGAGCCCTGCGCCGTGCTCCTGCTGAACGGCTCGGAAGCCAAGCCATCGGCGATCATTGACGGCGCCAACCAGTCGCTGGCCGAATTTCAGAAAATACGCCATTCGTTTCTGTGGCCAGAGCAGGATTTTCCGAGGACTTCGACGCAAAAGCCGATTCTTCCGCGCATCCGCGAGGTAGTCCAAAACGCGAAGAGTGGCGCATCGGAATTTACTCCGGCGGCGGATTCAGTGGCGGGATTAATTGCTCGCATCACCGGCCGCCCCATACAGCCCGGCTTCCAGAGCGCCAATCTTGAAACGGATTTGCACCTCTCCTCGCTTGATCGCGTGGAGCTCATGAGCACGCTGGAAGAGCGGCATCAAGTGGACCTGAACGAAGCTCAATTCCAGGACGTCACCACGGTCGCGCAACTGGAGAAGCTCCTCGCGCAAGGCAGTTCCTCGCCCATCCAACATGCTTTTCCTACATGGCCGCAAAATTGGTTCGTCACTGGATTGCGTCTCGCCGTCTACTATGCTCTCGCCTGGCCGGCGACCTATATTCTGGCGGCGCCCCGCATTCGCGGCCGTGAAAATCTCCGGGGGCTGCAAGGGCCGGTGCTGGTGATCTCCAATCACGTCACCTATCTCGACATCGCCTGGATTCTGCCGGCGCTGCCCGCAAGATTCCGAAACCGCCTTGCCACCGCAATGGGGGGCGAGAGACTTGCGCGGATGCGGCGTCCTTCAAGCAGCCTGAGCCTGTTCGAACGGTTCATGGAACGGCTGAGGTATTTTCTCGCCGTAACTCTGTTCAATGTGTTTCCACTGCCGCAGCAGTCCGGGTTCCTGCGGAGTTTTGCCTTCGCGGGCAATCTTGCAGACCGTCGCTGGAACGTCCTGGTCTTCCCAGAGGGCAAAACGACCGAGGATGGAAACATGATGCCGTTTCGCTCCGGCATCGGCCTGCTTGCGAAACAGTTGAACATCCCGGTAGTGCCCATTTACCTGGAGGGGCTGTTTGACCTGAGACAGAAGAGACAAAGGCTCACCCGGCCCGGCCATGTGCGAGCAACGATAGGCGCACCTGTGCGTTTCTCGTCCGGCCAGGATGCGAACGAAATCACACAAGAGTTGGAGCGGCGCGTCCGCGAGCTTCAATCGGTCTGAGAATATTCTGTCCTGCCCATGGCCATGAGCTTGCGAACCAGAAAAAATATGGCGACGAGACCAGCCGCCACCGCGATCGAAGCCCATTTCTGGTCCACCAGGAATTGTTTGGCCGCCACGCCGTAGCGAGCTCCCAGAAATGCCTCGACAAAAAAGAGAGAGCCCCGACCAAGCAGTGTGCCGATTACAAACGTCGCAAACGGCACCTGGAACACTCCTTGCGCAATTACGAACGGTTTGAAAGGCACGGGAAATGGGGCGACCGCCGGAAGAAAGACCGACGCCATTGGGTAGTCCTGGAGATATTTTCGAATCCGGCCGGGCGGATGGCCCTGAGTTTTGCGATAGTAGGCTTGCCCGCCCTTCCGAGCTAGCCAGTAAATCCAGATGCATCCGGCCAGCGAGCCAATTGCGGCCATGGCGGCGTAATAAGGCATTCGCAACGGATGCCGGCTGGAAAATTCCATAAGCAGCAAATCTGTAACCAGGGGAAGCGGGAGAAAGGACGAATCAATAAATGCCGACAGAAACAGCCCGGCTCCACCCAGCGTGGGCAGCATTATTTTCAGCCAGGATCTGATTTGAAGCCATTCCACAGCATCCTCAAGTTACGCGATTCTTCTTATTGCGGCAATCCAGGTTTGGGGTCGGTAGACGGGCTCATGAAACTAGTTTTCCGGAAACTGAGGCGGTCAATTCTCCAAGCGGAAAGGCCATTTACGGATAGATGCATCCTCCCGCTCCCAAGATAAATTTATTTCTACCGAAAACGCAAAAATTTCGTCTCGCCGATGTATCTTCCGGGCGATTTCCGTTATCCAAGATTTTGTAATCAGGGTCCGCCAGTAGGCGTCTAGCACTTCCGTCCGTGCTGTTGGGGTGCTAAACGAATCAAGATAGTTTTGGTATATTCGATGGTTGGCTGAGCCAGCCGCCGCCCTGGTCATCTTATGCAAGGAGGGGTGGGTTCATGTCCACACTGGAACAACCGCTTCCAACTGTTCCCAATCAATCGTTTCGCCTGGATGTTCCTTTACACAATCTCTTGCAGCAACCGGGGCAGCGACCTTCGCCCAATTCTTCCAAAGAGGCCGCCGGACTTCCCGATCCGGTTTTTCCCCAGCATCCCGAATTACTGCATGAGCTGGATGCGGTGGACATCGCCGCCCACGATCATGTTTTGCAGACGGGGAAAAGGCAATGGCCGGTCTCTCGCATCCTGCAAACCATGCGTGGATGGATGGTGCCGTATATCAAGTCGCGGGTTCTTCCGGGAGATTTCCAGCCGATCATCGCGTATCTGTTCACAGAGTGGAAATGCAATCTCGATTGCCACTACTGCTGGTCCTATGACAATCGCGTGAAAGGCATGACCGAAGAAACGGCCCGGCGTGCGATCGACTGGCTGGAAGGGACCCCTTGCCGGGTATTGGCGCCGACGGGCGGAGAGCCTTTGCTGCGCCCTGACTTTGTGCACAAGGCGCTTTACTACGCCGCGAAGAAAGACTTCTGGGTATATCTCGCGACGAATGCGCGCCTGCTCCGGCCGGAAGTGACCGACCGCCTTGCCGACGCGGGCATCGCAACCATCAACTTCGCGGTGGATGCGATCAAAGAAAAGCCGGGCCTGCCGAAAGCGATGGAGCATGTCCGCTCCAATTTCGATTACCTCGTCCGGCGCCAGTACCGGTATGGCTACACGGTTTTCTTCAACACCAACATCTGCCGCACCAACATCGACGATGTGAAAGAACTGGTGGAGATTGCCCACGATAACGGGATCTCGCTCACCTTCCACATCAACGAAGCGCCGATGATGGAGCAATCCCACTTCAAACATCTCCACGAAAACGACACCTACATTCGACCGGAAGATTTTCCGATGGTTGACGATCTGCTCGACTGGTTGATCGACAAGCAGCGCCAGGGCTACAAAATGGTGGACTCCATTCCGCGCTTGCAGAATATGAAGGGTTTCATGCGCGGCGTGGGCGAGCATTGGGGATGCCGTGCCGGCCAGAACTGGCTGATTATTCGCACGGATGGGACACTCGCGCCTTGCTTCCCCATGTACAACGCGACGTACGACTGGGGCACAGTCGAGAACCAGAAGTTCGACCTGAAGCAACTCGCCGAGATGAAACAGGGATGCGAACCGCATTGCTTCTCCACGCTCGGCTATAACGTGGCTTATTGCTACGACGCCACCCGCGTAATGAAATGGCTTTATAAACAGGCCATCAACGGCTTCCAGGGTGTAACTGGAAGCT
The DNA here is from genome assembly GCA_035693545.1 of Candidatus Acidiferrum sp. Classification (GTDB taxonomy): domain Bacteria; phylum Acidobacteriota; class Terriglobia; order Acidiferrales; family UBA7541; genus Acidiferrum. The sequence continues at coordinate 10,305 of DASSGJ010000082.1, forward strand.
TCGAATAAAACTTGAGGTAGGTTGAAATCTTTCTGATTCCGGGCGCCTTAGTGCTGGCCTGAGGCGCCATCCGGAAGATTTGGCGTCAATTTCTGGGCAACGAATTCCTGGAAGATATTGGCGACAGCCGTTTCACCCAACCGGATCAATGCGGTGGACACGACATTTCCAATGGCGTTGCGATCGTTGGCCGGATAGTAGAGGTTCGAAATTCCTCCGGCGGCAAGATTCCCGGCGATGCTCGAATAGTTGGGCTGCCAGTGCCCGTTGTCGCCCTTGCAGATAACCGAATTGGCCAGCGCATACAAAATGCGGGAGCGCTTCGATCCTCTTCCTCTGTAGTAGTAGCGAGGATCCTGTTTCAATACCGTGGGCAGAATGGCGCTGCCAATGAACGTTCCGGCGACCACGTCGCCATAGGACGCTCCATACCGTCTCGCGTATCCGCTCACGCCTTGTCCGTAAGCGCCCCAGCGATCTCCTGCTTGGTCGAGTCCGGCCACGACGCCGACGGCGGCGAAAGTAACCGGATCGGTCACGGATTTCCAGGCAAGCGAGAATTTATGTCGCGGCGAAAGAGGAGCGGCATCGGGCACATAACTGACGTAGAAATTCGGGATGAAGCCGAGCACCCGCTGCTTTTCCTGTTGCTTGATCTGCTCAGTCGCGAGTTCCTCGGTGGAAAGCGCCACGCGCACTTCGGTCACCTGGGTGGCAATAATCAGGCGGATTAGCGGTGTGGCGTACGCCTCTCCGGGGTGCAGGTTTCCGGAAAACTCCTGGGTCGCGAGCCCCCCAGACGTGATGGTAAGGTGGAACGGCCCCGGAGCGACATTGAAAAAGAAAAACTGCCCGTCTTCGTCCGTGAAAACGTCCCTTCCCGAAGTTTCGCCATCCAGGATCAACTTGACGGTGGCTCCGGTAATACGCGCCCCGGTTTGGTCAACAACTGTTCCGCTGATACGGCCGAACTGCTGCTGGTCGGCCTGTTGGGCCATTACGGCCGCCACAGCCGTTGGTGAATCCGGTAGCTCGACCTTTATCGCGTCAACGGGAGAATTCTGCTGGGACCAGGAGGGAGAACCACACAACAGCGCTGACAGGCCAAGAAAAACGGCTCTTTCGGGCCCAAGTGCCAATCTCTTTCTGATCGAACCCACACTCATTGCCGTACGTACATCCTTCGTGGAATCCTACAAGCACCTTAGATGCGCGGACTAGGCTTCAGGACACGTAGGTTTTTCGGCAAGGAAAGCCCGGCCAAACTCCGTCCGGCTGTTCGAACCTCCTGAGCACCATTCTACCCAAGCTTTCATATCCCTGCGATATCGACAACGCCGTCTTGGCGGTGAGCAAGGGGCCTCCTGGGGCTCACTTCGAAGGAATGCTCCACAATCTATTGTCGCGGGGCCTTGCAACTTTGCATTAGTCACTATAATGTTAGGGCGACTATCGAAATCTGGGCCGCCCATGAGCGGCGCATTCTTCCGGAGGAAACACATCGTGCGCCGCGGAAAGACTGCCAGGAGACAGTCGACACCTTCTCGGAGATCCACCGACGGCGTGCGCACGAAAGGGGAGCACGGCCATTCCAGCTCCGGGAACCCGCCAAACTCGGGGCTTCGCGAACGCAAGAAAGCGCGCCTCCGCCAGCAAATCGTCGAAACGGCATTGCATCTTTTTCGGCAGCGCGGCTACGAAAACACGCGTATCGACGACATCGTGCATAGCCTGGAAATCAGCCAACCCACATTTTTCCGTTATTTCCCGAGCAAAGATGCGGTATTGCGCGAAGTCGGCAGACGTGCCTTCGCCCGCCAGGCCGAAAGTCTGAGGGCCGAACTATCCGTCAAAGCGACTACCGAAGAACGCTTGCGCCGGTTTTACGAAACTCTGGGAAACGTGACCGAAGTGGGACGTCCGCTCTGGCAGGCGGTGATTCTGGCGGGAGCGATGGACCCGGTGCGTTCGCCGGAATTGCGGGGGGCGGAAGCGGCAACCGTCAGCCTGCTGCGGGAGATTATCGCCGAAGGACAAAAGAACGGGGAGATCTCTTGTGACTTTCCAGTCGTTCACCTTGCCGAATTCATGGAAGGATTATTCAACACCGTCGTGCGTCAATGGGCTGTAGACCTAACCGGGCCTCACAAACTCACCGAACGGGTAAGAAATGCGGTTGAATTCTTCTTGCGTGGAGCAAAACCCTAGCGGGAAACAATCTCTCCCCGAGGGACCCTGAACTCCTCAATCATTCGCTAGGCAGCCAGTTGCCCATCCCAACTTTTTCGAGGTGGACCCGATGAAAGCCGCCATCCTGCACGAATTCAAACAGCCGCTGACGATTGAAGAAGTCGCTCGGCCCAAGCCCGGCCCACAGGAAGTGCTGATCGAGGTGCAGGCATGCGGCGTGTGCCATTCGGATCTGCACGTTGCCAGTGGCGATTGGCCGCAAATCGTTCCAATCACGAAGAAACCGTTGATCCTCGGGCATGAGATCGCCGGCCGCGTCGTGGAAAAAGGCGCAGCCGTCAAGGAACTGGAACT
>DASSGJ010000083.1:0-6319 GCA_035693545.1 Candidatus Acidiferrum sp.
TGAAGATTTGTTTCGCGCCATCAAAAGCGGAAAGGCCTCGGTCGTAACCGACGAGATCGAGGCGTTTACAGAAAAGGGATTGCGGCTGCGCTCGGGAGCGGAACTCGATGCGGACATCATCGTGACCGCGACCGGACTGAAGGTGCAATTGATGGGCGGCATGGAAGTCTGGGTGGATGGCGCCCAGGTGAATCTGTCGCGCTCGCTCACCTACAAGGGCATGATGTACAACGGCGTGCCGAACCTGGCCTCGTCATTCGGTTACACCAACGCTTCCTGGACGCTGAAGTCGGATTTAACCGCCGAGTATGTCTGCCGCCTGCTGAAACACATGGACGCGGGCGGTTACGCGCAATGCACGCCACGAAACCGGGATGATTCGATAGCCGAGCAGCCTGCGATTGACTTCAGTTCCGGCTACATCCAACGTGCAAAGGACGTTCTTCCGAAACAGGGATCAAAGCGGCCGTGGAAACTGCACCAGAACTACGCCCTGGATCTCCTGGAGTTCCGGTTCGCCAGTGTGGAAGACGGCACCATGGAATTCCAGCGGGCGCAAAACCACGGAGGCGCAAAGTGAAGTACGCAAAAGGTTGCGGCAGTGCGGAAGAACGGATGATGAAACCCCAATGACCACACTGCTTGCCGCCCTGATCGCTCTGTTGGTCGTGAGTTTCGGCGGTTTGGTGATCTTCACCGCTATTACCGCGCGGCGCGTTGAGAAGGCGTTGCCGCCGCGGGGGAAATTCATCGAAGTCTCAGGCGCTCGAATTCATTACATGGACAAGGGCGCTGGCCCTCCAATCGTGATTCTTCATGGCCTCGGTGGCCAGATGGGTAACTTCACCTACGCGCTGCTCGACCGCCTGACCGGCGAATTTCGAGTAATCCTGATGGATCGCCCGGGCTCGGGGTATTCCCGGCGCGCCCCCGGCGCAACCGGACGAATTACCGAGCAAGCAGCGATCGTGGCGGAATTTATCAGCAAGTTGGGGCTGGAGCGGCCACTTCTCGTTGGCCATTCGCTGGGTGGCGCAATTGCGCTGGGCGTTGCACTCGACCACCCGCAGGCGATCAAAGGGCTCGCCCTGATCGCGCCCCTGACGCACGTTCCAAAACACGTCCCGGCCCCATTTCGCGCCTTGGACATCAAATCAAACTTCTTGCGCTGGCTGGTGGCTTGGACCGTAGCGACGCCGATCGGCATTCGCGGCGGAAAGGCCATCCTCGACGCAATCTTCAGCCCGGATCCTGCACCCGCGGATTTTCCAATGCGCGGCGGGGGAATCCTGGGCTTGCGTCCGCGAAGCTTCTACAACACCTCCTCCGACATGCGCGCCGTCAGTTCGGGATTAGGGAAGTTGGTCGAGCGGTATCCTTCGCTTCGCGTGCCGGTGCGAATTCTGTACGGGACAAGCGACGCAGTGCTCCGCCCCCAGGTCCACGGCGAATCGATGAAAGCGGAAAGTTCCTTGGTGAGTCTCGAACTGGTGCCGGGTGGTCACATGCTGCCCATTACGGCGCCCGATTTGACCGCGGAGTTTATTAAATCGGCCGCGCGGACGCAGAACTCTGCTTCTGCGTAAGAAAAGTCAGCGAGTCCGGCAATTAAAGGTGGCCGCTGCTCGACTATTTCAGGCGGCTGGCGGCTGGACCGGGGACGTCCACTGACGTCGAGAGCGCGTTACCGGTGACCATCGAGTCGCGGAACTGGCTGAAAAGATCGTTGATGGTGCTGGGAGAATGCGGCACCAGCACCGTGTTGGTCCGGTCGTTGGCCGCGATATCCTTCAGCGTGTCGAAATACTGGGTAACCAGCACAAGCTGCATCACGTCCTGTGGCGTCGCTCCCGCCACTGCTTTCGAAAAATCCTCGATGGAATCCTTCAGCCCGGCGATAATTGCCTTCCGTTGATTGGCGATGCCTTCGCCCTGAAGCCGTTTCGATTCCGCCTCCGCTTCAGCCTGTTTCACCAGCAACAACTTGTTGGTTTCCGCGCGGGAAACGGTTGCTTCGCGTTCGCGAGCCGCGGCATTGATGTCGTTCATTGCGGCCTTCACCTTGGGGTCGGGCACAATATCCGAAATCAACACCTTCACAATGGTGTAGCCGTATTCGTGCATGGAGTTGTCCAGCGAATCCCGCAAATCCTTCGCGATATCGGCCTGATTGAGAAACGTATCGTCAAGCTTCATCTTCGGCACGTGCCCCAGCACGACGTTATACACCATGGACTCGATTTGCTTCACGGGATCGGAGAGCTTGTAGAACGCCGACTCCACTCCTTCGGGCAGCACCTTGTACTGAATCGAGACGGGAATTTGCACGAACACGTTGTCCTGCGTCTTCGTTTCCACCTGCACGTCGAACTGCAGCACCTTCATGCTCATTCGCCGCACCACATTCTCGATGAACGGCGTTTTCCAGTTCAGCCCAGGCCCAGCGACACGAGCGAACTTGCCAAGGCGCTGCACGATAGCGACCTCGGCAGTCTGGACGGTGAAGAAGGAACCGAGGAGCGCGCCGAGGACGAGCAGCAGAAAAATGGCACCAAATACCGTGAACACGCTGGCGATGTCCATGCAAAGTCTCCTTGGGAGTCTGCGAGAAGTTTAGGCGAGATTCTGCCGCCGAAAGGGAAGGAATACCCTCCGTGTTACGGGAAAAGTAACATTGACTATCGTGGATGCAGCATTTTTGGTGATGCTCGGTCCAAAAGCGAGCAAGAGCCGAATCCCGCCGTTACGCATGTCGCGGCAAGCTGGGCCTCATGTGGAGATGGGTGCAGCCCCAGTCGCAGAGGATCTGCAGCATAGGAACAAGCTCCTCGCCGGGCGCGTTCAGTGAGTAGGTCACCTGCGGCGGCACAGATGCGGTTGCGCGGCGCAGCACCAGTCCGTCTTTCTCAAGTTGCCGCAACTGCTCGGTCAGCACTTTCTCCGAAATCGTTTTCAGCTTCCTCCGGATTTCCGCAAAACGCCGCGGCCGGAAAGACAGGTGCCACAAAATCTGCACCTTCCACTTGCCGGAAATCAGATTAACCGTTGCCTGGACGGGACATCCGTGGTGATCTTTCATGATTTTGCGCCTCGAACGAGCATTTCCGCGGTCTCTTGCAGCCAACCCACTTACAAAAAAGTGCGTACTTACGCGGTCTCTCTCGCGGTTATACCATGACTCGAAAGATTCCGAGGCCGCAGCTGGAGTTCCCCCGGCACCCCGCATGCGAGCCACCCAGGGACGAGTCGCACAGAGAAAGGATACGCAATGATTCTGGTTACGGGAGCTTCAGGAACGGTTGGACGGCCGGTTTTGCAGGAAGTAATCAAGCTCGGAAGGCCTGCAAAGGCGATGTACCGCAGCGCCGACGATGCGCAAAACGCGCCGGCAGGGGCTGAAACGGTGGTCGCGGACTTCGCCAACCAGGCGAGTCTCGCGAATGCGCTGAAAGGAGCCGAAGCGATCTATCTGGTTTGCTCGCCCATTCCGCAGCTGGTGGAACTCGAAACCAACGTCATCGAAGCTTGCAAGCAAGCAGGCGTCGCTTACGTTGTGCTCAATTCCGCTCTCGGCGCGGGAGATTACCCGAAGTCGTTTCCTTCCTGGCACCGGAAAGTGGAAGACCAGCTGAAAGCGTCCGGCCTCGCGTACACCATCCTCCGCCCCAACACGTTCATGCAAAACATCGTCGCTTATAGCGCCTCAAGTATCCGGGCGCAGGGCGCTTTCTATTCCGCGATGGGCGACGCAAAGATCAGTTTCATTGACGTACGCGACATCGCTGCGGCTGCGGCGAAAATCCTGACGGAACCCGCGCGGCACGCGGGAAAGATTTACGAATGGAACGGGCCGCAGGCCCTCAACTACACCGAGGTTGCCGCGCTGATCTCGAAAGTCGCGGGCCGCCCGGTGCAGTTTGTAAATATTCCCGAGGAAGCGCAACGCAAGGCGATGCTCGATTTGGGAATGCCCGATTGGCAGGTGAATGCGCTCCTCGACCTGCAACGCTATTACACGGTCGAAAAGAAGGGCGCCGAAATCACTCCGGCGCTTGAACAAATTCTCGGGCGTCCAGCCATCCGGATCGAGCAATACGTGAACGAAAACAAAGATGCGTTCCGCAGCCAGGCGGCCGGAGCTTAGACCGCGAAAGGGAGAACGAAGATGGCGACGACACAGCCGATGGGAGCGGTAAATCCCAAGACCGGTATGACCCATGACGAGATGCGCGACTTTGTCCGCAACCACTTCGACGAATTTGTGAACCGCAAAAACCTGGACATCGGGCGCGTGAATTTTGCCCCGGAATTCGTGGACCGCGGAACGGACGTGCCGCCGGGCATGCCGCCCGGACCGGAAGGAGCCATCGCCTATGTCGGCGGCGCCTTGAAGAAATTTCCCGACATGCATGTGGACATCCTGGACATGGTCGCCGAAGACGACAAAGTTGTGGTCAAGAACCGTTGGACCGGAACGGAAGCCCTGACAGGGAAGAAGTACGAATTTTCAGGAATTGTCATCTGGCGAATCGCCCACCGCCAACTGGCGGAGCGCTGGGCCTATCTGACGGTCCCGAAGCAAGTCGGGTGAGGGTTGGACGCTAAAGGGAACCGCGGATCCCGAGCGCGTCGGCGTTTTCGCGTAACGCGCCGATGCAAAAGGTGATGTGCTCTTCGAGGGGCACGCCCAGTTCCTCCGCCCCCTTGACGACGTCCTCGCGGCTGACGCCCCGGGCGAACGCTTTATCCTTCATGCGCTTTTTCACCGAACTGGCTTCCAGATCAAGGATGCTCTTCGACGGCCGAACCAGTGTGCACGCCACCAGGAAGCCGGCAAGCTCGTCGCAGGCAAACAGCGTATGCTCCAGCGCCGACTGCCGCGGCACGTTGCAGTAGTCAGCATGAGACAGGATCGCGCGGACAATCTCCTCCGGGTACCCCCGCTCCCGCAGAATCTTGGCGCCTTCGGCCGGATGCTCCCGGTCCGCCGCGTGCCCCGCGTTGGGCCAGCGCTCATAGTCGAAGTCGTGCAGCAGCGCCGCCAGCCCCCAGGTGTTCTCGTCAGCGCCGTTCTTGCGCGCATAGGCCCGCACGCAGGTTTCAACCGCCAGCATGTGCTTCCGGAGGCTTTCCGACTGAGTGAATTCGCAGACGATCTTCCAGGCGTCTTCGCGCGTGGGCATAGGCTCTCCTGAGGAACACAAAATTGTAGCGTAGATTAGGGCGCGCGACCGAAATTGGGGAATTTGGACGGCCGAGCGTTACCGGCAAGTGCGAAAGTTGGTCGTTCGGACTCGGCACTGCCCCGAACTGAAAAGAATGTGCGGAATTGAAAACCGGCCCAAAATCAGAACGAAAGCACAACCTGTAGTGATGCGTTCAATCCAACAGCACAAGCGGCTGTTGAAACGCTCCTCCCCCGGCCGCACGAACAGGCGAAAACACGGCGTAAACCGGGACGATTCCGGTCGTTTCCCACAAACTTTTTTGAAAAATACTATTGACAAGAATCTGTCACTCGAGTGACACTCCCTTCGCGCCAGTAACTGCCTTCCCCCGAGAACGCTCCGACGTTCCTTCCTATCCGCGCGCCGGAAAAACAAAAGTCAAACGAGGAGTGCCGGTGTCCGCACACATCGATAAACCAGCCACGATGAATTCTTTGGAAATGGACCGCGAAGTCATTCGCTGCAAGACTTGCGGCCTGGTGCAATACCGTACGCGTACCGGCAACTGCCGGCGCTGCGTTCGCGCCCTGCCTCAGCGGATGGAATACCTGATTCCGCAGGAGGCCCCGCAGGAAGAGGCCGCTCCCGAAGCGATCTCCCCCAAGTTCGCGAATCAGGAAACGGTCGAGAACATCGGCCAGCGCATTCGCCAGCTCCGGGAATCCCGCGGGATGACCCAGAGCCAGCTCCAGTCGAAGTCCAAGGTCAGCCGCTCCTACCTCTCGCGCATTGAGAGCGGGCAGATGACCCCGAGCCTCGGCACGCTGGAGAAGATCTCCGAAGCGCTCAACGTCGGCCTCAACCGGTTCTTCATTCCGGAAACGGACGGCGAAGCGCTCCTCGAAGATCCCTTCATCCAGGGCCTGCGCCCGTTCTTGCGCCAGCTGGATTGGGAACAGTGGCAATCCATCCTCAAGCGGCTCCAGGCGATCAGCGATCACGTGAACGCCGCTCCCATCACTCTCCGCCCTATCGGTAACCCGGCTCGGCTCCCGCAGCCCGCGCCGGCGAATGGCAACGGGCAGCACGGGCACATCGGTCATGCCAGCCATTCGAATGGGCTGATCCCCGCGCAAGCCCATGGTCAGCCG
>DASSGJ010000084.1:0-4697 GCA_035693545.1 Candidatus Acidiferrum sp.
CGCCCACCGAATGGGCTTGCGTACCATCATCCTTCCGAAGGATAATGAGAAGGACCTAGCGGAAATCCCCCAGGAGATCCTCTCCAGCCTCAAGATGCACTTCGTGGAAACCATGGATGAAGTGTTGCAGGTTGCGCTGGAACGGCCCATCGTGCCGCTTGTAGGAACCGGGGTTGCGCCTGTCGCGGAACCATTTACCACTGGCGCCGATAAAGACACGAGTTTGACAAACTAAGCAGCTCAATCCGGGAGCAGTCTGCACCTGCAGCCTGCGCGCAGTTCCCGACTGGAGCCGCTTCTGGTTGCCGATAGTTTGGTTGCCCGCCCTGGCGAAAAGTCTTTTTCGCCGGAAGGTACACCACCACGCAGTCCAGTTCCGGGTAGTGGCTAGTTCAAGGAACAATCAACCAAAACTTAAAGTTAGGATATATGGCAAAAGAAACGAGTACAGAAGGAAACAATCAAATCAGCATCAGCCTGGCTGAGCTGAAAGAAAAAAACATCACCGATCTGGCAAAAATCGCCAAGGAATTGAACATTCCCGGCGCCAGCGGCATGCGCAAGCAGGAGCTGATCTTTCAGATCCTCCGCGCGCAAACGGAAAAGAGCGGACTGATCTTTTCGGAAGGCGTCCTCGAATGCCTGCCCGATGGCTTCGGCTTTCTCCGCGCTCCGGAATACAACTATCTCCCCGGCCCGGACGATATCTACGTCTCGCCTTCGCAGATCCGCAAGTTCGACCTGCGCACGGGCGACACCGTCTCCGGCCAGGTGCGTCCTCCGAAGGATGGCGAGCGCTATTTTGCGCTGATTAAAGTGGAAGCCGTCAACTTCGAGGACCCTGAAGTCGCCCGCAACAAAATTTTCTTCGACAACCTGACGCCGCTCTATCCCCAGGGCCGGCTGAAGATGGAAACGAACAAGGACAACCTCACCGGCCGAGTGCTGGACCTGCTCTGCCCCATCGGCAAAGGCCAGCGCGGTTTGATCAACGCGCCGCCGCGCACCGGCAAGACCATGATGCTGCAGTCCATCGCCAACTCCATCACCGTGAATCATCCGGAAGTCGCGCTGATCGTGCTCCTGATTGACGAGCGGCCGGAAGAAGTCACCGACATGCAGCGAACCGTAAAGGGCGAAGTCATCAGCTCCACGTTCGATGAACCACCTCAGCGGCACATTCAGGTTGCCGAAATGGTTCTGGAAAAGGCCAAGCGCCTCGTGGAGCACAAGCGCGATGTCGTCGTGCTGCTCGACTCCATTACGCGCCTCGCGCGCGCTTATAACGCCGTTACGCCGCCCTCGGGCAAAGTCCTCTCGGGCGGTATTGATGCCAACGCCTTGCAGCGCCCGCGCCGCTTTTTCGCCGCCGCGCGCAACGTCGAAGAAGGCGGTTCGCTCACCATCATCGCCACAGCGCTGATCGACACCGGCAGCCGCATGGACGACGTCATCTTTGAAGAGTTCAAAGGCACCGGCAACATGGAAATTTATCTCGACCGCCGGCTCGCTGATAAGCGCGTGTTCCCGGCCATTGATATTCAGCGCTCCGGCACGCGTAAGGACGAACTGCTGTTGCCGCCCGACGAACTAAGCCGCGTCTGGGTGCTGCGCAAGGTCTTGAGTCCGCTTTCTACAGTCGAGGCGATGGAGCTTTTGCTCAGCCGCCTTTCCAAGACCAAGGCCAACGCGGAATTTCTCAACTCGATGTCCGCGCCGGCCTGAGGATCGTCAGTTCCCCACGGCACCCCACCCGATGGCCTGTTCGGGCCATCGTCACCGTGGTTTTAAGAGGAACGGTTCGCGGCTGCGAGCTACGGTGTTTGCATGCATGAAAAATTCATTGCCCGCCAGCCCATTTTTGACAAGCGGCTGCGGGTGTACGCGTATGAACTGCTTTTCCGCGGCGGCCCGCAGAACTTCTTTCAGGCGCGAAATCATGCTTCTTCGAGCGTCATCGCCGATTCGCTCACGCTCTTTGATCTGCAAAACCTGACCGGCCACGCGCGCGCTTTCATTAACGTAGATGAGCTTGCGTTGCGCCTCGGCGCGCCCCGGCTGCTTCCGCCGGACCGCATCGTCCTGGAAATTCTTGAGAGCGTGAAGCCCACGGACGAAATCGTCGGCATCTGCCGGGAGCTTCGCCAGGACGGCTATTCCCTGGCGCTTGATGATTTCCTTGGTGAGCCCGAACTCCAGCCGCTGGTGGATCTCGCGCATTACCTGAAAGTGGATTTCACCCTTCTCGATGCGGATGGCCGCAAACGCGTAGCCGAACGATATCTTGGCAACGGGCTGTCTCTCCTCGCCGAGAAGGTGGAAACCCAGAACGATCTCGATGAAGCCCGTAATCTTGGGTATTGTTATTTTCAGGGCTACTTTTTCTGCAAGCCTTCGATGCTCGAAACCCGGGATATTCCCGGCAACAAGCTGATTCAGCTCCAATTGCTGAGCGCCGTGGCCTCCTCTGAACTCAATTATGGCGCCATCGAAAATCTGCTTAAGCAGGAGCCTTCCCTGCTCTATCGCCTGCTGCGCTATCTCAATTCACCCGCTTTGGGGCTGCGTTCCGAAGTCACCAGCATCCGCGACGCCATCACGCTCCTCGGCGAACGGGAGTTTCGCCGCTGGGCTTCCATCTTTGCCGTGATCGCCATGAGCACCGGCAAGCCGCCGGAATTGATCCACACCGCGCTGACCCGCGCCTATTTTTGCGAGGATTTCTCGGCGCCCGCCGGACTGCGCGAAAAAAGCGACACCATGTTTCTCATGGGCCTGCTCTCTGTCTCCGATGCTTTGCTGGATAAGCCGATCAAGGACGTCCTGCAATCCTTGCCCATCGATCCGGAAGTGAAGTCAGCCCTCTGCGGTGGAGAAAACCGGTACCGCGACCTCTACGAAGTTCTTCTCGCACTCGAGCGCGCCGAGTGGCCTCGCCTCTCCACCTATACCGAGCGCCTCGGCTGTCCCGAAGACAACGTTCCCGACTCCTACCAGTCCGCGGTGCAAAAAGCATCAGCCGTCAGCGCCTGAACTCCGGCTGTAGCTCAGGCCTTCAGGCCTGAGGGTTTCGTAGTTTTCCTTTGGATCTCAATTCCCCTTCTGCCCTGCAATCCAGCCGTTCATGTGCGTTTCCAGAAAACTAAGCGGCACGGCCCCCTGCTCAAGCACGGCATCGTGAAAGGTGCGGACATTAAACTTGTTCCCCAAATTCTTTTCCGCGCGCCCGCGTAACTCTCGAATCTTCAACTGTCCAAGTTTGTACGCCAGTGCCTGGCCCGGCCACACAATGTAGCGATCCACTTCGACGGTAATGTCCTGATCCGTCTTGCCCGTATTTTCGTGAAAGAAATCGATCGCCTGCTGGCGCGTCCAACCCATGGAGTGCATCCCGGTATCCACCACCAGCCGCACCGCGCGCCACATCTCATACGTCAACTGCCCGAATTTCGAATAAGGATCCCTGTACAGTCCGAGATCCTCGCCCAGGCCTTCGCTGTAGAGCGCCCAGCCCTCCACAAACGCTGAATATCCGATGTGCTTGCGGAACTCCGGCACATTTTCCTGCTCCTGGGCCAGTGCGATTTGCAAGTGATGGCCGGGCACGGATTCGTGCAGCGACAATGCTTCCATCTCCCACTTCGGCCTGGCATGCAGATTGTATGTGTTCACAAAATAGTAGCCCGGCCGCCCTGCCTCCGGTGAACCCTGCTGGTAATATGCTGTCGTCTGCGAGGGCGCCTTGAAATCCGGTATCGGCGTCACGCCGTAAGTCAGTCGCGGCAACTTTCCGAACTCGCGCGCCAGTTCCGGATCGATTTTCTTCGCGATCACCCGGTATGCGTTTACCAGGTCCTCGGGCTTGTCAAAATAAAATTGCGGATCGGTTCTCAGGAACTCCGTGAACTCGTGAAAGCTTCCCTTGAATCCGGTGGACTGGATTACCTTGTCCATCTCCGCTCGAATGCGCTTCACTTCCGCCAGTCCGATCTCGTGAATTTCCTGTGGCGTCAATTTAGTGGTCGTCTGCCAGCGCACGTGAAAGGCGTAGGCCGCGGCGCCATCCGGTAGACCCGTAGCTGCAATATTTTCGCGACATGCGGGAATGTATATCGTTACGAGATATTCCCGCAGCTTCGCAAACGCGGGCGCCACACGATTGGCGTAAATCTGCTTCGCCTGGTCCGCCAGGCGTGCGCGATCCGCTTCTCCAATTGCCGGGGGAAATTGCTGAAACGGAGCCAACAGGGGGCTTTTCATCGCGTCGCTGGGAATCAGGTCGGCAAGCTGCTTCGGCAGATCGCGCATGGTGATTTTGGGCGGCGTATACCCGCGTTTCAGCCCCTCTTTCATCCAGGCGATGGTCTCTTCGACGGGAACCGACAAGCTCTCCAATCGCGCCAGGACGTCCTCGTAATCCGCCACCTTTTCGTGCGGCATCATCGCGAATAAATCCGCGGCATCCTGAATTCCGCCCATCTGATTGATCGGTATCCAGCGGTTTCCCGGAATCACGCCGCGGAAGGGCATCGGATCATCGCCGTATTTCAATCCCTCGGTGGTTATTTCCAGCAACTCCTGATACAGGTCGTAGTTCAATTGCTCGCTGGCCGGCAACGCGGCGCGATCGATCTTTCTAAGGGTGTCCAGGCTTTCGTGGAGATGTTTTTCACGCGCGGCGATTCCAGCAGGCGAAA
>DASSGJ010000085.1:0-16312 GCA_035693545.1 Candidatus Acidiferrum sp.
GACGCGGAAGACCCATCCTCAATCGCGAGGTTCGCCAGGTAAAAGCACAAAGTCACCAGAATCAAAAAATCCATAAATCTAGCCACGAGATATCTCCACAGTTCCAGATCCGCTGGCGATAATTATGGAGATTTGAATTCCGGTAGGAACCTGTTCCAGAGTCCAGTTATGCCCTGATGAAAACCCTGGTCAGGAAATCTGCGCGCGCGGCATAATCCGGCGCCCGGTAATTCTCCTTTGCTCTCTCTAGCCTCGCCGCCCCTCCTGTCCCTTTGGCCAGATAGCACTCCGTCACACTAGTACTCCCGTTTCGTTGACCCCCTGACTCCCCGTCGCTACTGTCCTAATTGGCAAGGGTGTGTGTGCTGGAACGGGTTCTGGCGCCTGTAGCGCAAGGGCCAGTTATAGATGTTGGGCATTCCGCCGATAACACCCTTACGTCAGAGGCCCGCTCGCGCGATTCAGCCTCTCGGTTTGGTTTCTACGAAGCTAGTTCTTCTTCGGGCAACGGGGCGGCATGGAAACGACAGTTAAAGCAGGACGCTACGAAATTCTCGGTGAACTTGGCCGCGGAGCCATGGGCGTCGTCTACCGCGCCACCGACCCCGTCATCGGCCGCACCGTCGCCGTCAAAACCATCCGCCTCAGCGAAGAGGGCACCGGCCTCAGCCGCCCCGAACTTCTCTCCCGCTTCCAGACGGAAGCCCGCGCCGCCGGCCTCCTCACTCATCCCAACATTGTCGTCGTCTACGACGCCGGCGAAGAAAACGGCCTCTTCTACATCACCATGGAACTCATCGAGGGCAAAAGCCTCCAGGCCCTCCTCGACTCCGGCCACTCTTTCCCCGTCCCCCGCGTTCTCCGCATCATGGAGCAGACCTGCAGCGCGCTCCAGTTCGCTCATGAGCGCAGCATCGTCCATCGCGACATCAAGCCCGCCAACCTGATGCTCACGGCCGACGACACCGTCAAGGTCACCGACTTCGGCACCGCCAAAATTTTGCAGTTCGGCACCGTGCAGCAAACCACGCATGTCATGGGCACGCCCAGCTACATGTCGCCCGAACAGGTAAAAGGGCGCCCCGTGGACGGCCGCAGCGATATTTTTTCTCTCGGCGTCCTGCTCTACGAGATTCTCACCGGCGAAAAGCCTTTCCCCGGCCAGAGCATCACCACCGTCATCTACAAAATCGTCAACGAAGAGCCCATTCCCCCGCGCACGTTGAACCCCTCCCTCCACCAGGGTCTCAGCGACATCGTCATGCGTGCCCTCGCCAAAGAGCCCGAAGTCCGCTACCAGAGCTGCCGCGAACTTCTCGAAGACCTCCGCAACTATCGCGCGCTGACTCCGGCGGCCGGCAATCCCGACGCCACGCTCATCTCTCCGCGCTCCGGCTCCGCTTTCCCCCTCGGCATCGCGGGCGGCAATCCCCAGCTAACGCCCACGGGCAATCCCAACATTACGCCCACGATTCGGTCTCTACAGAATCGCGGCACCAATCCAACGCAAACCCCCATCATTCGCCGAACCGGCACGATCGCTCCGGTCGAGGAACCAAAAAGGACAAGTACCAGTCGCACGATCCTGCTGGCCGTGCTTCTTGTCGCCGTGATCGTCTACGGCTTCAACAAGCTGAGCCCCGAATTCCAGGCAACGCGGGAACTGAATAACCGGTCTCGCCAGGAATCGCCGACTCCTGCAACTTCGGCGCCGAAGGCCTCTTCCTCCGATCAAGATCCTTCTGCAAATCCGGTGCCGGCTGGCACGGACCAGCCCAATGGTTCTGCTGCTTCTGTCGGCACTACGGCAACGCCCTTGTCGGCAAAATCCGATCCGGTTCCGATGCCGGTTAACGTTGTCGAGAAAAAGCCCAACCCGCCCGCCGCGTCGCCTGAGCTCAAAACCGTCACTCCTGCGGCCGCAACCTACAAGAGTCAGATCGAAGCCGCGCTGGCGGATCGCTCGATGGCGGGCCGCGTCAAAGTCTCAGCGACCAGCAACACCATCATCCTTACCGGCAAACTTCGTCCATCCGAGCATTCTTCGCTTCTGCACTTTATGCGCAACGCCCCTGCCAGCGTTCGCGTGGTCGACGAAATCTCCTACGACGACACGCCTCTGCCCACTTCTCAAAACTCTGACAACAGCGCCCATCCTATTCCGTCGAACGGCAACGCCGCCGTTCATGTCGTGACGAACGTAATCGGCGCCAAAGCAACCATCTTCGGGCCATCCGGCCGTTCGAATGGGATTTGCCAAACACCGTGCAGCTTCAATGATCTCGCCCCGGGCCGCTACAGCTTGCAAGTTCAAAAAGAGGGCTACCTCCAGGTTCAGACCGCACTCGAACTGAAAACGGGCGATTCCCAGGATCAGAAGATACTGCTCGAAGCTCTTGCAAAGGGTCTCTTCGTCGGCACCCGTCCGGCCGGCGCCGACGTTTTCATCAATGGTGACAAGCAAGCCGGGCAAACCCCGGTCACTCTCCCCCTCGCCCCGGGCTCTTACAATCTTGTGCTTCGCATGGAAGGTTATGAACCGTACGTTGGCCAAATTCAGGTGAAGGATAACGTCCAAACGGCTCTTGACCTCGAGCTCAAACCCAGAGCCGGACACGTTGCGTGGGCCCAGGTTGAGACCACACCCGCGGGCGCGGAGATCCTGGTGGACGGTATTTCCACCGGCCAGTTCTCACCGGCTCGCGTTCAGATTCCTAGCGGCACGCACACTATCGGCCTTCGCCTCAAAGGCTACGAATTCGCCCGGCGCGGCATACAAGCCAGCGAGGGAGGCACCGTAAACGTGAGCGCAACCCTCCAAGGTAAGTAAAATCTACCCGGCGTACAGCGAACAAACTACGAAAGTTTCCCTAGCTTGTTGCCGGAACTACCTTTAGTTTGTGACCTTTCCGTACATACAATGGCCTAGTAGTACTATAGGCCTCTCACCCCTCTATCCCTACCCTAATACTTGTAGGTCTCCCGCCACTGGTAGTGGTCTAACTACCCACTGCTGGCACGGAGCCCGGAAATTTTTACTCACAGCCGACGCCCCTTGGGCTCGGCGGAAATCAGGACGGTTTCTTGGTTCAGCGAGCTACAGCTCTTCTCGAAGATCGTTCGGGCGCTCATTCCGTCTCCAAGCGCTCTTCGCCGAACGACTCCGGCTCCCTGCGCCGCGACCAGTCCCGTCCTGTCGAACCACTCCTCGCCGACGCCGTTCAGGCCGTCCGCGAATTCCATCTGCTGCTCCGCGCCCATCGCCTTTACAGCACGGCCCACCCCCGGGTCCAGGACAGCCTGGACGTAGCGTACGAATCCATGCGCCGTACCGCCGCCGATCTCGGCGGTCTTGAAATTCGCCCCGAACGAGGCGGGATCGTCGTCACCAAGGTCAGCGAAGCTCATCTCCCCGACGCACGCGGCGAGTTCCACGCTCTCGCCACCGAACTGCAACGCGCCGGGATTCAGACCCTCTGGTTCGCTCCTAAATTTAATGTGGGCGAATTGGACACCCTTGCTCAACTGATGAAGGTGACCCTGCTAAAATCGGATGAACCCTCCAGGCACGATGCAACCACTGCTTGGGCGGCGCTTCTCCGGGAGCATCGCGTGGAAGGCATTCAGATCAACACCTTGACGGAACGCAAGGTGGACACGGTACTGGCCAGCCTCATCGCGGCCCTGGTCGCCTATGGTGGAACCTCCTCCGAAGAGAGCGGCGACACCCCGATCCACGCCCCGCAAATTAATGAACTCACCGATACGCTCCGCCTCATCGGCCATTTGACGCCTCCCATGGAAGGCGCCCGCGGTCTTTCTCCGGAAGAAGCCGCCCGCGCGATTCACTCTTCCATGGAGCAAGCCAGCCGCAGCACCGTTCGCATGTTGCTCGCTTCCATGACTCATTACGCTCCCCAGGAAGGGGAGATTCCGCAAGCGTACTTGCGCCGCCTTTCGCAGAGCCTCGTTCTTGAATATCTCACTTCTGAATTCGCGGCGGCGATGCTGGCTCCGCACTCCGTCCGCCCGATTCTCCATCAGCTTGCAGGGGTCATCGTGGACGCGGGTGGCTATCACGGCCCGCATTCGTCCCAGCACCTTTCCTTGCTCGCCACCACCTGGGCGAACGAGACCTTCCGCGAGCAGCTCATCGAGCGCTTCTGGTTGGAACTTCCTCCGCGCGAAAAATCCACCGTTCTTCGCGGCCCCGACATCTGGTGCGTGCCCATCACCGCCATTCGCCAGACCATGAACCTGCTCGTCGAAACCGGCGCCGACGCGCCGCGCCGCGAAGCCCGCGCCATTCTTTTGAACTACGCGCGCCGCCTGGAGCACGCTGATTCCAGCACCCGCCGCATCGTCGCTGCCGGCCTGGGTGAACTTACTCCTCTTCTCGAATCGCTCTGGCCCAATCAGGTTCCCGAAGAACTCAGCCGCGGCACTCTCACCGCTCTTGCCAAAGAGAAAGGCCCGGAAACCAGCGCCCTGCTCGCCGCTTTCCTCGAGACGCTCGGCCGCGTCGCTGTTTCCCGCGGCGACTTCTCCGGCTTTGAAAACATTCTCATCGGCCTCGAACGCGTTCCTCGCGACGCCGAGCACGAACACCTGATCGCTCTCGGTCATCGCCTTGTCGCCAACGATCGTTGGATGCTCCTGGTGGACGCAGCCCTTGCCAATCGGGCTCTCGACCCGACGTTGCCTCGACTCTTGCAGCGCGATCCAGAGCGCCTGCTCGATCGTCTGACCCTTTTGCTCACTGACCCGCGCGGCCCCGAAATGATTCCCGCCATGGCCCGGCTCTTGCGCGCCATCGGCGTCCCTGTTCTCACACTTCTCGAAACCCGGCTTTTCGAAGCGCGCCGTCAGCGCGTCAGCGCCGCCATCAAAATGCTCGCTGCGGCTGATCCCGATCGCCTGCTTCGCGGCCTCACCCGCGCCATGGCCAGTTGGGAATGGAATCTCCAGGACCTCGCCGTGAGCGAACTCGCGCGCCCCTCGAACACACCGTCGGCGCAAAGCACCGCCTTTGTGTTTTCCGCCATCCTCGCCGACGCGCATCCTCTGGTCGTTCCGATGATGATCGATCAGATCGGCGTCGGCCAGGAAGCCACCGCGGTTTCTCTGCTCATGGAAATCGCCGCCGGCGGGCACGAAATCCTGCGCGACATTTTTGTCCGCATCAAAGCCATTGAAGCTCTCGGCCGCCTCCGCGCCGTCGAATCCCTCGATCTGCTTCGTCAGCTCGCCGGTAAACGCGAAGGTCTCACCTTCGTCGAACCGGCCGGGTTGCGCGCCGCCGCCGAAGACGCCCTTGCCATGATGGAAGAAACACCAACTTCCGCTCGCGTGCGCGCCGCGTTCGAACCGGCCACCGCTCCGCTCGGCAATTTTGTTGTGCCGCGCCGTTATACGCGCATTCCGCTCGAATCACCCCTGCGCGCGCAAATCGGCAGCCAGGCCCAGGTAATGAGCCCGGTCCGCGTCAAAACCATCAGCCTGGGCGGCGCCTATGTCGAATCTCCCAACCGCCTCAGTGTCGGCGATTCCATCCAACTCGAAGTCCGCTCCGGCCTTCGCAAGATCCACTTCACCGCCGTGGTCCGCAACATCGGCCCCGACGGCAGTGGCGTCGAGTTCGTCCACATGAATGAGGAAGATCACGAACGCCTCCGCAAGCTGGTCCAGAAACACCTGTAACATTTCCTTCCAACTCAGCTAACGAATAAGCATAGTTTAAAGTAAAATACCTCTGCAATTTCCACCGCAATTCCAAGGACCCGATTGCTGATGCCTAAAGTCCGCCAACATCCGCGACCAGCCGTGCTTTCTTTGCTCAAATTTCAGTTCTACGCCTGGATCTTCCTGTTGATCACCAACTCTCTTCCGCTCTCTGCCCAACAGGCTGGCGGACTGGCCGCATCTGGCCCGCAGGTGCGCCTGCTCCGCGGCGTCGTGGGCGCCAAAGGGGAGCAGCGCAACGGCGGCTTTGTGATGACGGAGCCTCGCAGCACTTTTTATGTGCCGGATGATCGCGAAGTCATCGTCTATTTCGTATGGGAAGGCGTCGTCGGCAAGCACCACTGTGAAGGCACGGTCCGTGGCCCCAATGGCCAATTCGCCAACATGTCCAGCTTCGATTACAACGCCGGCCAGCCACGCTTCGCCGGCTACTGGAAAATTCCACTCTCGGACAGCACGTCGGCCGGCACCTGGGTGTTCGAAACCCATGTCGACGGCGAACTCGCCGGTCAGTTGACCTTCCAGGTCGTTCCCGGCGCCAAACCCAATAATCTCCCTGCCGCTCCCACGCTTCCGACCACTGCTGACATCTACAAGCTTGCGGTCTCCGCCTCCGTCAGCATTGACAGCCTCGATCCCGCCGGCAAGCCCGTAAAGCGCGGCTCTGGTGTATTTTTCAAGCCAGGCCTCGTCGCCACTTCATTCCGCGTCGTCGAAGGCGCCTCTGTCCTAAGGCTCCGCTTCTCCGATGGAAAAGAAATCCGCGTCAACCAACTCGCCGCATGGAACCGCCGCCAGGACTGGGCTGTCCTCCAAGTCGATTCTCCCTCAACCTTAAAACTTGCAGAACCCAAATCCTGGAACATCGGCGATCACTGCTACTGGCTCGACGTCAATCCCGACGGCAGCCGCGTTATCCACGACGGTCAGATCGTCGGCATGCAATCCCCACCTCAATCCGGAGATCGCATCAATATCTCCGGCATCTACAACCGTTCGTCGCTCGGCGGTCCGTTACTCAACGAGCAGGGCCAAATGATCGGCCTGCTCGGCAGCGCACTTCCTGAGGCTCTGCTCTCGGACTTTAATTCCGATCTCCAGAGCAATATGCCCGATCTGAACCTCAGCACCCTCGGAGGCATCGCCATTCCCGCGAGCTTGCTGCCCACTTCTCCTCCTGCTGCTTCTCCGAAATCCTTGGCGGACATGCTTTCGACTGGCGACATGATGCCCATCGTGTCCAAATCCCAACTCATTAACTTCGGATTACTCAGCAATGGGCCCGCCTCCGACCCCAAGCAACACGCCGCGGTTCCACACAACTGGAAGGCCAGCTTTCAGAGGGGCGACGCTTCCGCGGTCGCCATCATCGCCTTCACCAACGTTGAGAACATCAAATCCACCGCCACCATCAAGCTCTACGACCTCGATAATCATCTGGTGGCTACCGGAAAAACCGAAAAACTCGTCATCACTCGCGGCCAGCCCGCGGAGCGCACCTGGACTATTCCTCTCGGGAATCTCCCTGCCGGCTTTTACCGTGTGGACATTCTTGTCGCCGACGATATCGCCTGGCGCCAATACTTCAAAATCACAGACTAAACTCCACTTCACCGCCGTGGTCCGCCGCATTTGACTTTTTCTGACCCGCGCCGCCGCGAGTAACCGCCATCAAGACTTTAGTCATAAGACTGTAAACATCTTGTCAATCCGATTTTACAGAAGCGGGAAAATCTCCCTCCGAAACTTCATCTACGATTCATTCGTTCGTTTATGCAGTCAGCACACTTGTGACATGCCCGTTTCTGACATCGGGAAGAAATTTCCAGTTCGTCAAGACGGACAAGAATCGTGCGCTGCCGGTATGACCTCTAAGTACGAAATCCTGTCCAACTGCGAAACGACGAACAACTCGTGCTGACTTCAAGGGGGAGTGATGAAATCAACTATTCGGATCGCTTTGGTTATTTTTGTGGTTTGTTCCATCTCTGGGTGTGGCGGATACAGCAGTCACGGTAATACTCCATTAAGTCAAACTTTGGCGGGTACTTGGGATTTCACCTACGTTTCTTCAACCAGTGGTTCTGCGACCGTTTCCGGAACATTCACCCAGCCCGCTGGCGCCGGCAGCTTCTCTGGAACTGTTTCACTGACCGGCTCTTGCTCGACAACCGGTACGCTCGATGGCACCGTGACCGGGTCCGCTATTACCGGCACCCTCACCGAGACGAACCCGGAGACCATCAGTGTTATGGGAACTCTCTCCAGCAGCGGCAGCACCGCAAGCGGAACCTACTCGGTTATGTCGGCGACCGGCGCCTGCGCCGCAGCCAGCGGCGACACCGGCACTTGGCACGGAACGCGAACGGCCACTCCGATTGGTCCTTACGGCGCCCTGGTCCGCTCCGCGGATCGCCTGCCAACGCATGTTGTGCTCAACCTGAATGGCACTCCGGGCCAACTCTCGGGCACCGCCAACTTCATCAATTCTGCCTGCCTTCACTCCATGCAGGTCACCGGGACCCAAACCGGCTCGAAGCTCGAATTGCGGGGTGACACCGGGAATGATGGCTCTGTCCTCTTGACCGGCACCATGGATCCGGAAGCCAGGATCTTGAACCTCAATGTGGCCGTTTCCGGCGCTTGCCAGGCCGAATCGGGAGCCGGCGCGTTTACAAAATTGCAGTAAACCCCAGGGAACCATTGAAGCAAGATTTCGGTTGAATAGAAGTCCCGGGTGCAAGGCTGGGTCCCGGGGCTTCTGTTTAATTTTCTGCTCGCTCTTCAATAGCAATTGATTTTCTGCAATTATGAGTATCGCGCGTGCCGGCCGCGCCTTCCGCACTCATTACATCTTGGACATCCCCGCTTCTCAGGACTAGCCAAACAAACGTCTGGCAGTTTACAGTTGCATTGGCTCGTACATTGCCGTACAAGCTATTTCATCTTCTCTTCAGTCATCTCGCGGCGAGCATCGCTCGCCACCGCTAGGGGTAGCGGAGAGACTGCGGTAAATCCAAGGAGGCTCGGCATGCAACGCAGGCAGCCGTTGTTTGCGTTTGTGTTTTTTTGTGTGGCAATTCTTTTGGGCGTCGGTTCCGCGGTGGCCCAGGTCAATACCGCGACTCTCTCCGGAAACGTAATTGACCCGCAAGGGTTGGCTGTCCGCGGCGCGAAAGTCACGGTGACGCTTCTCGCCACAGGTTCCGAGCGCTCCGTCAACGTCGATGACTCCGGCCACTATACGCTCGTCGGCCTCGTCCCCGGCGTTTACAAGCTGCGCGTCGAAAGCAGCACGAATTTCGCTCCATACGAGCGACCCAATGTGCAGCTCACTGTCGGCGAAGAAGCCACGCTGAACATGACGCTGCAACTGGGCACGCAAACCCAAACCGTCACCGTCACCACCGAAACCTCTCCCGTCGAAGTCACCCGCTCCGAAAGCTCGCAAACGGTGGAAGAGCGCCAGATTGACAATCTCCCCATCAACGGTCGCAACTACATCAATTTCACCGCGATCAATTCTCAGACTCTTCGCGATAACTCCAACGCCATCGGCCCCGCTCCCAACAGCGGCCTCAGCATCAGCGGCTCTCGTGCTCGTTCGAACATGGTCAGCGTAGACGGCGCCGACGCCGTGGACAACTCGGTCAACGGCATCCGCTCCACCGTCTCACAGGAAGCCGTCCAGGAATTCCAGTTGATTCTCGGCAATTACAACGCGGAATACGGCCGCGCCACCGGCGGCGTGGTCAACATTGTCACCAAGAGCGGCGGCAATGATTTTCACGGGGATGTCTTCGGCTACCTTCGCAACAAAGCTTTCCAGGCTCGCAATCCTTTCTCCGGCCAGGTGGACGACAACGGCAACCTCGTCCCCACCAAGCAGGCTTACACCCGCGTGCAAACCGGCACCGCGTTCGGCGGCGCTCTCAAGAAAGACAAAACTTTTTACTTCTTCTCCTACGAATACACCCAACGCGAAGAAACCGGCTTCTCCAGCATCGGCCAGAACAATTTCGGTTTCACCACCGGGCTTGTTCCGTGTCTCCCGGTCCCGCTCAGCCTGACGCCCTCGCAACTGGGGTTCTATCAGGCCGGCTTGGGGCAACTCAGTGGGGGTGGCGCCTCTTGCACAGGGAACGCGGCGCCTATACAGGCTCAGATTGACGGTTTGGAGAAGGCTGCGGTCGCCACAGGCGCCGCTACCAACGTCGCGGTCAAAGGCGACATCAACACCAACGTGGATGGAACCAGGATCCCACTTGCCACCATCCTCGGTTTTCCATTTCCCGCAAACCCCGTTCCGCCGGCACCGTTTTTTCCCGGCCCGGTAAGTTGCCCGCCAAACACCATCACCGGCAACGTGCAGTGCCCCGGCACCGGCGTCGGCCTTGTGCCGCTTCCGGCCTCCTACGTCCCCCTCGATTCCCTGCGCGGCAATTTCCCTATAAACGAGAAAACCAGCCTCTGGTCCGCTCGCCTCGACCAGCGCTGGAACAATCGCAACTCTTCCTTCATCCGCGTCGGCGTTTCACCCTCGCTGGTCACCGGCATTCAGTCCACCTCGCAGAACCAGGTACTCGGCCAGAATTCCGGTTCGCGTGTCGGCTTGAATCAGACTCGCGATTTCAACCTCACCTTCCAGCACGACACCATTCTCAGCGACACCGCCTTCAACGAGTTCCGATTCCAGTATTCCCGCCGCGGGATTCATTTCGGCTATTCCGATCTGCCGGGCGGTTCCAACATCGCCGTCAACATCCCGGGCTTCGGCTACTTCGGCCGTGAACCCTACTCTCCCGTTGACCGCATCGAACGCCGAACCCAGTTTTCGGACAATGTCTCCCTCACTCATGGCCGTCACACGTTCAAATTCGGCGTGGATGCTAACCTCATCCAGTTGCGCTCCAATAAACAGCAAATCTTCCAGCTCGATTTCGGCGGTGTCGTCAACTTTGGCGGGATTGATCTGTTTGGTAACGGCTTGCCTGCCGTCACCGGTCCCCAAGCCTACGGACTCGGCCTCCCGCAAACCTACATTCAAGGCATTGGGCAATCCAATTCGCCGTTTGACAACCTTCCTTTCGGTTTCTTCGCCCAGGATACCTGGCGCGCCACTCGCAAGCTCACCGTGAACTACGGCGTCCGCTACGACGTCGAAATCAGCCCGCTCTTCGCGCCAGCCACCGCTATCAACGCGGCCGCGGAAAAACAATTCGGCATCGTCGAGGGCATCCCTCGCGACTACAACAACGTCGCCCCCCGCATCGGCATTGCCTGGGATCCCAAAGGCGATGGTAAGACGGTCGTCCGCGCCGGTTACGGCCTCTTTTACGATCATCCCCTTCTCGCCATCGCCTTCGACGCAACCACCGCCGACGGCGGCCGCTCCGTCCAATTGCTTTCGATCGGCGGTACCCCTTCGGCTTGCGGCATCATTTCGGCTGCTCAGGCGCCCGCGGGCTACAACACCTGCGGCGGCAATCTGGATACTCCGGCAAACCTCAACGGCTCTTCCATCTTTCAGGGCGCGCTCAATGCGCTTCCTAACATGTTCTACAATCCGAACCAGCAGCGCTTCGATCCCCTCAATCCCAACTCTATTTTCGCCAACCAGAATTATCTAACCCAAGGTTTGCCGCTTCCCATTCTTCCCTTCGTCCTTCCCGTTACCTCGAACTTCCAATACGGCTATGCGCAGCAGGCCAACCTCACCATCGAGCGCGTGATAGCCGGCACATGGAAGATGAGCGCCGGCTATCAGTGGACCCGCGGAATTCACCTCAATCGGCCGATCGACATCAATCCCACCGACCCCGTGCTGCTCACCTCCAACGACGCCAACGCCATCGCGGCGGGTCTCAGCACCCCGGGCAGCAATCCGTTGGGTGTGGTCGTCCCGTCCACGGCGAACACCACTTGCAACTTTGGTCCCGGTCCGTTGTCCGCGATACCAGCGTTTAACACTGCCACTGGCAGCATTGCTTTTGCCACCCCTACCGGCCAAGCACTCGCTCCCGGCGCTTTGGGTCTCGGGTTCACTGGACAAAACTGCGGTGGCTCGCCAGTCGGCCTCATCGGCACCCCCGCCTTCTTCAACTACTTCCGTAAGTCCGGTCCGAACCCGTCTTTTGCTACGGGGGTAGGAGCCGCTCTGAGCGGACCCGGTGGGCCGTGCAATAACCAGCCACTCTTTAGTTGCGGGTTCGCCTTTCAGCAGGCCCTTGCTCACGGGGCGGGCTTCCCTGTCGGTGGCGCGCCGGTGCCCTTCAATAGCATTGATGCCCAGAACTCCGACGCCGCGTCCTGGTACAACGCTCTCACCATCAACCTGCAAAAGAGCTTCTCGCGACACTTCACATTGCTCTCGAGCTACACCTGGTCGCACTCCATTGATAACGGCACCGACCTCCAATCCACGCTCGAGCCTCAGGACAGCCGCTTCGGCTACCTGGAAAAAGCCAACTCCGTCAACGACCAGCGCCATCGTTGGGTTACCAGCGGCGTTTTCCAAACATCCCCTCACAAGGGCGGTGATTCCTTCGCCCAGGCGTTCCTCAGCGATTTCACCTTTGCACCGCTTATCGAAGTTTCCTCCGGCAGGCCGTTCAACATCATCACCGGCGAGGATCTTCGCCTGCTCTTCAGTTCCGAGGGTGTGCGCCCGGATCGCGGCGGCGCCACCACCTCGTCCTTTATTCATGGCGCCAGTTTCGGCCTTCCCAGCGTTTGCCTCACCAATGCCAAGCAGACGTTCGTTTCTCCGGTGGCCCCGTTTGGCTGCTTCGGAACACTGGGACGCGACCCGTACACGTCACCCGGATTCTTCCAGTTTGATCTCCGCGTTTCCAAAGGTATCAGCTTCGGCGAGCGCTTCCGCCTCGATCTCATCGCCGATGCCTTCAACCTCTTCAACCGCACAAACGTTGCTGCGGTGAACCAGCTCTGCGATCCCACGGCCGGCCCAGTCTGCTCCGCCGGGCAACCGACCGCCGCCTTCGACGCTCGCCAGTTCCAGTTCGCCCTGAAACTCAACTGGTAGCTCCACACCCAAACTTTCTGTCCAACAAAAAAGGCCCCGGCAAAAACCGGGGCCTTTTTCTTTCTTCCCTCTGTGAACTCTGTGGCTCCTCTGTGTCCTCTGTCTTGAAATCTTCTCTTTTTATTCTTACCTCGGCAAAAGCCACTTCCCATACACCGGATAAGTCGCCCACTCTCCCCGGTTAGCCTTGATCGCGTAGACCACTCCCAAAATCACATTCATCACCCACCCTCCCATGAATCCCAGCCAGAGAAATGGAAAAAGATAAAAGAACGGAGGTGGCGCTTGGCTGTGGGGTTCCGGCGGATGATGAATCAAACTTGTAATCATCACCACGAAAAATACCGCCATGAACGCAAAAATCAACCCCAGATAAATCACATGCCAGATCAGCGCCTGCAGCGAATGAAACCTGACGAATCGCGAATTCTGCTTCACGCAAAAAATCACCAGCGGCCCGATGAATCCCGTGAACGCCATCAGCAGGTGCGCCAGCATCGCCATCGTCCGCTCATCCTCCGTCGGCGCTGCCAATCCTGCTATCGCGACTTCACTCTCCATCCGTCCCTCCTCACTCCAATCCCTGAGTGAGGATACCACTGCCACTCAATTGCCTGCGCACACAAACCGCAACGGGTTGTCATCCTGAACCCATCCGACGAGGATGGGTGAAGGACCTCAACTTAACGCTTTCCTCTAACTTCCTTTTCTGGCAAGCACTCGTTGGTCGCCGGCGCTTTAGTGGCTCTCTGACGCTCCCCCCGCCGCCGGACGAAACTTCTTGATCAAAAACACCAGCGGCACTCCCATCAGCACTATCCACCCCAGCGCCGTAAAGCAATCCAGGAATCCCTGGAACGCCGCCTGCCGCTCCAGCAGCGCAAACGCCTGCGCCTGCGCGTGCACGGCCGCATCCGCCGGCGTAAATCCATGCGCTGAAAAGTACCCGCACAAATTCGCCAGCAATTGCCTGTACCGTTCATCCAGCGGGGTCGTGTGCGCCACCAGCACGCTCTGGTGATACTGCGTTCGCCGCGCCAGCAGCGTGGTCACAAACGCAATCCCGAAACTTCCGCCCTGGTTCCGGAAAAGGTTCGTCAGGCTCGACGCCTTGTTGTTCTTGCTCTTCGGCAAATTCGAATACGCCAACTGGCTCACCGGCACAAACAGCGTCGCAATCCCCAGTCCCTGCAGCGCCCTCGCCCACGCTTCGTGGCGGTAATCCGTCGCCAGCGTGAAGCTGGCGTAGTGCCACATCGCCAGCGCAAACACGAAATATCCGAACGCCAGCAGCTTTTTCACCCCCAGCTTCGGCAAAATCCGCACCACCACCGGCGCCAGCATCACGATCACAAAGGCTCCCGGCCCCAGAACCAGCCCCGCGTCCGTCGCCGTGTATCCATACAATCGCTGCAGCATCTGCGGAATCAACACCGTCGATCCATACAGCGTGAATCCAAATAAAAAGTAGAAAATGTTCGCCAGCGCAAAATTCCGGTCGCCCAGCAGCCGGATCTCCACCACCGGGTCCGGATGCCGCCACTCCCATGCAATCGCGAAAATCAGCGCCGCCATCGCCACCGCAAAAAAGACCACGATGAAATTGCTTTCGAACCAGTCCTCCGTCTGCCCACGGTCCAGCACCACCTCCAGGCACGCAAACGCAATCGCCACCGACACGATTCCCCAGACGTCAATCTTCAGCCGCCCGTCCTTCCGCGCCGCCTCCACCTCCCGCGTAAACTCCGGCGGGTCCTTCAGCAACCGGCTCGTCAAAATCAGCGAAACAATTCCGATCGGAATGTTGATGAAGAAAATCCACCGCCAGCTCCAGTGGTCCGTGATCCATCCGCCCAGCGGAGGCCCAATTGCCGGAGCGGTCACGATCGCCATGCTGTAAAGCGCGAACGCCGCCGCTCGCTTCGACGCCGGAAACGTGTCCACCAGGATCGCCTGCTCCACTGGCGCCAATCCTCCGCCGCCCACACCCTGCAAAACGCGGAAAAAGATCAGCAATCCCAAACTCGGCGCAAATCCGCAAAGCAGCGAACTGATCGTGAACAGCGCCACGCAGATCATGTAATACCGCTTCCGTCCGAGGACCCGGCTCAGCCACGCCGAAAGCGGCAGCACCACCGCGTTCGAAACCAGGTAGCTGGTCAGCACCCACGTGCTCTCGTCCGCGCTGACCGCCAACCCGCCCGCGATGTGCGGCAGAGACACGTTGGCAATCGCCGTGTCCAGCAGTTCCATGAACGTCGCCAGCGTCACCGTGATCGCGATGAACCACGGGTTGATCCCCGCCCGCTCCCGGGGCGGGTTGAACGGCATCGCCGTTGCCATCGTTTCGCTCATGCTTCCTCGAAACGATTGGATGCAACAGAGACCGTTCGGTCTCATCTAAAATATGGTATGCTTTACAAAAGAGACCACTCGGTCCCAGTACTAACGAAGCGAGGTGCTTAAGCCATGACCAATGAAATGACCAAGGGTGAACTCACCCGCCGTGAAATCGTCAAGAAAGCCGCCCCACTCTTCAACCGCAAAGGTTTTGAAGGCACTTCCCTCTCCGACCTGATGCGCGCCACCGGCCTCCAGAAAGGCGGCATCTATCGCCATTTCACCAGCAAGCAGCAACTCGCCGGCGAAGCTTTCGACTACGCCTGGGAAAAAGCCGTCACCGGACGCCTCGAAGGCGTCAACGATGTCCCCAACTCCATTCATCGCCTGAAAAAAATGATCGACAACTTCGTCGAAAAGCGCGAAGGCCTCGTCCCCGGCGGCTGCCCACTGATGAACACCGCCGTTGAGTCCGACGACGGCAACGCGCTACTTCGTGCCCGTGCCAGAAAAGCATTGGAAAGTTGGACCGTCCGCCTCGCGAAAATCGCCGCCGAAGGCGTCGCCAGCCGTGAAATCAGCGCGCGCATCAAACCTCTCGACCTCGCGCAACTCATCATCAGCTCTCTCGAAGGCGCCCTCCTCCTAAGCCGCCTGCAAAATTCCAGCGCGCCTCTCCGCAACATGCAGTTCCACCTCCACCATCACCTCGACAACCACGTCCGCTCCTGACTCCCGTCTTCTCTGTGAACTCTGTGGCTTCTCTGTGTCCTCTGTGTTGAAATCTTTCCTCTTCAAGGTTTCCTGTATAATCTCCCGGCCATGTCCACTCCGCCGCCTTTAGTCGAAATCCATCGCTCCCCCGACGTCCTCACCTTCACCCTCAACAATCCCGGCCACTGCAATGAAGTCACCGGCGCCATGTTCGACGCCATGCTCGCCGAACTCCGTTCCGAATCTCCCGCACCCCGCGCCCGCGTCCTCCGCATCCGCGCCAACGGAAAAGTTTTTTGCACCGGCCGCGAACGCGCCGCACATGACGAACAGTCCGCCCGCGCCGAAGTCGCCCGCCTCATCGAATTCAAACGCCTCGTCCGCACCTCCTCTTTAATCTCCGTCGCCGAAGTCCAGGGCGACGCCTTCGGTTTCGGCATGGGCCTCGCCATCGTCACCGACTTTCCTCTC
>DASSGJ010000086.1:0-2399 GCA_035693545.1 Candidatus Acidiferrum sp.
CGTCCGTCAGCCGGCGCAAGTTTTCTTCCAGCGGCGATTCCCCCATCACGATCGGCGTAATCTTTGCCGCCGCCTGCGCACAAGAGGAAGCTTCCGTCGCCGAACAGCCTGCCGCTCCGGATGCGGCTTGACCGGGGCGCAGCGAATCCGGTTTCACAGTTGGAAGTTGCGCGAAGGTGCAGGAAGGAAAAGCGACGATGTAAAGAAGTGACGAAGTAACGAAAAAGCGGCGATTTTGCATGGATGCTTTCCTTGGGGGATTTCAAAGTGCCGCGTGGATTATAGCGGAGTTACAGCGTCAGCCGCCGGTGTTCTTGGGCCGGAGATCGGGATGCAGGACGGAATCTGTCACGCGGACCACCTGCACCATTTCCTGCACATCGTGCACCCGCACAATGTGCGCGCCCTGCAGGATGCTTGCCGCCACGGTCGCCGCCGTCCCCCAAATCCGCTCTTCAGCCGGCAAAGGCTTTCCATTCCGCGCCAGAGTTGCGCCAAGAAATCCTTTGCGTGAAGTTCCCAACAGCAGCGGATAACCCAACTTTGCAAGTTCCGGCAGTTTGGCCAGCAATTCGTAATTCTGGGCAAAGGTCTTTCCGAAGCCGATCCCCGGATCCACGATGATCTGTGATTGCCGCACGCCGGCTCGCCGCGCAATAGCCACAGATTCGCGAAGCCCGCGGCTTACATCCTTGATCACATCTTTCGCCCAGGGCCCCTTCTGCATCGTTCGGGGCGTTCCACGCATGTGCATCAGAACGAGCGGCACGCCGAATCGCGCCGCCACCTCCGCCATCTTCGGATCGTGTCGCAGTCCCGAAATGTCGTTCAGCATCTCCGCGCCGGCGCCGATCGCCAGCTCCGCCACGCGCGACTTCTGCGTATCAATGGAAATGGGAATTTTCAATCGATCGCGCAACCCCTGCAGCACGGGGAGCAGCCGCTCCAATTCTTCTTCTCCCGAAATGCCCGTGGAACCTGGCCGCGTGGACTCCGCCCCGATATCCAGGATGTCCGCGCCGGCGCGTTCTATGGCCAGCGCCGCTTTCACGGCGTCCTCTGCTTGGAAGAATTTCCCGCCATCCGAAAAACTGTCTGGCGTTACGTTGAGCACACCCATCACCAGCGTGCGTTTGCCCAAAACAATCGCACGCCCACCAACCGTGAGCTTGTACTTTTTCCTAACAATCATCGGGCGTGACGGAGGCATTCATAGGCAGGGTTTCACCAGTCACCAATCACCAGTCACTAATAGCTTCCAACTAATCCAGATCGAAATCGCGAATCGGTTTTCCGGCGGGGGCGTCCTTGGCCTTCTTCATGGCCTCCTCGAACTTCTTCGCGAGAATGTCTTCCTTGTGGGTTTCCTGGAAAAAGGAATCCGCAAACTTGTCTTCGCGGCTCTTTTTCTGCTGTTCCAGGATGCTCTGCGCTTGCGTTAAATCCACGTCCGGCCCGGGCTTCACATGCGCCTCGTGCGAAAGCACCGCGCCAAAGATAGGGTCCACCACCAGCTTCGCCTGGCAGCACGGGCACGTAATATTCAGGTTTTCGCCGTCTTTCAGTCCCATGGCGGTATTGTACGCCTCCGCGCGCAAAAAAGTAGGGGCCCGCTCTTTCGGGCCCCTGCGTGAAAATTCAAGTTCCTACCTTGCTCAGGCTTTTGCCGGCGAGTCGCCGCGCGTAAAGCCCGGAGCTGGGCGCATCTCGGGACGGACCACCTTCGGGTCCGTCGCGGGTGCCGCGGCGGTCGGAGGAGGCGTGGGAGGCGTCCGCGGCTTGTCCGGCAGCGGCTTGCCTTCCATCAGGAGTTTCACTTCGTTCGCGTCGAGCACTTCGCGCACCAGCAAGGCTTGCGCGATGCGGTCCAGCAAGTCCCGGTTCGACGAAAGAATGCTCTTGGCCTTCTCATAACCGTCGCTCACAATCCGCTTCACTTCGCGGTCAATCTGCAGCGCGGTGTCTTCGCTGAAGTCGCGATGTTGCGCGATTTCGCGGCCCAGGAAGATGGCTTCTTCCTTTTTGCCGAACGCGAGCGGCCCCAGGTCGCTCATGCCCCATTCGCAAACCATGTTGCGCGCGATGTCCGTGGCGCGTTCAATGTCGTTGCCAGCGCCGGTGGTGATGTGGCCGAGGAAAATTTCTTCGGCGCTGCGGCCGCCCATCAGCACGGCCAGCATGCCTTCCAGGAATTCCTTGGTGTAGGTGTGCTTGTCGGCCTCGGGCAGTTGCATCGTCAACCCCAGCGCCATGCCGCGCGGAATAATCGTCACCTTGTGAACCGGATCTGCGCCGGGAGTCATTGCCGCCACCAGCGCGTGTCCCGCTTCGTGATACGCGGTATTGCGCTTCTCTTCGTCCGACAGGATCATGGACTTGCGCTCCACGCCCATCAGCAC
>DASSGJ010000087.1:0-7903 GCA_035693545.1 Candidatus Acidiferrum sp.
AGGTGGACACCATGATTCCCGAAACTTCCTCTCCTCCGAAATCCCCCTTGAAGAACCCCTTTCTCTATTCCTCCCTGGTCATTCTTGGCGTACTCCTCTATGTCTCTTACATTCTCTACGCTCGCTACGAATCCAACAGGGAATACGAGCGGAAAACAAAAGAGCGCCAAACCGAGCAGCAACGCGAAGAAGATCGCCTTGCCGTCGAGCAATTGGGAGGTTCCGAACTCGCCATCCGCGGCCTCTACGTATCTCCTCGCACCATTCGCCCCGGGGAAACCGCGCAACTCTGCTACGACGTTGCCAACGCCAAAAGTGTCACTCTCGATCCCCCTGTCGGCGAGGTCTGGCCCTCGCATTCCCGCTGTCTGAATATCTCTCCCCGGAAAACCACCACCTACACTCTCACTATTAAGGATGCAGCCGGGAATACCCTCTCCCAGGGCGTCGAACTCCCGGTTCGCTAACTCCTGGACTCGTTTAACGAACTGAAAACAATATACTTATGCGATGGCAAGCCCTATGCGCTCTCCTTTCCCTCTTGTCTCCGCATTTCTCCCCCATCTATAATGTTCACAGCGGAGTCCGGCCTGGCCGGATTCCGCATCATTTTTCTCCGACGCGGAAAACTATGTCCGACCCTCTTGCCAAAATCAAAAAGAAGCTCCAGCAGGAAATTGACTCCCTGGAGCACGAACTCAACGTCGAACTCCCCAAGGAAATCGCCGTCGCCCGCGCCCATGGCGATCTCTCCGAAAACGCCGAATACAAGTACGCCAAGGAGCGCCAGGGCTACGTCAACGCCAAAATCGGCCAGCTGAAAAAGCGCATGGGCGACCTCGGCATGTTGAACCTTACGAATATTCCCAAAGACCGTTCCGGCTACGGCTCGCGCATCATCGTCATTGACGTCCAGAAGAGCACGGAAATCGAGTACAAGCTCGTCAGCAGCGAGGAAGCCGACGTCGAAAAGGGCATGATCTCCACCACCTCGCCGATCGGCCGAGCTTTACTCAATCGCAAGGTCGGCGATGAGGTGCAAGTCCTCACGCCCGCCGGCAAAAAGGAATTCGAAATCGTCCGCCTTTTCACCATTCACGAAGAGGCTTAAGATACTAGGGCCGCCGGGGTTGGCGGCGAGGTGCCATGCTTTATTGGGGTTCGGGTCCTGCTCTTGGCTTGCTGACTTGTCTCGGCTACGGTGTTTTTCTGCTCGGCTCGCTTTATCTCTGGCGCTACCGCGAAGAACTCTCCCTCTGGATGGAAAATGAATTCTCCGCCTTCCGCCGCAATCTTTCCCGCTACGAATCCGTTGGACCCTTCTACCTTCCGCGCACCGAATCCCGCCTCCGCGTAATCCCAGCCGGCTTCCTCCACTCCGTCAGCCGCCTCCCCCAGCGCCGCTTCTCCCTCGGCGCATTCCTCCTCATCCTCGGCCTCCTCCTCTTCACCCTCGACTTCTTCATCTAATACTCGATCGACCTGTCCGCGCCCCCCGCTCGCTGCGATCTGCTCGCTGATTTCTCCATTTTCTAATTTCCATTTTCTAATTTCGAGTTCTGCTATTCTGCTTTCCTATGCAACCTTCTCTCATCGTTCACGGTGGCGCCTGGGACATTCCCGATGATGCTGTTGACGCCTGCAAATCCGGCTGTCTCCGCGCTCTTCAAGCTGGCTGGTCTATTCTCGACAACGGCGGCCACGCACTCGACGCCATCGAAGCCGCTATCATCGTCCTCGAAGACGACCCCACCTTCGATTCCGGCTTCGGCTCTCACCTCACGCTCGACGGCCACGTCGAATGCGACGCTATCGTCATGGATGCCGCCACTCTTCGCGCCGGTTCCGTAGCAGGCCTGCGCCGCGTGAAAAATCCCATTCAGGCCGCCCGCGCGGTCCTCGAAAAATGTCCCCACATGATGCTCGTCTCCGATGGCGCCGAGCACTTTGCCGCCGCCGAAGGCGTCAAACTCTGCGATCCAGAAGAACTCATCTCCCCCGCCGAACGCGAAGCCTGGCTTCAATGCAGCAAGGATTCCCACGCCGCTGAAAATCATCGCGGCCACGAGCAGGGAACCGTCGGTGCCGTCGCGCTCGATCAGCAAGGCCGGCTCTTCGCCGCCACCTCCACCGGCGGCACCTGTTGCAAACTCCCGGGCCGCGTCGGCGATTCGCCGTTGATTGGTTGTGGTTGTTATGCGGATATCGAAACGGGAGGCGTCTCTTCCACCGGCTACGGCGAAGCCATCATGCGCGTAGTCATGGCCAAAACCGCCGCCGATTTCCTGCGCCCGGCTGGTTCCACGCCCACCCGCGCCGCGCAGGCCGCCGTGCAGCTTCTCGCTAATCGCGGCAAAGGTACCGGCGGCCTCATTCTTCTCGATAAAAACGGCAATCCCGGTTTTAGCTTCAACACTCCGCGGATGGCCTTCGGCTATGTAAACGCCGGTTCAGACTTTTTTACTTCCGTCTGACCCCGCCAGCCTCCGCGCCGAGTCCGACAAATAATACGGCGAGGCCACCGTGTAAATCTGCTTCGTTCCCCGCGCCAGCAACACCCACTGCAGCAGCCGCGCCCTCTGGTTATGCAGAAAGTATTCGTACCACCGGTCTTCCACGAATTCCGGAATCACCACTCCAATTTTCCGCTCCGGATGTTTTTCCGCCAGCTTCAGCACGTACTCCACAATCGGCACCACAATAAATCGATATGGCGAAGGCAGCATCACCAATTCTGGCGGTTCCACACCCGCTTCGCGGTAAGGCCTGACCACGTACCGCTCCCAATCCTCTTTCAACAGCGCCGCATGTTCTCCCGGCTCTACATGCACCGCAATCACTTTGGGCGACAACCGCGCCGCAAACTCCAGCCCCTGTTTGGTAATCGCGCTCCACCGGTCAATCGGAATCACCACCATCGGCGCCTGATCCCGCGCCGGAAGCTCCACCGGCACGCTTGACCGGGTAGCCATCGAAATTCCGTGGTAATGCGCCCGCACCTTGTGAAATGCCACGATCGTCAGCGGGATAAACAGCAGCGTCAGCCACGCTCCCTCCACAAACTTCGCCACCAACACCACCACCACCGTCACGCCCGTCACGAATGCTCCCAGCCCGTTCACCAGCGCAAATTTCACCCAGTGCGGCCCGCGTGCTTTCCACCAGTGCCGCACCATCCCGGCCTGAGAAAGCGTGAACGCCAGAAACGCTCCGACCGCGTAAAGCGGAATTAGCCGGTCCGTCACGCCACCGAAGAGAAACAGCAGCACTCCAGCCAAGATCGCAAGAACCACGATCCCCTGCGTGTACACCAGCCTCCGTCCACGTTGCGCGAATCCGTGCGGCAAATAATTGTTCTGCGAAATGGCCCGGCACAGCCGCGGAAAATCCGCAAACGCGGTATTTGCCGAAAGCGACAGCACCAGCAGGATCGACGCGATTGAAACGTAATAAAACACTCCCTTGCCGAACACCGCCGCAATCAGCAGCGACAATATGCTCTGGTATCCCGGCTGCCCCGGGTCCGTCGCAACGATCCCGTACACTTTCACCAGGTAAGAAATCCCGGCCAGCAAGACACCCAGAATTCCGATAATGATCGTCAGTGTCAGTTGCGCATTTTTCACCCGCGGTTCGCGAAACGCCCGCACCCCGTTGCTCACCGCCTCCACACCCGTCAGCGCCGTGCAGCCGCTCGCAAACACCCGCAACAGCAGCCAGTAGGTCACTCCCTGCAGCGCCGCCGGCGGTGCGGGCAATGCATGGACGGCTGCCGGATGACCGCCGCTCATTAACGTTCGCAACACGCCGCCGGCAATCGTAATCACCAGGCAGCCGACAAAAAGATACGTAGGGAACAGGAACGCGAATCCCGCGTCCTTCACTCCTCGCAGATTCACAATCGTGATTACCAGCAGGATGCCCAGGCACAACAGCATTGTGTGTGGCATCAGCTTCGGCACCGCCGAAATCAGCGCGCCCACCCCCGCCGAAATTCCCACCGCCGCCGTCAAAATGTAATCGGCCAGCAGTGCCGCCGCTGCCAGCAATCCCCAGAACGATCCGAGGTTGTAGCGCGCTACCGTATACGACCCGCCGCCCGTCGGATACGCTTCAATCGTCTGCCGGTACGAAAAATAAACGATCACCAGCAGCGTGATAATCGCCGCGCTGATGGGCACGATGTACTGCACGCCCAGCAGCCCCATCGGAATCAGCAGGCTCAGCGCCGCTTCCGGCCCATACGCCGCCGAACTCAGCGCATCCAGCCCGAAAATCGGAATCCCTTCCGCCGGACCGATTTGCTCCGCGCGCTCTTCCGAAGTCTTCAGTGGTTTTCCAAAAATCAGGTTAACAATGTTCATAAAAAGGCCGGGCGTTTCCTCCCGAATAGCTTCTCGTCCACCAAAAGTTGAATCTTCATTTGTCCCGAACCTCTTCCGGTTGTCAATCCGCTTTTATTCTTCAAGTTGACCCGCAATCCAACTCTCTCTACCATTCTCTTATGTCTTCAAAAGCAAATCTTCGCCACATCCGCCTGCCAGGTGTGGCGCTGACTGCCCTTGCATTTTTCTTCAGCTTTCCGCTATCCCTCCCCGCCCAGACCGCCGACGATGTCATCAACGCCTACATCAATGCCCGCGGCGGCCTCGCCAAAATCAAGGCCGTCCAGACCGAACGCGTCACCGGCGTCATCACTTTCGCTCCCGGCGTTGAGGGTCCATTCTTCGTCGAACGCAAACGCCCCCTGAAAATGCACATGGAAATCTCCGTCAACGGCCAGAGCCTCATCCGCGTTTACGACGGCAAATCCGCCGGTTGGATTTACAACCCCTTTGCCCCCAATCCTTCCGTCACGGCAATGTCTGCGGCCGATCTCGCGGGGATCGCCGACGAAGCCGACTTCGAAGGCCCTTTTGTTGATTACAAAACAAAAGGCAATCAGATTGAATTTGCCGGCAAGGAACAGATTGACGGCAAGATTGTCCATAAACTGAAACTTACCACCAAGCAGGGTGACGTCAGCTACTTCTACTTCGATGCTTCCACTGGCTTGCTGATGAAATGGCAGGGCCTGCGAAAAGTTGGCGACAAGGAACTCCCCTGGGAAACCTACTTCCGCGATTTTCGCGAAGTGGACGGCCTGAAATATCCCTTCCTCGTCGAATCCGCCGCACTGGACTCCGACCAAATCCAGAAAATCACCGCCACCAAAATTGAGACCAACATTACTCTCAACGATTCGCACTTTGCCAAGCCGGCTGCGCCCCCGCCTCCCCCTGTCGCCGCCGACCCACCCAAGCCCGACTGATTCTCCGGGCCGCTAACCCATCATGTCCGCGCCCAAATCCTCCCCCGACCCCAATCAACGCCTCGGCCTCTGCGCCAATTGTCTTCACGCCCGGCTCATCGAATCCAGCAAAGGCTCCCAATTCCTCCTCTGCCACCTTTCCCAGTCCGACCCGTCTTTTCCCAAATACCCGCGCCTTCCCGTTCTCGCGTGTAACGGCTATTCCCCGAAGCCCGCTTCTTGACCGGGATTCATGGCCCGTCAAACTGGCTCGACCGCAACTTCTGTAGCAATTTAGTTCTTCTCTATAAATATAGTTATTTAGTATACTCGGCCGCGAGAGCCCCCTGTGTTGCCCCTCTCTCTAACCCGTGTTTGTCTTTCTGTGTCCTTGCTGGTCTCATTTTGCTCGCTAGCCTCGGCAAAAACGAAGAAAACACTGCAAATAACCTCAACTCCGCCGGGGGCCACCATCGAACTCGACGGTACAGTCGTGGGTGTCACTCCCTACGAGAGGGATTTTCCGCGTGGCTATTTCAAAAGGACTCTCACCAGTTTTCAAGAGCGCCTCCAGCATTCTATGCGCGTTCGCCTCACCCTTTCGGGCTATATCACTAAGGAGATGGTGCTGACCGAAGGTCCCAGGCAATGGGTCGACATGCGTCATCACAGTCATGGCGACTTCTGGCTGTTCAAAGCGGACAAGTTTCATGTCGATCTTGTTCCGCTGCCGCCTCCTGATGTCAGCGCTTCGACCGGCAAGACGGCTGTTTCTGGGGAACAACTAGAGTTGTCCCCCGAAGAAGTGATTGCCCGTGTAAAGCCTGCCGTCGTCGTTCTTGTTGCGCCAACTTTGTCCGGCTCCGGATTTTTCGTATACGACAGCGGGCTAATTGCCACCAGCGCACATCTCACTAACTCGGAAGTGGACCTCAAAGCCATCCTTTGGACAGGGCAGCAGTTGAAAGCTCACCTTGTCTATGTCGATCCGGAAAAGGATATTGCTTTTCTGACCGTTCAACCTCCAACCTCCGGTTTGCCCTTCCCATACTTGCTCCTGGCCGATTCCAACTCTGTTCGTCAAGGGGATACTGTCTTTGCCATCGGCCATCCTGCCGGGGGTATGCCGTTTAGCGTCACGAAGGGTATCGTCAGTGCCGTTGGAAAACTTTCGCCGTCTGGAGATGAAACTTGGATCCAAACCGACGCGGCTCTAAATCCAGGTAATTCTGGTGGCCCTCTCCTAAACAGTCGAGGAGAGGTCGTTGGCATCACCACAGAAAAGCCAGCCGGAAATGCCTCTGCCGGAATCGCCTTCGCTCTGAGCACTGTGCATCTCAGCGCCGCTTTGAAAAATTTGTCGCAGGCTCAAAGTTTCCCGCTGGAAAAACTTTCATCCTCTGTGCCTCCGGCTGCGCCTGTTCTCCCTCTTGAAGGCGGCAAAGTTCATTTCGCGAAGCCGGAAGGAACATCCGTTTACATCGATGGAAGCTTGTTCGGACAAATTCCCATGCATGTGCCGCTGTCGCCGGGCAAGCATAAGATCGTCTTTCGGCAGGCAGGTCAGGCCGACTGTATCAAATGGCTTATGGTTGTAGGAGGCCTTGAAACTACAGAGAATGCCGACTGTTTTCCTCAGCAGTAATTCGAACATCGAAAGAACTTAGGGGCGAGAAGGAGCCTCGTGCCTCGGCAGGAATTCCACCTTCAATTTGTTTCCAACTCTTTGAAAATCCGGATCTGCCGTAACCAAAGTGGCTCGCAGGTCCAGCGCCAGACTTGCTGCAAAGCAATCAGCATATCCAAGCCCGTATACCGCTTTGAGCTCTCCGGCTCTTGCCGCGCTGTCACGGTCCACAGGTACGATGTTCAGTGGAAGTCGTTCCACACTGCGCGCCAGCGCATTCGCTTCCGCTTCACCCCTGGCTTTACGCATCGAGTAAATTACTTCTCCCCAGTTAACCGCCGACATCTGCAAAGGTGTCCCAGTGCGGGCCGCCTTCTGCACCATCCGATCCACTCGCTTTGCACCCGGCCTGTCGGCCACTAGGGTCAATAGGGCGTTGGCATCCAAAACATAACTCCTCACCGCCCTCGCTCCCGGTCGCGGCGCCGTTCGGCCTGCAAATAGTCCAGTGCCTCGCCCGCTCCGGGCAGCGAACCCCGTACCTTCCGGATGGCATCTGCATGCAAAGGTTGCAAAATGATGGTTCCTTCCCCGGTTTCTCCAATCACGATATTGATCCGCGTACCCTTCCTCAGCCCCAGCTTCCGCCTCACCGGGGAAGGCAAAACAACTTGACCCCGCGAACTCACGGTAGTCGTATACACTTCCGATTTGCCAGCTGTTTTTCTGCTCATAACTCCATCTTACTCCTATGTAAGACGCTTTTCTCCTTCTTTCTTTTCCGCTGTTTCTCGTCCCCACGCCCCGTTCCACCGGTCGCCCTCTCCTCATTGCCCCCACCCCCACCCTGTGCTAGCATCCCCCCGTTAAGAAGAGCGGACCAGGGATTCATTCTTTTCTCCTTCGCCCCGCTTGCGGGACCCAGGTAGGGCCGCGCTCTCCTTCAAACCAAAACTCTCACCAGGCGCCGGCCCGCGCCTGTTTCT
>DASSGJ010000088.1:0-9172 GCA_035693545.1 Candidatus Acidiferrum sp.
GTTGCGCCCTTAGCTCAGCTGGATAGAGCGTCTGGCTACGAACCAGAAGGTCGGGAGTTCGAATCTCTCAGGGCGCACCATTCTTTCAAAGAGTTTCAGTATCCTTCTTCCCGGCGCTGATCATCGTTCGCCTCTCCTGTAGCCACCCAGTTTTTCAGTGTATAATCCCCGGCAACTCGGTTTTGGATGGTGAACCTTGGGCAGTACTCAGACTCCAAACCTCTGGGTTCCGGTGTGTTGCGCGCGAGTGATGCGTTACAACATGTTCGCGCAAGAAGGCGGAACCGCCTACGGCGTACTCTTCTGCTCGGTCTGCAACAAAAATGTAACCTTTGAACTGGAACATCAGGCCGACGTGAGCGCATACGGCGAAGGCTCGCAAGTCCTGCGAATGCTGGGATCTCCAAAGCCTCCGGATGTCGAGCGCAAAAAACTGGATGGGGATGCCGCGCTGGACGACAGGACTTTGTAAAGAAGACTGCCCCGTTCTAAAGAGCGGGCTCGGCTATGATTGACGAGACCATCTCTCACTTCCGCGTCATCGGAAAACTGGGTGAAGGCGGAATGGGCGTGGTCTACAAAGCGGTGGACACCCGCCTGGACCGCACCGTCGCCCTGAAATTCCTACCCGACAGAATTGCGCAAGACCCGCAGGCGTTGCTCCGCTTTCGCCGCGAAGCTCGAGCCGCTTCCGCTCTCAATCACCCCGGCATTTGCACCATCTACGACGTCGGTGAACAAAACGGCCGCGCTTTCATCGCCATGGAGTTCATTGACGGCGAAACGCTGCGTGGTCACATCCGCGGCAAGCCGCTTCCTCTCGAAGAAACTCTGAGACTCGGGACCCAGATTGCGGAAGCCTTGGACGCGGCCCACTCCGAAGGAATCATCCACCGCGACATCAAGCCGGCGAATATTTTCGTGACCAGGCGCGGACAAGCAAAAGTTCTCGACTTTGGCCTTGCGAAACTTGTTCCCAAGGGCGTTGCGGAAACGGATGCGGATTCCGGTGGCGAAGCACCCGATTCGCCCTCGATCGTGGGAATCATCAGCGGCACTCCTTCCTACATGTCACCCGAGCAGGTCCGTGGAGACAATCTGGATCCGCGCACCGATATTTACTCGCTGGGGCTGTTGCTGTATGAAATGACGACCGGGCGCCAAGCTTTTAGCGGCGCAACAGGCGGAATGATTATCGAGGCCGTTCTCACCACGTCCCCGGCTCCAGCCCGGAATATCAATCCCGATATCCCGCCGCGCCTCGAAGAAATCATCAACAAGGCCATCCACAAGGACCGCGACCACCGCTACCAGCGCGCCGCGGATATTCGCGCCGACCTACAACAACTGGACCGCCTTTCCGCATCGGACCAGGTCACGCAAATCGTCCCGCCGTCAGCCGGCAGCGACCCGCACTCCACCGGAGAGCACCGGGCGCAAAATCCTTCCACGCAAACGGGAACCCTCCGCCCACCTCGTCCCTCCAAAATCATCGACTCGCTCGCCGTTTTGCCGTTCGAAAACACCAGCCGCGACCCGGAGCACGAATATCTCAGCGACGGAATCGCCGGCAGCCTGATCAATATTCTCGCGGCCGTTCCCAAACTCCGCGTGATGGCCCAGAGCACCGTATTCCGATTCAAGGGTCGCGGCGTCGATCCGCAATCCGTAGGCCGTGAACTGAGCGTCCGCGCCGTACTCACCGGCAGAATCATCCAAAGCGGCGGGTCGCTGCGCATCGGCGCCGAACTGGTGGATGTCGCGACAGGTTCGCGAATCTGGGGCGCCCAATACGATCGCAAGCCCGGCGACATCTTCACCATTCAAGACGAAATCTCCAACGAAATCTGGGAAACATTGCGAATGAAGCTCACCCGCGCCGAAAAAAAGCGTCTCTCCAAACACCAAACCGACGACGCCGAAGCCTATCGCCTCTATCTCAAGGGCCGCCATCACTGGAACAAGTGGACCGAAGACGGCTTCTACAAAGCCATAGAATATTTTCAGCAAGCTGTCGAAAAAGATCCCGCTTACGCGCTCGCTTATACCGGCATCGCCGATTCCTACGTTCTTCTCGGTTGGAACAGCTATCTGCCCCCAAAGGCCGCCTTTCCCAAAGCCAAAACAGCCGCGCAGGCAGCTCTTCGGCTCGACCCCGATCTCGGCGAAGCTCACACCCCGATGGCCGCCGTGCTGTGGCTTTACGATTGGCAGTGGCCAGAGGCGCAGGCGGAATTCAAGCACAGCATCGCGCTCAACTTCGCCCATCCCACCGCCAGCCATTGGTACGCCGAATGTTTAATGACCATGGGCCGCCAGGCAGAGGCAATCGCCGGCATGAAAAAGAGCCAGGAGCTCGACCCCCTGTCCTTGATCATCAGCGCCGGAATCGGTTGGGCCCACTATATGGACCGCCAATACGACGCCGCCATCGAACAACTCCATCGCACCATCGAATTGGATCCCAACTATCCCATCAGCTACTGGATTCTCGGCCTCATCCTCCGAAAGTTGGGGCGCTATGGTCAGGCCATCGCCGAAGGTGAAAAGGCAGTGAAGTTTTCCGGCGGCAGTCCCATGCTCACTGCGGCGCTCGCGCAAACTCTCGCCGTTGCGGGCAGGAAACAAGAAGCAATCCAGCTCTTGAGTGAGCTAACCCAACTCGCCGCCCAAAAATATGTCGCCCCTTGCTTCTTCGCCGGAATCCACCTTGGCCTCGGAGAGTCCGGCCGCGCCATCGAATGCTTGGAAAAATCATTCGAAGAGCATTCCCACTGGTTGATCTATCTGCACATTGATCCCAGCATGGACGCATTGCGCCCCGACCCGCGTTTTCAGGACCTGTTGCGTCGCATCGGCCTTCCGTCTAATTAGCGTATCGGCGCGAGGTTTTGTATTATTGGGCGCCGAAGCTACGGCCAATCCAGCGGGAGCGAGAGCGATCCACGATGAAACTTTGCCGATTTGGGGAAACAGGGCGGGAGAAACCTTCCCTGGTGGTTGCAAATGGTGCGCGCAAGGACGTGAGCGGGCATGTGCGGGATTTTGACGACGAATTTTTTGCCACGGGCGGCGTCGAGAAATTGGGACAATGGTTCCGCGCGAATGAGGAAAGATGCCCTGTTGTCCCAGAGAGCGCGCGATGGGGAGCGTGTGTTGCGCGGCCATCGAAGATTGTTTGCATTGGGCTGAACTACGCGCGGCACGCCGCGGAAACCGGGAAAGAGATACCGAAAGAGCCGGTGATTTTCATGAAGGCGCCGTCGGCCCTGTGCGGGGCGTTCGACGACGTAGTGATTCCAAAAAATTCGCTGAAGACCGACTGGGAAGTGGAACTGGCGCTGGTGATCGGAAAGCGCGCTTCGTATGTTTCGGAGGCCGAGGCGATGGGCCATGTGGCCGGCTACTGCCTGATGAACGACTACAGCGAGCGGGCTTTTCAACTGGAGCGGGCGGGGCAATGGGTAAAAGGGAAGAGCTGCGATACGTTTGCGCCGCTGGGGCCTTTTCTGGCTACGCCCGATGAGATTCGGGATCCGCACCAACTGGCGCTGGGCCTGAGTGTGAACGGCGTGGTGCGCCAGAATTCCAGTACGTCAGACCTGATTTTTGGCTTGGCGAAAATCATCAGCTATTTAAGCGAGTTCATGACGCTTTTGCCGGGCGATATAATTTCCACCGGAACTCCGGAAGGTGTCGGCCTGGGAATGAAGCCGCCACAGTATTTAAAGCCGGGAGATGTGGTGGACTTGTACATCGAGGGTCTGGGAAAAGCCAGGCAAAAGGCTGTTGCCTGCCGCGCTAGCTAAACAAATAAAGACGCTGGAATTTGCGGCGGTGAATTCGTGTGCCCGCTACGAATGATTTTATGGAGCACCGAGATGGAACGCCATTCGGGAGAATGGCGTTCCCAGGGTGACTAGAAGTCTTTGCTCCAGCCCTGTATCGATTCAGGGCAGATCAGGCTGGGGTTGTGCTTTTCGGCTTTGTTACTCATCTCCAGCGAATAGCCATTGGCGAGATACGACGGGATGTCGCGAGAGTCCGTGATAGGAATGTAAGGGCCTTGCTTGCCGAGACGGACATGATAGCGCTCGTCCTTGAAACGATGCGGGAGCAAACGCGTTCCCGAATTCTTGCCGCGAGATACAGTGGCGAAAAGCATCAAATCACTCCCCAGATTTAGCGTAGCGGCAATTCTAGTGCTCGGGTCCCGGGCCGGTAAGAGGAGTGTCTGTGGAAATATGTGAATGCTTTGTGGATGAATCTCCGGGCCCCTGGGCGGAAACAGTCAGTCGACCTCGGGTTCCTGCGTAACGATATGGATGTCCACCGCGGGGGATTCGCGCAGAAAGCGGTGGACCACGCTGAGATACAGAAATTTTTTCCAATCGCGAACCAGCGCCCGGCCGAAAATCACCTGGGTGATGTGCTTGGAGCGGACAAAGTCGGCGATGGC
Organism: Candidatus Acidiferrum sp.; assembly: GCA_035693545.1. Classification (GTDB taxonomy): domain Bacteria; phylum Acidobacteriota; class Terriglobia; order Acidiferrales; family UBA7541; genus Acidiferrum. The sequence continues at coordinate 4,460 of DASSGJ010000088.1, forward strand.
GTCGGCGACGCTCCGGCCTTTCAACCGAACCACCAGCGCGCCAAGATTTTCCGCAAATCGAAGATTGGCTTCGAGAATCTTGGGATTTTCCTCGCGGGTGGCGAATTCGCGCATCACGTGAACCACGTGGAGTTCGGCATCGAGCCGCCGCGCCATGCGCGCAGCTCGCGCGATCAAGTATTGCCCCGACGGGCTGCCCGAAACGCAGACCGCGATTCGCTCGCGAACGCCCCAATTTTCGCGAATCTGCTTCGCGTCCATGTAGGTTTCCAGGCTGCGGTCCACCTGTTCGGCGACCTGGCGCAGCGCCAGTTCTCGAAGGGCTATGAGATTGCCGCGGCGAAAGAAATTCTTCAGCGATTGCTCGACCTTCTCCTTGCTGTAGACATCGCCGCGGCGCATGCGGTTGACCAGCGCTTCGGGTGTCAGGTCCACCATGACCGTCTCGCTGGCGCTGAGTGGGACCCAATCGGGAACGGTTTCGCGGACGGTCACGCCGGTGATCGCACGGACCGTGGGAGCGATGCTTTCAATGTGTTGAATGTTCAGCGTGGAAACAACGTCGATCTTCGCGGCCAGCAACTCCTGCACGTCCTCATATCGCTTGCGGTGCCGGCTCCCGGGAATGTTGGTGTGCGCAAGTTCATCCACCAGGACGACGCCGGGCCCCCGCGCCAGAATGGCGTCAATATCCATCTCTTCAAACGGTGTGCCCTTGTAATCGATTTTCTTGCGGGGGACGGGTTCCAGTTGCGCGGCAAGTTCCTGAATTCCCTTGCGTCCGTGCGTTTCGATGATGCCGATGACCACATCTTCGCCGCGGCTCTTCCGGCGGATGGCCTCGCTCAGCATGCTGTAGGTTTTGCCGACGCCGGGAGCGTAGCCGAGGAAGAGCTTGAAAATCCCCCGCGAGTTGGGGGAGGGAGAGGCGAGTTCCAGCCACTCTTCGGGCTTCTTGGGCAAGTTGAGGTGTTCTCCAATCTTCGAAATCGTCCCGGGTTACAATAAGAACATGGCGCGATTCATCTCGGGCCGCGGAATCGGACTCGCAGTCGCCGCGATCCTGCTGATTTCAATCACCTACGGATACACACGATTCCTGCACGTCAACCAGACCACGGTAGCCCTGTCGTTTCTCCTCGCAATTTTAGCAGTTTCCGCCGTATGGGGCATGCTGGCGGCAATTTTCATGTCCGTCAGCGCGATGCTCCTTTTCAATTATTTTTTCCTCCCTCCCCTCCGAACCTTTACGATCTCCGATCCGCAGAACTGGGTGGCCCTGGCCGCATTCCTGATTACCTCCCTCATGGGCAGCCAGCTTTCCGCGCGCATCCGGAAAGAGGCGGATGCGGCGCACAACCGGCGGCGCGAAATGGAACGCCTGTATTCCTTCAGCGAGAAACTGCTGGGTGAGGGAAACGTCATCCAATTGATGAACGCGATTCCCAATCACATCGTGGAATGTTTCGAAGCCGGGGCTGCGGAGCTGTTTGTGCCGCAGAAGGACAAGTTCTACCGCTCGGGGTACGGCGCGGCTCAGATTGACGAAGAGAAGATGAAGGCGGCTTATGTCCTGGACGAGACGAACACCGATCCGGCGCAGCTTTTGCATTTCGTCCCGGTGCGGCTGGGTGTGAAGCCAATCGGGAGCCTGGGCATTTCTGGAGCGGTTCTTTCCCGGCAGACGCTTGATGCGATTGGCTCGCTGGTGGCAATCGCCATGGAGCGCGCCCGGGCCGTTGAGCAGTTGAGCGAAACCGAGGCAGAGCGGCAGGGCGAGCGGCTGAAGTCCGCGCTGCTGGATTCGATCGCGCACGATTTCCGCACCCCGCTTACGGCCATCAAAGCGGCGGCGACCGATTTGCTTGCCTCGACCAGCCGGGATCCGCGGCAAGTGAAGGAGCTTTTGACCATCGTGAACGAGGAGTGCGACCGCCTGAATCACCTGGTGGAAGAAGCCGCGGAGATGGCCAAGCTCGAATCGGGCGAATTTGAATTGCACCTGCAGCCTGTGGCGGTCGCCACACTGGTTGAGGCGGCGCTGGGTCATTTGCGGAAAGCCCTTGGCGACCGGAGAATCGTCGTCAATATGAGGGACGACCTCCCACTGGTGCGGGCAGATCTGGAGCTTGCGAAAGATATCCTGGTCCAACTGGTGGATAACGCGAATCTATATTCCAGGAAGGAACATCCAATTACTGTCACCGCGGAAGAAACGGGCGATTTGGTGACAGTCAGCGTCGCCGATCGCGGCCCGGGGATCGATCCCTTCGAACAAGGGCTGATCTTCGACAAATTTTATCGCGGCAAGGACCAACGGTATCAGGTGCGCGGAACGGGGATGGGATTGCCAATTGCCAAGGCCATTGTAACCGCGCACGGAGGAACAATTTCAGTGACCAGCCAACTGAATTCCGGCTCGGTGTTCTCCTTCACGTTGCCGGTGGCTCTGCGGAGCGAAAACCGGTGAATTCGGCGAGCATCCTGGTCGTGGACGACGAACCGCAAATCCGGCGTGTGCTGCGCTCGACCCTGGCGTTCCGCGGCTACGAATTTGTGGAAGCGGCGAGCGGGGAAGAGGCGCTGGAACTGGCGCACAAAGTGAAGCCTGACCTGATTCTCTTGGACGTGAATTTGCCGGGAATGTCCGGGGTTGAGACTTGCCGCGAATTGCGGCGTTTCACTGCGGCTCCGATCATCATGCTTACCGTGCGCAACGCGGAGCGGGACAAAGTCGTCGCCCTGGACGCCGGTGCGGATGATTACGTCACCAAACCATTTGGGATCGAGGAATTGCTGGCCCGGGTGCGCGCTTCCCTCCGGCGGCATTCGAGTACGGAAACCGTTCCCGCGTTTCAGTCCAAAGAGCTTTCGGTGGATTTCGAATCCCGCCGCGTGACCGCTCTCGGAGAAGAAGTGCACCTGGCGCCAAAGGAATTCGAGGTGTTGAAGCATTTGATCGCACAGCAGGGAAAACCTGTCTCGCACCGGCGCCTGCTGCAATCGGTTTGGGGACCGGAGTACGGCGAAGAAACCGAGAATCTGCGCGTCGTGATCAACCAGTTGCGGAAGAAGATTGAGAAAGATCCGGCGCAACCGAGATTCATTTTGACGGAGCCGTGGGTAGGGTACCGGTTTCAGCCGCCGAAGGCGCTGGCGAAAAGTTCGGGGCGCGCGTCGAAGTGTTAGGAAGTTGAGTTGTTACTTCAGGGAATCTAAATCCAGGTTCAATTCAAGAACGTTTACGCGCGGCTCGCCGAAGATGCCCCAGGTTCTGGCTTGCATGTGGCGAGCGACCAGCGGTTTAACAGCGTTCACGCTGAGGCCGCGGGCTTTGGCGACGCGGGGAACCTGGAAATCGGCGGCGGCGGGAGAAATTTCAGGATCAAGGCCGGAGCCGGAAGCGGTGACAAGGTCCGCGGGAATGGGCGTGCCGGGGTTTTCCTGCTGGAGTTTGCTGACATCCGATTTAACGCGGTCCAGCAACGCCTGATTCGTAGGCGCGAGATTCGAAGCGCTGGACGCGCTGGCGTCATAGCCCGCGCCGGCGGCCGACGGCCGAGAATGAAAATATTTGTCCGAAGTGAAGGCCTGGCCAATTAATTTTGAGCCCACAACGCGCCCGTTTTTCTCGATCAGGCTTCCGGCGGCTTGCCTTGGAAACAGCACCTTGCTGAGTCCCGTAACGCCGAGTGGATAGATCACTCCGAAAACCAAAGTAGTTACCAGCGTGAATCGCAATGCGAGAATCAGTTCTTTTTTCACAATGCCACCTATGCGAGCCGCAACCATGAAACCAGAATGTCAATCACCTTGATGCCGAGGAACGGTGCTATCACGCCGCCAAGCCCGTAAATGAACATGTTTCTGCGCAACAGAGCAGCCGCGCCGAGCGGACGATAGCGAACACCACGCAGGGCCAGCGGAATCAGGCCGATGATGATCAGCGCGTTGAAGATGACCGCGGAAAGAATCGCGGATTCCGGCGTGCGCAGCTTCATCACGTTGAGCATCCCCAGAAGCGGGAATGTCCCCGCAAACATTGCCGGAATGATCGCGAAATATTTCGCCACATCGTTGGCGACGGAAAATGTCGTGAGCGCTCCGCGCGTAATCAGCAACTGCTTTCCAATTTCGACAATTTCAATGAGCTTCGTGGGATTGGAGTCCAGGTCCACCATGTTGCCCGCTTCCTTCGCGGCTTGCGTTCCGGTGTTCATGGCCACGCCGACATCTGCTTGCGCCAGCGCGGGCGCATCGTTGGTGCCGTCGCCGGTCATCGCCACCAGGCGTCCGCCGGCCTGCTCCTTCTTGATCAGGTCCATCTTGTCTTTCGGCGTCGCCTGCGCCAGGAAATCGTCGACGCCCGCCTCCGAAGCAATCGCCGCCGCGGTCAGCGGATTGTCGCCCGTGATCATGACGGTGCGGATGCCGATGGCGCGAAGCTGCTCGAAGCGCTCGCGCATGCCGCCCTTCACTACGTCCTTGAGATGAACCACGCCCATGGCAGTACCGCGATCGGCTACCACCAGCGGCGTGCCGCCGGAGCGCGCGATGCGATCGGTGATCTCGCGCAGTTCCGGAGGCACGCGCCCTCCGTGCTCTTCCACGAATTCGATCACCGACTCGGTGGCGCCTTTGCGAATCCGCCGGCCGTCCAGATCGACTCCGCTCATGCGCGTCTGCGCCGTGAACGGAATGAACTTCGCCTCG
>DASSGJ010000089.1:0-4628 GCA_035693545.1 Candidatus Acidiferrum sp.
ACAACTTCTCTTGTGCGTCTTGCCGCACAGAGCCTCATAGCCCCGCCCAACAGCTTCCACCAGCCTTGCCTGCCTTAACACAAAGCGAAGAGTATAGCTGAGCGGGAAGCGGGCCCGCAATGGCGCGAAGCAAATTCGCGCTACTCAGCGCAACCGTCTACGGCAACGCCAAACCCAGGATACGATTGTTATTCTGGTCCACAATCAGCGCCGTATTCGTGATTGGGTCAACCGCCACCGCGAACTGAGATTGGCTGGTGATCCCCAGGGTATTAACCGTCTTGAACGTCTGGGCGTCAACGAGCGAAGCACTGTTCGATGTGGAATTGATGGTCAACAACGTTCCAGTCTGCGGATTGTAGCCGACGGAATATGGATTGATGCCGACGCGCACCTGCTGCACCGAGCCGTTGTCCGGGTTGAACGCAAAGATCGCATTGGCCTGCGTGGAGGCGGCGTAGAAGACCGAGGGTGTCACCGGGGTGGTCAGCGGGTCGCCGGGATCATAAGCAAGGCCAGTTAGTGTAGCCGTCAGCGACGAAACAGAAGCGGTCGAACTGCGCACAGGCGGAATGGAAGCAATGTTCACGACATCCAAACCACCGGTCACACTGGTTGAGCCGGGATTCTGCAGGACGCTAACCACGGCAATGGCGCGAACCGGATCGATTGCTATTGCTGTTGGGGGAGCGCTGAGGGCAACGGGCGTGGCCGAGAGGGGCGCGACGATATGACCCGCAGTAGTTGAAGTGGAAGGATCGCTGGGAAGCAGAACGGTGAGATCGATCGCGGAGAGCGAGTTGGAACCATTGTTGGTGATGAGAGCGACGGCGCGGTCCTGATCAATCGCCACGCCAATCGGGGCAATACTAACCGTCACCGAATTGCTCGTCGGGGTGGTGGTACCCGCGGTTGTGGGCCAGCTGACGAGCACCGGCTTCTCTGGATTGCTGTAGTCAATGATCGATGCGGTTCCATTTGGAGTGTCCCCGTGGTTGGCGACGACTGCGAGGGACATTCGCGGAAGAACGTCGATGCCGATCGGGTTGGTCCCGACTGTCACGTTGCCAAGAAGAGTTCCATAAGGCGCCGGAGGTCCAACCGCCCTCTTAAAACCAGCAGGATTCACGGCGACCACGGAGACACTGTTACAAGCGAAGTTGGTGATGAGGGCGATGTGGAGCGTTGGATCAATGGCAACGGCTTCGGGGCCCTGGGGATTCGTTGAGGTGGGAGTGCAACCCAAGGTGCTCCCCGCAAGCGGGGTTACGGAAACAGCGTACAGATCGATGGAGTTCGACGCCGAAGTGCCAGCCTGGCCGCCCGAGACCTGCACATCGACCGAGTAGGTGTGCGGGGTGAAGAAGAAGCCAGCATCAATCGTGGCATCAATTTGACTATCGCTGACGATGGTTGACTTGACGTTGGCCACAGTAGTTTGGCCGGGAGGCGTGAGGGATGTAAGCCGGTCGAGCCGCACGACTGCGGACGTGCCGGAACTGAAGCCCTTGCCAAAAATATGGATGGTCGCCGGCTGTCCAAGCGGCACGGCTTGCGGCATGCAGGCCGGAACAGTGGGATCGCCGGTGATTGTAAAGCTGCATGGCTTGGTGAGAGGCGGCGTCCCCAAGGGCGGCTGATTACTCGGGATTCCGGCGGTAGTGATGCTCATGGAGAGAATTTCAACGGCTTTGAAGGTATTTTGAGGGTCCAGGGACATGTAGGAAAGCGAATTGCTTCCCGCATTTGCCACGAGAACAAGCTTGGTTTTCGGGTCATAGGCCATCGGCCCGTTCACGGTAACGGGGGTGGTCTGGCCGGTAGGCGTGTAGGAGCCGATGCCTGCCTGGCCCGTGGGAACTGCCGCGATAATGCGAGTGGGCGCAGTGGGGGCGGTGATTCCCGCGGAAGTTCCGGGATTGATAAAGGAAATCTTGTTGCCGTTGAAGTTCGGATCCACATTATCGCCCGGGGCGTACGCGACGAGAACGTCTACAAACGGATCAAACGCTACGGAACGGAAGTTGGTTTCCGGAGCAGTGGTCGTCGGAGTAAAGCCGTTGAAACTTCCTGCGGTGAGGGTCAACGTGGAGAGGCTTTGGTCAAGCGTGCTGATGAAGCCGATCTGACTGGAGGCGTTGTTGAAATCCGCGTAAGCAAAGGTGCGCGAAATGGGGTTGATCGCCCCGCCGGACGCGCTGCTGGTGGTGCTGAAAGTAAAGTAAGGGGTTCCGTATTGCACGGTGCCTTCATTGCCGGTGGTATTTGTCTCGACGTCGGAAGTGCTCTTGTTACCGGTCGGCGCGGGAAGTTGGTACGTGAAGGTAAAGGGGTCCACAACACTGCTCACGGAGAATGTACCGTTAAAATTGATGCCGTTGGCGCTCATAATCCCGGAAATGATGACCGTTCCGCCGAGAGTCGGGTCAATGCCATGGGCAGTCACGGTGGTGATATGCGCCAGGATCCCATCCCAATACGCTCCCGAAGTTGTTTGCGAGGCGCCGGCCGGAGCAATCTTGACCGAGGTGCTGGTCTGGAGCAGATTCACGACCGAGGTGGTTCCGAGCGTGCTGCCGCCAGGGGTGACGTAAGCAATGGGCACGTTCGGTTGCATGATGACCTGGGGGAAGGTTCCGGTATTGACGGTCACCGGCGCGACCGCGCAAGGCGGGTTGCCTCCCGCAAAGCATTGCGAAGTGCCCGTTGAAGAAGTACCCGTATTCAGGTTCACAATGAACGCGAGGTTGGTATTGATATTCAAGTTGGAGTAAGCGACCACACCGAGATTCGTTCCCGGGTCAATGCCGATGGAATAAGGCGTGGAATTGGTGTTAACGCCCTGGCCGAGCAATGTCGGCAGGTCCACCGAAAAGGAAGAAATGAACTGAGGCTGAGCGGTTCGTGAAAACCAATAGAGGTAGATTTTCCCGTCGCCGCTGCTGACCACGGCTCCGAGACTTCCGCCGTTCCCGTTGGTGACCAAAGGGTTGATCGCGACGCTGGTAGGAGCAATTGGATTATTGGGCCCTGGGGAGGGAGCGCGGAGGGCCGGAGGATTGGTGGTGAGATCAATCATTTGCAGAGTGTTTCCACCCTGCTCGGCCAGCACGGCGTAACCATCGTTGGAGTTAACGGCGATGCTGCTGGGAACAAGATTGGAGCCAGCGGCGGCAAGCGGCTCGCACGACGGAAATGTGACCGGAGGATTCAGCGCGGGGAAGGTGCAGGCTCCCACCGGCCCGCCGGATGGGGCGGGACTGAAACCCGAGAAGTTCGGCTGAACCGCGACGTTGGAAACAACAAGAGGAAACAGCGGAGGCGCGCCTTGCGAATTGTTGAAAGTAACGGCGGACTGGTAAAGCCCCGGCTGAGGAATCTGGAAAGTTACCGGGAGGTTGCCCACCAGCCTGCGCGGGGTGGAGCTTTGCAGAGTGACGCCTTGACCGTCGAAATCGGCGATAGCAAGGCCGCTGGAGACTCCGTAGTTTCCGCCATCGAAACCAAAGGTGGTGGTGCCGACCGCCGAGGACTGCGGGAAACTGTTGGGTACGGAGGCCACCAAGCCTGGCCCGACATTCACGATGTGGAAGGGGCAAGCGATCGAAGTGGTGGTGGCTCCGGGGGCGCCGCCGACGATGACGCAGGGCGAAGTGGCAGTTGCAGAACCGGGAATATTGGGAATCAGGATCCATGCGGGATGATCGGGGTCCGGCTCCGCCGCAGCCAATTGCTTGCTTAGAAGCCTTACGCGGGTAACCAGGGATGCGTCGCAGGTTATCACCGGCTTGGCTGTCGATCCCGCAGGGGTCGGCGTGCAATAGGCAGGCGAGACCGGGATGGTGGAAAACTGTGTGGCGGGGATGCCTTCCGGCTGTACCGTAGTCAATTCCGTTGCGGCGTTTTCCAGGCTGACGACGAGGCTGGGAGCAACGAAGGAAATGTTGCTGGTATTCAATAGATTTTTCGCGCTGAGGAAGATGTCCTGGGAAATTCCGCCCGCGGCTACGCCAACATTGACGGTGTTTGGAAAAATGCCGGAAAAGGTAACGGGATTTTTGCTAGCGTCCACGAGCGTGATGGTGGCAACGTCAAAATGCTGCGAATCCGAGTTGGAATTGACCACGACATTCACGGTCGTCGGGGAGACGGATTTGCTGCCCGGAGGGGTAGTGTCCGTCGGGAGAGAGTCGGGTGCCGTGTAGATTCCGGTTACCTGGTCGATAGTGCCGCAAGTGGGAGCGCAAGTATCGGAGGCGGGCTGGGGACTCGTATCATCCGGATTCTTGGATGCGCTGTTGAATTGGACCAGGTTCCAGTGCAGGTTCAATGCGGGAGAGTTCTGCAGGCTGGCGGAAAAACTCACGGTCTGATTTGGCTTCAGGCCGACCGGTACCGTGGCGAGGCGAGGTGAGATACTTACACGAATACCTGAATCCAGGCCGACGGTGGCCGTTGCGGTTTTTTTCTTGTCGGCATCGGCGGTGGCCGTGAAAGTCAGGATGGGGAAATTGGGATTGGGAAAGTTGGAAAGCGTTGGCGCGGTATACGTGAGCACATTGGAGTTGTTTGCGGTGCTGATGGTCCAGGTTCCGAAAGATCCGGTCTCGCTCGGAACGGTACCTCCG
>DASSGJ010000090.1:0-9379 GCA_035693545.1 Candidatus Acidiferrum sp.
GCCCCAGTTCTTTGCCTTCATCGCTGGCTCGGGATCAGGGTATTCGCGGGACACTGTACACACTCAAAGCAGGCGGCCGTTCGCATCGGCCGACTCCTGTTCGATGCCCCGAACCGGTGATTAAGCTACAGCCCTCCAAAAAAGAGCCTCACCGCACCGGGCGGCGAGGCTCTTCTTTGCTTAAGAGTTTCAGCGAGACTAGAACAGGGCGGTTGGACGGCGAGTCCAATTCTTGCCCTTGGCCTTGGAGATCTCTTCTACGTCTTTCACGTAGGCACCCGCCTGCGTGAGGACGTGGTGCAGATCATTGCCAATGCTGATGAACGGAAAGCCCTTGTCAAGAAATTCCCCGACGCGCGCGGTGCCGAACAGAAACAGGCCCAGAATGACGTTGTTCTTCCGCGCCGCGGCAATTAGTTTTTCCGTGGCGGCGCCAATCTCCGGAGAAGTGTACATGTGCGGAAACTCGTACTTTTCGTAAAGCCCCATGGACATGCACAGATCGTTCTGTCCAAGAAAAAGGAGATCCACGCCGGGAACCGCGGCGATTTCCTCAATGTTCTTGATGCAATCCGCGGTTTCCACCTGCAGGGCGACGATCACGTTGCTGTTCGCCCCTCCCGCGTACCCAAGCAGGCCTTCCTTGTTCATGCTTCGCTGCGGAAAATAAACCGAGCGCGTTCCCGTGGTCGGATAACGCGCGCAGCTCACCGCCTGCCGCGCTTCGTCGGCGTTGTTGATGTAGGGGACCAGCACTCCGTCCGCGCCAAGGTCCAGCGATTGCTGGATGCCGGGCCGGTCTCCATATCCTCCCACGCGCACGATCGATTTTGCGCCGCCGCTGGCTATTCCCGCGAGCATCGCCGATAGCTTTTCGTAACCCATCGGACCGTGCTGCGAATCCACCAGCAACCAGTCGTATCCGCTGTGAGCCAGTTGTTCCGCGACCGTGGGGCTATGTGAGTTTACAAACAGGCCGAGTTTCGGTGTTCCCGCGCGCAACTGCTTTTTGAATTCAGCGCCCGTCAAAGTGGTTGCTGCCATAGGAAATGCTCCTTTTCGAAGTATAAGTACAAGATGAGTCGCGTAAGTGTACTAGAGAAGCGCCACGCGCGGAAAAACAAACGTCAGGAGATGGCTGCGCGCTGTTGTAAGCGTGAAAGAGTCACGCCCGTCAATATATACGAAGGGAACATCAGAGATATTTAATGAGCACGACTTCGTTCCGGGCTTCGTTGTAAACCAACTCATCGACCAGTTGTTGCGTCAGCATCAAGCCCAGTCCACCCGGGCGAAGTCCCTTTTGTTCGCGCACGGTCATGTGCGCCATGGGATCATTGGCAGGATTGCTGACCGCGGCATGCTTCAGATCTTCCATCTTGAAACCGGGACCCGGGTCGTCCAGGCGATACATCAACAATTTCCTGGTGCGAATGTAGGAGATGCGCACCTTCAGATTGGGATCAAGGTGGCCGCCCCATTCGATGGCGTTGTTGAGGAGTTCGCGGAACGCATACCCCACTTTTTCCATCACGTCGGCGGGCAGATCGGTTTCCAGCCGGGAGAGGAAGCTCTGCACACGGCTAACCACCGACCGTTCGCAGGGCACCAACAGTTCGACCCAATGCTTGTTCGCGGAGAGAACCTCGATCGGCGGAATGGCAGGATCCTCCGAAAGTGCGTTGTCCACCGTGGAGATCAGCGTGTTCGCGTCAAGCGGCTTCGAAAGAAACTGGTAAACCTGCCCGCGCAGCGAATTCAGAACGGTGTCGGAGGTCTTGTCCGAGGTCATCACGATGATTTTCGGAATATGCTGTTCCCCGTGCAGCGTTCCGATCAGCCCCAAACCGGACATTTTGGGCATCCAGATATCCAGCAGCACCAGGTCGAATTTTCTTTTCTTGAGGGTACGAAGCGCGCTCATCCCGTCCGCAGCGGTGCTCACCTCATAACCTTGTTTCGTCAGGATTCCACTGATCATTTCGCGCGTTGTGGCGTCGTCTTCCGCAACCAAAATGTGGGGCATGCTGGGACTCCCGTGGAATTCGCTGACCGGCGCGCGCAAACTTTACCGCCGGCCTTTACCCCGATTCCGGGGCGGCCTTTGTCGTTTCGCTTGTTTCGACGTCGGCCTGGCAGGGGTTTGTTTTGCGTATCCTCTCAGGTTTGCTTGCAGTTTCGCAATCTCTTCCTTCAACAGAGCGAAGGCTTCCGTGGCCCGGGACAGTTCATTGTTCCGGCCAAGTTCCTGGAGTTCCTGGCAGTGCTCGCGCGCCGTCTTCGCGGCGAAAATGCTGACGGAACCTTTCAACGCGTGGGCCAGCGCGGCGAGCGCTTCTGCGTTTTTCCGCCGGATCGCTGTGGCGATTCCAGCCAGTCTTTTTGGCGTGTCACGCAGGAATGTGTGGATCATCCGCTTCAGCAGCTTTTCATCTCCGCCCACACGCGCCAGGATTTCCGACAAGCCTGGTTCATGCCCCTTTGCAATGGGCGGCTCGCTCCCAGGGTTCGCGGCGGGCGAGGCGGAAAGCAGCACATTCAGATCCTCTAGGCGAAAAGGTTTCCCCAGAACATCGTCGAATCCAGCCTGCTTCAAGCAGCGAATATCCTCCGATGTTGTGTTACCAGTGGAAGCGACCAGGTAGACGTGCTGCTTTTTCCCTTCTTCACTTTTTCGAATCGCCCGCGCCACCTCGTCCCCTCTCATTCCGGGCATCTCTTGGTCCAGCAGGGCTACATCAAAAACCGCTGTTTGCAATCTCTTGAACGCCTGCCGGCCATCTTTTGCGGTTACCACCTTGTGCCCGCTGCGCTTCAGTTGGTGCGAAGTGAGCGTTCGGATATCTTCCTGATCATCGGCAAACAGAATGCGCAGCGGCTTTACACGGAATGATTTCCGCTTCGCGCCCTTTGAAGTTGAGTCTTCATCCGCGGCCGTGGGTCTTTTTGAAGCCTGGACAGCGGCGCGTGGAAGACGAAACCAGAAGCGCGAACCCTTTTCTGGAAGCGTTACGCACCCGATGCTGCCGCCCCATCTCTCGACCGTAATCCGGCAGAAATAGAGGCCAAGGCCCGCCTTCCCGCCGCTTTGCTTCCCCTTCATGAAAAGGCCGAAAATTTGTTCCGGCCGCAAATCCTGCGGAAGGCCGGGTCCTTCATCGTCCACATAGGCTTTCAGGAAATCGCCTTCGTCCTCAACGCCTATCGTTACCTGCCGGCCAGACGTCGTATAGCGCAGCGCGTTCTCTAGAAGATTCGAAAAAATTCGTTGCAGGCGAGATTCTTCGCCGACCACTGGCCATTCCGCGTCATGGCCGGCTGTGGAAGTGATACCCAGGCGCACACCTTTGGCCTCAAATGTCGGCCCGAGCGCTGTCACTGTCTTTCTGGCGCAGTCCAGAAGGTCGCAAGACGAATTCCCTTCAATTCCCCCATCCAGGCTCGCTCGCAGATCGTCGGAAAATGTTTGCAGGATCTGGCGAATCATCGTTTCCTGCTGGTTGCTGGCGTGCTTCCCTAGTGTCAGAAACTGCTTTGATCGCTCGCTGATGGGTTCCTCAGAGAGCGAATCCATCGCCACGTGCATCACACTCAGCGGCTGCGACAGGTCATGCACAATGCAATGAAGCAAAATCTCTTTTTTCTGAATTTCCCGGACTAGCCGTTCGCGATCCAGCAACGCATTCCGCGCGGTCTGCAGAATCTTCACTTGCTCGTGGAATTGCGTATCCGGGCTGAAAAGAGCAAGGATTCGCCTGCCGCCCGTGAATAGAGCCTTTGCCTGAACCGGTATTTCGCGGCCGTTATTCGATTTTTCGATCCAGGTTTCTGACTGGCATCCGGCCGGGCCGGGAGATTTCCAGAAATCTTCCGCCTCCACAAGGAAGTTCTCCAGAAAAGGTGATCGCTCTATCAGCGGAATCGGACCGGAGTTGTCTCCGTCTGTCGGCCAGATTTCCCGGAACCAGCCAGGAAGTCTCGCAACGGGAAAGAAGTCGCCGCCCCGGTGCTCCAGCAGCGCGAACCCCATCTCTGCCAGGGCATTTTCCAAAACGTCAGGCATGTTCATCCCAGCATTTTCTGCGTGAGGAGGGAAAAAGATTCCTCGACACCCTCTCCGGTCTTCGCGCTCGAGCGCAGAATGCTCCAGCCTTGTCCGGCCAACTGCGATTCTAGCGCAGCGTCGAGTTCCCAATCCCGGATCAAGTCACTTTTGTTAATCACCAGGACAAAGGGGATTCCGCCGGCTTCCTCCCGGACCTTTTGTTCAAGGCTGACCGCCTTTTCCAGCGTGGCTTTGCGCGTGCCGTCGGCCACCAGCAGGTAGCCTGAAGCTCCGCGCAGATAAGTCCACCGCATTTTCTGGTAGTCGTCTTCGCCATAAATATCCCACAGGACCAGGGATACTTCCTTTTCGTTTACCCGCACGTTTTTCTTGTCAATCTTCACGCCTACCGTCGTTTGGTACACATCCGAATAGATGCTTTCGACAAAACGCCGGACCAGGCTGGTTTTGCCGACAGCGAAAGAACCGAGCATGCAGATTTTCTTCTGGAGCATGGCGGCGGATCAGGGTACGGGTGCACTGACGCGAAATGTGGCGCTCCGGTTGAACTGCCGGTTCTCTTCATTATCCTCGGTGCGGAGCGGATTCGTCGTGCCCACGCCTCGGGCGCGTAGCACGCGTTCCGGGATTCCGAGTTGCCCTAGTTCCCACGCGACGCGATCGGCGCGCCGCTGGCTCAGATCCAGATTTGCCGCTTCAGCGCCGGTGGAGTCGGTATGGCCCAGCACTTCCAGCGTGACACGCTTATGCAAACTGTCCGCAGCCTGCACCAGCGCCTCGATATTCCCAGCAAGATTGCGGAGCGATTGGCTCTCTGCCGGCGACAAGGCCGCGCTGGCGACGGGAAACTTCACCACCGCGCTTTCAATTTGCGACCTGGCCTGGTTGAACGCAAGGCGCCCGGGATCGAGTTCCGGTGAAAGTTCAACCGAACGAATACCCGGCACCAGCGTGGCCTTGGACTGAACATCTCTAACCCAGTTCGCGGATGCCGCGCCGGAGACACGCAGAACGCCAGAATTGACCGCTAGTATGGCGGTCGCGGGCGGCGACAAAATGGCCTTTGCCCGCTGCTCGACAATCCTATCATCCAGAGCGTAGTAGCCTCCCCAATGAAACTCGCCGTCGGCAGCGTTCACATCCGAACCCTTGATGAACTGCGCTGGGTCGGCCGCCAAAGGGTCGCGCATCCCTCGGACCACGAATTTGCCGTGCTCCCGGCCAGAGGATGTGATTACAAATCCCGGTTGCTCGCGCAGCGTATTCACCAGGCGGTCCCAGCGGCCATACTGCACGGCGCGCCAGCCGAGCCATCCCCCAACAACCACAAAAATAATTGCCGCACTGGCGTAAACAAACCCAAAGCTCTTAGCCCTGGTTTCTTCTTTGTAGCGGTGTTCGAGGCAACGGGAAAGCTCTTCGCGCACTCTCGTGAAGGGTGCTGTGTCGCCGTCGAACTCATCGAGTTGAACGGAATATTCTCGATGAACATTTTCCAGAACCTCGGCCATGCGGTCCCGCAATTCGCGGGGCGCAATCCCTCGAATCACGCACGCAAGAATCGCGTAAGGCCCCTCCTCGATCCAGACGTCGAGGTCGCCAACGTTCATCCGGTTGATTCCCTGCCCCTGCGACGCTTGGAAGGAGTCCCGCACGAAATCCTGAATCGCGGACAGCATGCCTGAGACCAGGCTGGGATCCTGCATCGCTACCGCAGAAGCCACCGCGTGCCCGATGGGCAGACCGGTTTTCTTGTGAATCAGAAACACCTGCTCCACGCGAAACACCAGGCTGTGCAATAACGCAACTTCCGTAAACGAGCGCCCGGTTCGCAATGCCTCAATCCGCCATTTCAAACCTTTCACAGAAAGGCTCTGGTCCAGCACCTGATTGAACGATTCGAGAAACGAGCGAAGCGTCTCAAGAATGGACCGCCGAATCGCAGGGCCCATCACCGGAAACAAGGCATCGGCCAAGGTGGCTGGGTCTTTGCGCACCGATTCCCGCAGCGCCGTTTCGATCGTAGGTGCAAGCGCGACACTCAGCGCTTCATCGCCTCCCTGCTTGCGGCGCAATTGGATGGCTTCAGCCACCACGCTCCCGACGTCTTCGGTACGCGAGGCGGGATCGTCCACGCGTTGGTGCAGCCGCTCCAGGGCCTCTTGCTCCGGCGCAAGAATCAGCTGGCGAAGTTCCAGGTACGCCTGGGCGTCAGGCTCAAGCGGCGGCTCGTCGGGTCCCGGCGCTGGTCGGGTTGGTGGCGTTTCGGCCATTTTGGGTCGAAATTCGAGAGGTTCCCGGGAATGTCGCGGGGCGGAACCCATGATTTACAAACCTGCCTATTTCTCGGGGAGCTCTAGTTCGTCTTTCAAACGCATGGAGAGTTCGGTGAAAAGATCGGCCAGCATGGCCCGGTCCGTCTTGTCGGCGCGCAGCGTCTCCGCTTCGTGTTCAAGAGCGGTTTCCAGTTCGTCTTTGGACTTCTGGATCTGGCTGCCGAGCGATTTGGACTGTTCGAGAATCTTGGAGCGCAGATCAGCCTGCGCCGAATCGAGCTGCTCTTCCAGCTGTGAAAGCTTCTTCTCGAGCGTCTTGGAATTGTCGCGGGATTCGCGGGTCAGCTCTTTTAAGCTCTCCGCGCGCTCGGATTTCTCAGTCTTCAGGCGCTGCCCAAGGGATTCCATCTCTTCGCGAACATAGGATTCAAGCGAATCGAAGCGTTTCTTCAGATCTTCCCGGAGAGCCTCCGAGGATTTGTTCAAGCGTTCTTCCAGGCGGGCGAAACGCTTCTCGTACTCCCGCATATTGGAACCAAATAGAATGTCCCGAATTTTGTCTACGTTTGCGCCCTCGCGCAGTTCCCCATTGGCGGCGTTTTTTTCATCATGATCGGCTGGCATGGTCGTACGGCCCCCCTTCGTGCGATTCGTCGGCTTCCTGGCCATGCGGGGACACTACTACGGCAGAAGGGGGTTGGCAACACAGGGTTTTGCAAGGGAGACAAGCAGAAGTGGTCCCAGGTTTCTCTCGCCGTCCACAACGGCTAGTACTAGTCTTGGGGCTTGCGGCTCCAGGGTTTCTGGCCGTCTTTTGGGGAGCGTGCGGCCCGATAGCTTTCTAGTTCCGTGCTGGTGATGATGTAGGACGTTTCCAGAGGGCGGTTTTCGTGGGCAGCCAGCTCCGCCTGCAAGCGTTCGGCGCAAATGGCAGGCGCGTCCTGATACCGCGCGCGATGCGAAACAAACGCCTCGTTGGAAATGTTTAACGTAAACTCGCGGTCTGCGCCATCACCACGAACGTTGAATGTGTACTCTCGGGAAAGCCCGTTGGTGCGAAAGCCCACATACTGCACCAGAATGCTCCCACTCATTTGGCACCGGGAACAAAGACGCGACCGTTCAGCGTAGGAGCCGGCTTTGCCGCTTTGGGACGCTTGGCGCGTCGCCGTTTGGGGGGCGTACCTTCGGCAGGTTCCACGACCATCAGGCTGGTGACGAAAATCTTGATCCCATGAGCATCGAAATCGATCGTTGTGCGGTCCAACTTCGATTCCGTGATCACCCCGCAACCGTACTGAAAATGTTTGATGTACTGGCCCGTCGAAAAATTCTCCAAAACTGCCTCCTGTTCACACCAAAAGACAACAAATGGGCCTAACGCAAGCTCGATGGCTCTCGTGAGTAAAGTCCGCCCGCTTTAATAGTTTCGGCGACCGTTTCCGCCGGATCGGCCGCCAGAGTAGCCGCCGCGGCCACCCGAGCGATCCCCGCCGCCCCGCGACTCCTGTGGCCGCGCTTCGTTCACCTGCAGTTGCCGCCCGTCCACATCAAGCCCGTTCAGCTCGCCGATGGCCTTTGTCGCATCGTCCCCATCGCCCAATTCGACAAAACCAAAACCTCGCGAGCGTCCGGTTTCCCGGTCAGTGATAATGCGTGCCGAAGAGACTTGATAACCCTTGCCAACGAACAACTGTTGCAGGGATTCATCGTTCATGCCGAAAGAAAGATTGCCAACATATAGTTTTGTCATACGCGTTTCCTTTTCCGTGCCTCATTACCGAAATTAAACTTCTGTTGCTTTCCCGCGATTCCTGGAAAGGGTATGCCCCTCAACCGGAAAAATTCAGGACACTTTATGGAGAAACTCGGATCCCGCCCTGGATGTGCCGCCGATTCGCCGAAATGCTCACAAAAGCCAGGCCTACGAAGCGCTTCAGGCCTACCACCGTTATCTCCAGGGAATTGAACTTCTTGCCGCGCAGCCGGTTCAAAATCTGGGCAATCCCTTTGCGAAGCGTTCCAGCGTAAGCTCGGCCGACAACTCTTGTCTTGTGCTCGCCATTCAAGCGGACGAAATTCCAATTTGCCTGGCTGATCTTCCGGTTCAGGGTGTATCCATCGAAATTCTTGACCACCCGCCAGCCGGGCAAAAATGGTTCACTTTCCAACGCGAAATTGGGGGGCAAGAGCGCGCCCTCCCGGATCAGGATCATGCCGGATTCCTTCATTTCTGGCATCGGGTGGACCATGTTAAGGGCCGGTTTTGTTGATGGGGACAATTAGAACACCCTGGCGCGAATGGTTCTGCCATTTATCATTGCCACCAGAATCGTCAATAGTGCTGCGCATCCGATCGCCATAAAGGTCGAAACAAAAACCCCGCCGTAACCGCCAAACCCGATCGAACGGGCCAGGAAACCGCCGACGACCGCGCCCCCAACTCCCATCGCCAGGTCCATCCACACACCGTATCCATTCCCTTCAAGACTCTTGCCCGCAAGCCAACCGGCCGCGAGCCCCACGAAAATCCACATCGCAATCTGCATGTCTTCTCCTCCGCCGAGAACCAACGAAGAGAGAATCGGGAAAGGCTCGGCGCCTGCCCGCTCCAGAAAATTCGGCGACCTCAGGAAGCGACTGCGGAAGCCATCTTGTGGAAAGTTGAGTTGGCGACCATGTAGGTGTGAACGCGCAGCGCGCCTTCAATTACGCCCGTGAGCATTCCCGTGACCTGCGCAAATTCGCTGCTCTCGTAATTTTCGGCGTCTGTACTGCTTTCCCAGAAGCTGTAGGCGTAGACTTCCTTGCCGCTTTGCGCCAGCAGGGTCATCTCGTCCAGGAAACCCTTCTGCTTTCGCAGCAGGGGAATGATCTCGTCTTCCATCTTGCGGATAAATTCGGAGGCGGCTTCGGACTTCAAGCGCATGGAAACTTTGCGAACAAACATGGGAAGCTCCTTCGGTTCGTCAGCAAGGGAGTATTTTCAGGAACCCCGCCGGGTTTTCGAAACCTGAAGGCAGCCTTGGGCCTACAT
>DASSGJ010000091.1:0-6270 GCA_035693545.1 Candidatus Acidiferrum sp.
CGAGACGTTCGCGCCTTCGGCGAATATTCCGGGGAACGAGTTTCCGGGAACGTTTTTGCCGAATTTTCATTTTGGGGCGTCGCTGATGCCGTTGGGCGTGCCTACGTATGCGCTGCGGGCGCCGCGGAGCAATGCGTTTTCGTGGGTGTTTCAGTCGTTTACGGACGAGCTTGCGTATGCGGCGGGGAAAGATCCAGTCGAATTCCGGCTGGAGTTGCTGGGGCTGCCGCGCGTCACGACGCCGGATCTGAAGCCGGATCAGTTTTCGAGCAACATGGATGCGGCGCGGATGCAGGGTGTGGTGCGTCTGGCGGCGGAAAAGTCGGGTTGGGGCAAGAGAAGTTTGCCGAAGGGCACCGGGATGGGCGTGGCGTTTCAGTTTTCGCACCGCGGATATTTTGCGGAGGTGGTGGAGTTGAGTGTTGACGCGAAGAATGCAGTGCGGGTGAACAAGGTTTGGGCGGCGGGAGATATCGGGAGCCACATCATCAATCCGGGGAATGCGGACAATCAGGTGCGCGGAGCGGTGCTGGAAGGATTGAGTTCGGTGATGAGTTATGAAATTACGATTGACCGCGGGCGGGCGGTGCAGAGCAACTTCCACGAGTACACGCCGCTGCGGATGAACCAGTTGCCGCGGGAGATTGAGGTGCATTTTCTGCGGACGGATAATCCGCCGACGGGATTGGGCGAGCCGGCGCTGCCGCCGGTGTTGCCGGCGGTGTGCAATGCGATATTTGCGGCTACGGGAAAGAGGATTAGGTCGTTGCCGCTGGTGAAGCACGGGTATAGCTGGGCGTAGGAGAAGAGCGCTCGATTCGGAAATCGAGCGCTACATAGGCTTGCGATCCGCCTACATGGGCGGCGGAATATCTAAATTCCTTATCAGCCAGGGGACTAGGATTTTGCGGAAAATTACCGGGTCGGGCCAGATTTTTACCTGACGCCCCAGGTGGCCGCCCTGCGGATTGATCCAGGCTTCTTTTGGAACGTCGCCGCTGCTGAGGAGCAGGTAAGCGTCGGAAATTGGAACCTGTGTGTCTTGCGCGCCGGCGATGATGAGCATCGAAGTCGTTGGCTTTCCCAATAAATGTTGATTGACGAGCGAGAGCTTGGGAAGAATTTCGCCCAGATCTTCGACTTTGTTTGCTCCTTCGAAGATGGACATCAGCGCGGGGCCGAGGCCGAACAGGTATTCGCGATTGCCAAGAGTTTTTTGCAGAACGAAGTTTTTTTCGAAGGTGGCGTCGACCGGTGGCGACTGCGCGACTACAGCTTTGAGGCGGGCGCGCTCGACGATGGCGAGTTTGGTGGCCCAATAGGCGCCGAAGCTCTGGCCGTCTACGCCGATGCGGGATTTATCCACTTCGGGGCGCGTTTGCAGGTAGTCGATCACTTTGGAAAACATGCGGTCGGCGGTTTCGCTGGCTTTGATGGGAGCCTGGCCGGTGCCGGGGGAATCGATGCCGATGTAGCCGATGCCGGAGCCGAGGACTACGCCGAAATTTTCGGTGAGGTCTTCCTTGCGGCTGTCGAGGCCGCTGATGGCGATGACCATCGGCACAGGGCCTTTGGCATTTTTGGGAAGGCGGAGATAGCCGACGATTTCGGAGGATTCGAAGGGGATGTGCACGACTTCGAGCGGCGGGTCCATCATTTTCGCGTGGGCGAGGAAAGCTTCGAGGGCTTTGGCGTACGCGCGTTTTTTGCCTGAAGAGGCAGGGACCGGCCAGCGCGCGAAGGAATAGAGGCGCCAGGCGCGGACGAAATTTTTGTCGGCTTGCGCGGGATTGGTGGAGAGGAGCGAGTTCCCTTCCGTCATGTAGCGGTCGGCGACGGAGCTGAAGGCGGCGGCCCATTCGTCGTTGTCGGTGGTGTTGATGTGCGAGAAGGCTTCGCGGACGTCGGCGGGATCGAGGCCGATGAGCGGGTACATGCCGTTTTCGGCGCGCTTGATGGCTTCGGATTTGATTTCGTCGAGGGTGCGTTCTTTTTGAGGCTGCTGCTGGGCGCGGGAGACGGACGCGAAGCCGGTCAGGATCAGAGTGGAATACAGAATTAGATATGCGTTTCGCAAAGAATTTCTCCTCATGTGATTACTTCGCTTTCGATAGCGCCGCCTGGTAGTAGGACGGGTCGTAATATTTTTCGGGTGAAGGGGGATGGCCGCCCCATTGGCCTTCGACTTCGGCGCGGAGTTTCAGGACATTTTCGAAGCCCTGGAGGTCGAATTGGGCGTCTTTCGCGAAGCCGCCGGGGTGGGTGATGCTGATGTCGTAGTCTTCGGCGGCGATTTCGGGGGCGAGATGGTATTGAGCGGCGAAGAGATCAATGACTTGCTGTTTGTTGGACGGATTCAGAAGCCAACGCTGGGCTTCGATGCAGGCGGAAAGAAAAGCGACGAGGAGATCGTGATGATCCTTAGCCCAGGCGCGCTGGGTGAAGACGCCGGCGGCTTGATAGGGACCGATTAGTTGCTGGACGGAGCCGAGGCTGACGAAGCCTTCTTTTTTGGCTACCAGCGAAACTGGCGGGCCGAGCATGGAGCCGGCGAAATCTTTTTGTTCGCGCATGGCGATCAGGCGTTGGGGAGTGGCGCCGAAGGGTTTGATTTCGTAGTCTTTGCCTGCGGTGAGGCCGCTGAGCGCGAGGATTTTTTTCATTTGCAGGGCGTAGGCGGTGTTGGGCGCGTCGACAATTAGGGTTTTGCCGCGGAGGTCGGCGACGGACTTGATGTCTTTCTGGGCGATTAGTTCGTTTTGGGAGCCTTCGCCGCCCATGACGATGACGACGTCCTGGTGGGCGAGCTCGACCATGGCGACGGCGTTGTCTACCGCGAGATAGGCGACGTCGCCTTTTCCGGCGGCAAGGTCGGCGCGGAGTTCGTCGGAGTTTTTCTTGTTGTCGTTGAGGACTTCGACGCCGTATTTGGCGAAGAAGCCTTGCTTGTCGGCGACGACGAATTGGATGGGGCGGCCGAGCAAGGTGAGGACGTGGATTTGCTGCGGCGGTGGGGTCTGCGCGTGGGCAGCGACGGAAAAAAGAAGAGCGCACAGATAAATTCCCAATTTCGCGTGACGAAAGAGCTTCATCGCTTGTCTCCTAAAGTCATCTGGGTCGGTTGACACTTGCGTACAACAGAACGTGGGTGTTGCCGCCACGGCGGGCGGGGCAAGCCCCACCCCTACAGATTGGAATCAGGGCGCGCCTTCGTTAAGTTTGTCGAGCGACCATTCTGCTACAGGCATGGGGTCGAGGATCGGCTTGCCGAGGTTGGGGCAACTGAGCGCGTAGAGGCCGGTGTCGGTGGCGGCCCAGATGATGTTGCGGTCCCATTCGATGAAGACGTTATCTACGGTGCGGTCGTAGCTGCCGAATTTTTTCAGATCGCCGCCTTGGGGAGGGATGAAGTAGGCGACTTCTTCGGGTTTGTAGAGATCGCCGATATCGTAGCAGCGAAGGCCAGCGATGAAATAGGAATAGGCGATAAATTCCTGGCGGGGTTTGCCGGGAGCTTTGAGGTGCGGCGGATTGTGGGCGCCGAAACGGCCGCGCTTGAAGCAGAAATCGCGGTAAGGGGCTTCGGGCGGAGGAACGGGGCGCGGGAGTTGCGCGACGGGGACGGGATGGGCTTCGTCGCGAATATCAATGACCCAGTTGGGAAGATAGATCTGGTTGCAATCGGAGTTGGTGGTTTCGCCGTTGGTGATGACGAAGCCGCGGTCCAGGATGCCGCAGTAGATCGTGTGGAAGGCGATGCCCATGCCGGAATATTGGGCTGGAGGTTCGAAGCGGCCGATTTCTTTTTGATGCTGGGGGTCGGAGAGATCGAGAATGATGAAGCCGTTGCAGCCGAAGGCGCCGTAGCCGCGATTGCCGCCATCCTCTATTTTCTTGGGAACGTAGACGGGGCCGTGCAGGCCTGCGAAGGGAGTCTGGTCCGCGACTACCTTGGGCGGAACTAGTTTCGACCAGATCCACTTGTTGTATTCGGCTTCTTCACCTTTGCGGGAGCCGGGAACCCACCACATGGAAACTTCCTTGGCACTGGAGGGGTCGGAGGCGTCAACGATCATGTTGCCGTTGATCAACTGGCGGAAGTAGGAAGGCTGGTGGATGTAGGTTTCGTCAGGAGCGGTGTCGAGATAGGCGTACTTGCCACCGTCGTAGTAGTTGCGGTGAGTGCCCTGACCGGTGGCGCCGGTGCTGAATTCAGAGAGCTTCACGATTTTGGCAGGGTCGGTGGCGTCGTAAAAGCGGACGCCGCGGAGGCCTTTGAAGTTTTTGCGCTTGTCGTCGAGGTGCGGATCGTCGTACTTGCCCATGGGGGCTTCGGGCGTGGAATCGGTGATGGGAGTTTGCGAGCCGGTCATCAGGATCCACTTTTTGAGGCTCTTGTTGTAGGCGACCTGAACCTGGAAACCTTCAAAACCGCCTTTGTTGAACATGGTGGGCTTGCGGACGTTGCTGACGTCGAGAACGTCGCCCTGCTGAAAAATGTAGCGGCGGTCGCCCGCGGACATCATTTGCATCTTGCCGTGGCGCGACTCCCCTGGCCCGATGTGGGCGAGGATTTCCATGTTGCGAATGTACATGCGGCGGTCGAGGTAGGAGATGCTGTTGGGACTCGGATGGCCGTGATGGTCGGCGAAGGCGGACAGAGGATTTGCGGCCAGCGCCAGACCGGCGCCGGCGGCGGTGCGAAGAAAACTTCGGCGGGAAGGGGTGAACAGGATCTCGCCGGCTGATGGCTCGGCAGCGGATGTCAACTGGCGTGGGCGCGCGGACTTCTTTCGTTTCATTCGTTGCTCCTTGGATTGAGCCTGGCGGGCACCTGGCCCCGGCAGCAGGCTCTTCGTGGTTTGGGCTAGTTGCCGAGGCTGGGAGAGGTTATCCCTGTAGCCGAAAAGAGCAAGGAGGCCAAGTCCACCGTAAAGAGGTAGGACCCCTGTACCACTTTGAAAGGAAGGGTGTCAACGGTTAAATGCGATGAATCATAAATATCGATGGAGAGTCTGTACAGGGAGGGCCTGGTTTGGTATGCTGGTAGGACCACTTTGGTTTATTTGAGCAGAATCCGTCTGAACGGTCCAGGTATCTGAGCCACACACGGGATTAGGGAGCCGACGCATGGCAATCGCAACAATCAACCCCGCAACGGGGCAAGTGATCAAGTCTTTTGACCCGCTGACCAGCGCGGCCATTGAAGGAAAACTCCAGAAAGCCATTGAGACGTTTGCGACCTATCGCCATACGTCTTTCGCCCAGCGCGCAGGTTGGATGCTGAAGGCCGCGGATATTTTGGAGAATGAGAAAGCGGCATTCGGCAGAGTAATGACGACAGAGATGGGCAAGACGCTGCGTTCGGCGGTGGATGAAGCGGCGAAATGCGCTTGGGTCTGCCGGTATTACGCCGAAAACGCGGAGAAGTTCCTTGCGGACGAAGTGGTGGAGACGGGAGCGAAGCAGAGCTACATTCGGTACCAGCCGCTGGGGCCGGTGCTGGCGGTGATGCCGTGGAATTTTCCGTTCTGGCAGGTGTTGCGTTTTGCAGCACCCGCGCTAATGGCGGGAAACGTGGGATTACTGAAGCACGCTTCGATTGTGCCCCAGAGCGCGCTGCTGATTGAGGACTTGTTTCACCGGGCGGGCTTTCCGGACGGAGCGTTTCAGACTTTGCTGATCGGATCGAAGGAAGTGGACAAGATACTGGGCGATCCGCGGGTGATGGCGGCAACGCTTACAGGCAGTGAACAAGCGGGTATTGAAGTGGGTATCGGCGCTGCGAAGCGCATCAAGAAAGTGGTGCTGGAGCTTGGCGGGAGCGACCCCTTCATCGTGATGCCGAGCGCGAACCTGGAGACGGCGACGAGCACGGCGGTGAAGGCGCGGATCTTCAACAACGGGCAATCGTGCATCGCGGCGAAGCGGTTTATTGTGGCGGAAAGCATCGCGGAAAAATTCGAGAGCCTGTTTGCGCAGAAGATGGCGGCGCTGAAAGTGGGCGACCCGTTTGACGAGAGCACGGAGGTGGGGCCGCTTTCGACGCCACAGGGCGTGGAAGACCTGGTTCGCGATGTGCGGAAGTCGGTTGAGGCAGGGGCAAAGATTCTGACCGGCGGAAAACCGCTGGACCGGCCGGGGAATTTTTATGCGCCGACGGTACTGGTGAACATTCCGAAGGATTCGCCGGCTTATAAGGAAGAGATGTTCGGGCCGGTGGCGAGCGTGTTTCGGGCGAAGAACATTGACGACGCGATTCGAATCGCG
>DASSGJ010000092.1:0-4303 GCA_035693545.1 Candidatus Acidiferrum sp.
ACGGCGTGACCGACCAGCGATCGTGAAAGATAAACGGGCGGCTCACGCGCAGATCCAACTGCGCGAACGGAGTCCCGCGAAATTCATCCAGCGTGGTCTTTACGCCATTCACCACGGCGCGATCACCAACCGGCGTCGTCAACGTATACGGCCGCGCGCTTTCCGCCTGCCCCAGCGCCGACAACTGGACGCCCCGCGGCAACTGAAACGTCCCCACCAGCACAAAACGGTGGCGCACATCTTCCCCAGACGGCCCGTAATCGCCGGGCGCAAATGCATTGTTCGGATCGCACACGCCATTCACATAATCGAACAATTCGCCGACCGTGCAGCCCCAGGTCTGCGCCTTGGCCAGTGTGTAATGCGCGGTGAAGTGCGCGCGCCGCGAAACGTTTCCTTGCAGGCGCAGGGACAAACCGTCGTACGCCGAGCGATTGTCGGAGCGAAATACGTTCGCTTCCAAAAATTCGTAATTACGGTAAGCGTGCATGCCCGTTTCATGCGTGTAATCGGCGCTGATCAACCAGTTCGTGGAAAATGCGTGCTGGATTCCCGCTGTGGCATGCAGCGCGTACGGCGTATGGTAATTCGGATCAATCAGCGCCGCGGACGGTGGCGGGAAGGCGCGGCTCAGCGTGCCACTGTTTACGGACTGAAACGCGGAGACCCAACCGTTCTGCGCCAAATCATTGAAGTAGAGCCCGACGCCGGCGCGCAGAACTGTTTTCTGCGAAGCTCCAATCGTGCGCGCAATGCCCAACCTCGGTGCAAAGGCTTTCCGGTAGTCGTGCGGGATGCCCGTCACAAGTCCCGTGGCAAGCGCGGGATTGAAACTCTGGTCGCGCCCCGAAGCAATGAACAGGCCGAACGTCGTGTCGTACCGCAGCCCATAGTTCACCGTAAGCCTCGGCGTGACGCGCCAGGAATCTTGCGCATAGAGGCCAAGGCGCTGCACATTTTGCGAAAAACTTCCGTCGGTGGCTGGAATTACGGTGCATTCCACGCCGCTGGGCACCGGCGACTGGCATGTCCTGTCGGCGTAGAACAAGGAGGGATTTGCGGCGTAAAAATCCGGGTTTTGCGAGTAGGTCAGCAGCGTCTCCGGATTTGCGGTCAGCGCGCCGCTCAGCACCGGTTCGTGAATGAAGTTCACGCCAAACTGCAGAGCGTGGCCGCCCATCGTGTGGGTCACGTCATAGCGAAACTGATATTTTTGCTGATTGCGAAGCACGGGAAACGCGGCAATCCCGGTGACGAACTGGTTGTCCCCGTAAGTTTCAAATCCCGTGATCGTGCTCGACGTTGTAGTGAACGGAAATGCCAGCGCGAACCCTTGCGTTTCGCTGCGCGTCTGCGTCAGGTGCAGGCCGCTGACGTTCAACACCAGCGAACCAATCCATTCCGGCGAAAATGAGTATTGCTGGCCGAGCACCACGCTGAAGTAGTTGTTGTGCGAGGTTGCTCCAGTAGATGGCAGAGCCCCCTGCTGCACCAGTGCATTGTGCTCCGTGTAGGTATCCAGAGCTCCGCGCAAGAACCAGTGGGACTGATTCGACTGCTGCCAGTCGAGCCGGGCCGTGGCCAGATAATCGCGGAACGGAACCGCCACGTTGTCCGGCACCGTAATGCTGGGCGTGCCTGGAATCAATCCATCGCTCGCCAACTGAGCAAGCGCGTTGAATTGCTGGCGGCTTGCGGAACTGTACGCAACGCTGGCGTCCTCATGGACATATTCTAGCGAGGCAAAGAACCACAGATGCTCCCGGATGATCGGGCCGCCGAGCGTACCCACATAATTTTGCCGGGAGAACGGCTGCTTGGGATCCGGCGACGGATTGTCGATCGGAAATCTCGCGTTCAGGGCGTCAGCGCGCTCGTAAAATGCCGCGTCGCCGTGCCAATCGTTGGTGCCCCCGCGCGTGGTGATTACAACAGAGCCTGCCGTCGTCCGGCCAGTGTCCGCATCCATTTGCGCGGTTCGAAAAGCGAATTCTTCAATCGCATCCGGCGAAAAGTTCTGCAGGAAGCCTCCGATGTAGTCATCGGAATTGTCGCCGCCGTCGACAGAGACTTCGTTGTTCAGGCCGGAACTTCCCCCGGTGGCCACCGCGGTGATGCGGGCTTTTGTGGGATCAGACGGCTCTACCGGCTCCGCGCCCGGCGCCAGGTACGCAATGTTGGCAAAACTCCGCGCGGAGAGAGGAATCGCATCGAGATCTCGCCGGTAAATCACCGTTTGGTGCACGGCACTATCCGTCTGCAATTCCGCGGCGGTTACCGAGGCCCCTCCATCCACCATAATTTTCTCGCTAACGGAATTCGGCCGCAGCGTAATCGTCACCTGGCGAGCCGAACTGACGGCGACGGAGATTTCCGCACGCGCAGCGGCAAACCCCGCCGCATTCGCGGTCAACTGATAGGAACCGGGAAGCAACTCCTCGGCGCGAAATTCGCCCTGGGCATCGCACTGCACGGTGCGCGTCAGGGATTTCTCGGAACTGCTGAGGGAAATCGTGGCTCCCGGGATTCGTGCGCCCGCACTGTCCTGAACCGTGCCGCGCACCGAGCCGAGCGGATTTTGCGCGCACAAAGGCAGCACCAATGCGGCGTAAACCGTAATGAGGAGGAGAGAGGTAATGGGTCGTACCGGCTTCATGATTGAGCTCGGATTCAGCGGCGAATGACGAGGCTAACCGGAAGTATATCCCAGGCGCGAATCGCTTCCGTGCTTTCCGCCTATTTTAGGTATTCGTCGAACCACGCCACCGCGCGGGTCATAACATCTCTCAGGTGATCGGGTTTCGCAAACATGTGGCCTTCGCGCTCGTACACAACCAGTTGCGTCTTTACGCCGAGGGTCTTCAGCGCATGCCAGAATTCGTAGGACTGCGGCGTGGGGCATTCTCCATCACTATCTCCAACAACAACCAGCGTCGGGGTCTTCACTTGTTTGATGAACGTCATCGGCGAACTGCGAGCGTAAACTTCGGGATCGTCATAAACCGACTTCCCGAAAAAGGGAATCATCCACTGGTCAATTTTGTTTTCGCCATAGTAGCTGAGGTAGTTGGCGATTCCCGCCCCGGCCACCGCCGCTTTGAAACGATCCGTCTGCGTGACGCCCCACATCGTCATGTAGCCGCCGTAGCTCCAGCCGGTCAGACCGAGGCGCTCCGGGTCAACCGGCGCGACGCGAATGGCTTCGTCCACGCCCGCAAGTTCGTCGCTCCAGTCGCCGTATCCAAAATCTTTCACGTTCGCGCGCGTGAACGCTTCGCCTTCCCCGAAGCTCCCGCGCGGATTGGGCAGCAGCAAAAAGTAGCCGTGCGCGGGCAACGCCAGTTGGTAGGAATGAGCGCTCGGCCAATTGGGCTGGACTCCGATGCCGGGACCTCCGTGCACGCTCAGCACCAGCGGATAACTCTTCGACGCATCAAAATCTTTCGGATAGATCAACCAGCCCTGCACGTCGAAGCCTCCATTCGTCCAGTGCAAGCTCTTCGCTTCTCCCCATTCCGGCTTTACGCCCGAGTTCCGGTGCGTCACCTGTTTCCATGCAGCGATCGGCCCGGCCCAGACTTCCGGCGGATCCTGGAATGAACTGCGCACGAATGCTGCGGTCTTGCCGTCGGGAGTCAGGGAAAGACTGGTGGACCAGAAGCCGCTGGTCAGCGTTTCCGGCGCAAGATATAGAGAGTTAATTTGTCCGGTGTCCGGGTCAATCCGCGCCACGCTGGATTGCCCGTCCACATTTTCCATGTCGATGAGCTTCCCGTCGCTGGTCCACGCCACCACAACCGCGGACGCCTTGCGTTCCGGCGTCAGGTTCACCGGGTCGCCGCCCTTGCGCGAAATCAAAAACACGTCGCCGCCCACGGAATCTTCGTCGCTCATCAGCCCTTCAATGAAGGCAACGCTCTGTCCGTCTGGGGAGACGACAGGTCGGGCGATTTGTAGTTTGGGTTTGTAGAGCGATTGCATCTCCGCGGAAGCGATATCCACTGCAAACAGTTCCGCGATGTACCAGTTGCTGTCACCATTCCCCTTGGCCGCAGTCAGAACGATGCTCTTGCTGTCTGGCGCCCAGTCGTATTCGTAAATGTAGGTGTCGGCCGGGGTGACCTGCCGCAACTTCCCGCTCGCGGCGTCGACGACGGCCAGTCTCTGTTCAAAGAAGGCGTCTTTGATCTCCCCGGTTTCGGGCGTTTCGGCAACCAGCGGCCCCGCTTCTCGCGTAGCGTTTTCCGTGAACAGCACGGCGATCGATTTTCCGTCCGGCGACCAGCTCGTTCCCGCAAGAAAG
>DASSGJ010000093.1:0-7574 GCA_035693545.1 Candidatus Acidiferrum sp.
GTTCAGCTTTCGCTCCTGAAAATCCCTGCTTATTATCGCGAAGTCCTCTTGCTGCGCTTCAGCGAAGAGCTGGGCCTCGAAGAAATTGCCGCGGTCATGGCAACACCCATTTCCACCGTGAAGTCGCGCCTCTACCGCGGCCTGGCTGCGCTGAAAACCGCCATGACGGAAGGTGCCGCATGAACGAAAACCTCCACGAACGCGCCCACCAGCTCCTTGCCGAGTCCATCGTCGAAGGATTGCGTCCCGCCGACGAAGCCTGGCTCCGCGGACATCTTGCTGCGTGCCCGGACTGTGCGCAGGAAGCAGTTGCAACACAAAATGTCTTGCGCGCTTTGCGTGCCGTGCCGGTCAGCGTCCCGCGGGATCTCGCAGCTCGCACGCAACTCCGCGTCCGCCTGCGGGCGCAGCAATCTTCACCTGCTGCAGGGGGCAGCTTCTGGCTTTGGGCCGTCACCGCGGCAAGCTGGCTGCTCGGTGTCTTCAGCGCCCCGCTCGTCTGGCGCGCGTTCGCATGGCTCGGCGCCAACTTCGGCGTGCCCAAGCTCGCGCTGGAATTTGGATTCGTTCTCTGGTGGACAGTGCCGCCGCTGCTCGCAGCCGCGATCATCCTCCACCAGAAAGCCCTGGCCGCGGAATGGAGCAACAAAATTTGAGCCAGGCTCCGAATGTAGGGGCGGCTTCTTACCCTGAGTATTACGAAGGGTAGGCCGCCTTCCCCGGTGAGGTGGACCCGAGCCTCGAAACCGCGGGCCAGAATTTAGTAGAAAAACGATTTTAGTTGTTGCACAGAAAAGGAAAATCACATGTCCGACGCATTCTCAGAACGTCTTCGCCTCATTCGCTTCCGCCGCAAGCGCGAAAATATCCGCTTCCGCGATGAACTCCGCATCATCCCGAAGTGGCTCGTCGTGCTGTGCCTCTTTCTCTACATCCTCGCCCTGATCATCGGCTTCTCCGTCAATCATCATGGCTTCGAAACCAATGGGCCCATATTCCCCGATGAATCGCTCCGCCACGACCCGGACCTTTCCAATTTTGAGCTTGGCTGTCTCCTCACCTTGGGCGGAGTCGCCCTATCTATGCTTTTTTTCTCGCTCGGTTATGTCTATCGCGACGCCAAGCGCCGTGGCATGAATCCCACGCTGTGGACACTTCTCGTTCTTATACTCTCTGGAGGCTATTTCTTCATTGGCTTCATCATCTATCTGCTTGTTCGAGAGCCGCTTCCCTTCACCTGCCCGCAATGCTCCACCAGCGTCAATGCCCGGTTCAATTTCTGCCCCAATTGCAAATGCAATCTCCATCCCGCTTGCCCCCAATGCCAGCGCGAAGTCTCCGACACCGACAAGTTCTGCCCCTACTGCGCCACCGATCTGGCCCAACCCAAACCCACTCCCACGACGTAGCTGTCGAACCCCACCCCCGGGTGCCCCACACGCCGACTCTGCGTGTGGGTCTTGGGTTCCCCGCCCAAACCCGCGCCGCAAGGCTTGAACTGCATTCGTCGCATTCGTCGCATTCTTCGTATTCCTCGAACTCAAACACTCGTCATTCCGAACCCCGTTCGCCTTTTGAACGGGGTGAGGAATCTGCTTTTCTTGAATTTTCCTGCCTGTGGCTGAACTCTCACACGCCAGATCTCTCCCTCGCTCAAAAAATCTCATCTTGACATGCAACCATTTGGTTGCCTATTATCCTTCCCGTGAGGATGGACCGGGTCTTCAAGGCTCTCGCCGATTCCAACCGCCGCAAGCTGCTCGACCTCTTGCGCGCGGACAACGGCCAGGTGCTCGGCGACCTGTGCACGCATCTCGACATGAGCCGCCAGGCCGCCACCAAGCACCTGAAACTGCTGGAGGCCGCCAACCTGGTGGTCACCGTCTGGAGAGGACGCGAGAAGCTCCACTACCTGAATCCCGTCCCCATTCACGAGATTTACGAACGCTGGATTGGAAAGTTTGAACGTTCTCGATTGCGGGCCTTATACGACTTGAAAGAGGAGCTGCAGAAGGACTATGAAAAATAAATCTCAGTTCGTTTACGTCACTTATATTTCATCGAGCGCGGAAAAAGTCTGGAACGCCCTGATGGATCCGGAAATGACCCGCAAATATTGGGGCCACCTGAACGTCTCCGACTGGAAACCCGGCTCCGGCTGGAAACACGAAGACGCGTCAACCGGACAAATCCGGCTGGTGGGAAAAGTCGTGGAGTCCACGCCGCCCCGCCGCCTCGTAATCACCTGGGCTTTCCCCGCCGACGCACAAAACCCGGAGAAGAACACACGAGTCACCTTCGATATCGAGCCCGCCGGAAAAGCTGTCCGTCTGAAAGTAACCCACGACGAACTCGAGCCCGGCTCGGAAATGGAAAAGGGCATCACCCGCGGCTGGCCCGTGGTCCTCTCCAACCTGAAGACTTTGCTGGAAACAAACCAAGCTATGGAAACCAAGTCGCTGTTCGAGCACGCCCACAAGGCGAGTTAAGACTTAAAAGGAGCGAAGCGATTAGTAGCGCTCAACGGCAAGCGCAACGGCATTGCCGCCGCCGAGGCACAGCGCGGCAATGCCGCGCTTCAAGTTGCGGCGCTGCAATTCATAAAGGAGCGTAACCAGGATGCGCGCGCCGGAGGCGCCGATCGGATGTCCGAGCGCCACTGCGCCGCCGTTCACATTCACTTTTTCCGGATTCAACTTAAGCTGGCGCGTCACGGCGATCGCCGCAACCGCAAACGCTTCGTTCAGTTCAACGAGGTCTACATCTTTCTCGCGGTCCCAACCGGTTTTGGAGAGAATCTTTTCCACCGCGTCCACCGGCGCCATCATCACCCATTTCGGCTCCACTCCGCTAACCGCTTGCGCGACGATTCGCGCGATCGGCTGCTTGCCCAGCCGCGATGCATTTCGTTCGCTCGTAACCACTAGCGCCGCCGCTCCATCATTTGTTCCGGGCGCATTGCCCGCGGTCACCGTGCCGTCCTTCTTGAATGCCGGCTTCAGCTTCGCCAGCGCTTCCAGCGTGGTGTCCTCGCGCGGCGATTCGTCGTACTTGATCACAATGGGATCGCCTTTTTTCTGCGGAACTTCGATCGGCAGAATCTGCCCCTCAAAGAAACACGATTTGCGCGCGCGAATCGCTTTCTGGTGGCTCTCAAATGCAAACTTGTCCTGCTCTTCGCGTGTGATCTTGTATTTCTCCGCGACCAGCTCGCCCGTGTTCCCCATGTGAAAATTTTCGTACGCGTCCCACAACCCGTCCCAGATCATCGAATCAACCAGCTTGCCGTCCCCCAGCCGGTAACCGGTCCGCGCTTGCGGCAACAGATACGGGCAGTTGGACATGGACTCCATCCCGCCGGCCGCAACAATTTCGCTTTCGCCAAGCTGCACCGCTTGCGCCGCCAGCGCCACGGCCTTCAATCCAGAACCGCAAACCTTATTGATCGTCATCGCCGCAACACGCGGATCGCATCCCGCTTTCAACGCGGCCTGCCTCGCGGGATTCTGGCCAATTCCCGCTTGCACCACATTGCCTAAAATCGCTTCGTCGACTTGCTTGCCCTCAAGCCCGGCGCGGCGCACGGCTTCAGCTACAATTTTTCCGCCGAGTTCCGGCGCGGAAAAACCCGAAAGCCCACCCTGAAATTTTCCGATTGGCGTGCGGACTGCGGAGAGAATGACTGGGGTTTCCATGAAACCACCTCCCGATTGACAGAAGCACAATTATACCGCGTTGCGCCAAAGTCAGCCGAAAGGGCCGGCGCGAAGCGTCTTCGCTCCGCCCCGGCCCTTAACAATGCGGATTAATTTGCAGCAGCGTCCGCCGCAGGCTGGGTTTCATCCGCGCTCGGTCCATAGAGGCCAGGAACGGGGACGCCGAGCAGGCGGTAGTAAACCGTCAGCTGCGCGCGATGATGAATGATGTGGTTGAAGATCATGGAGCGCAGACAAGCCGCGCGAGGCATCGTGAAAATGGTCTGTCCGCCGGCCTGCAGCGTCCAATCCTTCATCATGTCCGCGTCGCTTGCGCCGGCAATCGCTTTGCGGGCTTCCGCCACGCCCTTGTCGAATTCCGCAAGGACCTGCTGATGGTTCTCCATTTTCGGCGGCTCGTACGGGGCGCCGCCAACCGGCGCGTAATCAAATTTCTCGGTCTGCAGGGTCATCGTGATCCACCCGGGCATGGTGGCGATGTGGCCGGCAAGCCAGCCGACAGTTCCTGATTTGTCGTGCGGCTTCCAATTCCATTTCTGATCCGGCAGGCGTTCCAGCGTCTTCCGCGTCCCGGCCATCTCCTGGTCAAATTCGCCAAGCATCGATTGTCCAATGGTCATAACGATTGTCTCCTTTAAAGGAAGGCAGTTTCGAGGCGGCAGCATCATAGGCAAACAAAAAGCGAAAGTCAAGAGCTTTCCTCAGCTTTCCCCGTGTCACCCTCCGGCCTCACACGTGTATACGGCCAAAATGGTTCATTCATTACACAGATCGCATGGTTGACACGCGCGGCGCAAAGGACAAAATGTCTTCATGGCTCACCAACTAACCACCTCCTACATAAAAGACTCCATCGATCTTTTCCGCTCCTACAAAAAACTCACGGAGCGGGCCATCGCGCAATGCCCCGACGCTGGCCTGTTCACTAAATTGGATGAAGAGTCCAATTCGATCGCCGTCATCGTGAAACACATTGCCGGGAACATGCGCTCCCGCTGGAGAGATTTTCTAACCACCGATGGCGAGAAGCCGGACCGCAATCGCGACACCGAGTTCGAGGAACCGCCGAAGACGCGCGCGGAACTGATGGAACTTTGGGAAAGCGGGTGGAAATATGTTTTCGACGCACTCGAGCCATTGAACGACGCGGACCTCACGCGCACCGTAACCATCCGCACCGAGCCGCATTCCGTCATGCAGGCCATCAACCGGCAGGTCGCCCACTACTCCAACCACCTTGGCCAGATTACCTTTCTGTCGAAACATTTCGCCGCCCAAGCGGGTCAATGGACGGCCGTCACCATCCCCCGCAAAAAGTCTGGTGACTTCAACGTCCGCGTCGCGTCCGGCGAAGCTTCGCAACGATAAAAACGAAATCACGGGGAGTGATTCCCACAGCAAGTTTCTCCTTCGCTTCCCCTTCGCCGCAAAAGGCGTTACCCTGCTGAAGCGATGGCCAAAACACTTTTTGAAATGGGATCGCCGGAAAGTGGGGCGCTCCAGCTAAACGATGCGCAGCGTCGCGCGATCACGCACGGCGACGGGCCGTTGCTGGTCATCGCGGGCGCAGGCACCGGAAAGACTCGCGTTATCACAGAGCGCATTCGCCACCTGCTCGAATCCGACGATTCCCTGCTCGGCGAAAACATTCTGGCGCTTACCTACACGAAAAAAGCCATCGCTGAACTGAGAATTCGCGTGGCCAAGGGCACCGGTGAACGGGGCAAAGATGTCGTCATCGCGAATTTCCATTCCTTTTGCGAAAAAATCCTGAAGGAAGTGAATCCCGGACTGATCCCGCTGGAGGACGTGGACCACTGGATTTTGTTGCGGCGCAATCTGGCGAGGCTGAAGCTGGAGAAATTCCGCCGGCTTGCGGAACCCGGCCAATTCCTGAGCGACTTTATCCGTTTTTTTTCGCGCTGCCAGGATGAATTGGTTTCCAGTGACGATTATCAGCGGTTCGCCGATCTCCTCGCCCGGGAACTCGAGGAAGAAAAATCCGCTCTCGATGAGGACACTTTCAAGGAGCGGGCTGAGCAGGTTGCGCTGCAACAGGAAATTGCGCGAGCCTACCGCGCCAGCGAAGAGATCCTGCGCGAAAAGCGCGCCGTCGCCTTGAACGGCCTCATCACCGAAACGGTGACTTTGCTGAAAAACGATGCGGCCCGCCGCCGGCAGTTGCAGGAGCGTTTCAAGCACATCCTGGTGGACGAATTTCAGGACACCAACATCGCCCAACTGGAACTCCTGCATCTCCTTTCCGACGAACGCCGCAATATTGTTGTCGTCGGCGACAACGACCAGGCTATCTATCGCTTCCGCGGCGCATCGTTCGGCAGCTTCAAACTTTTCCTGCAGCGTTTCGCTAACTGGAAAGAAGGCCAAGACTCCACGCCTTATCGCGTCGCGCTGATGGACAACTACCGCTCCACACCGAACATCCTGCGCGTCGCCACCCAAGCCATCGGCATGAACGAAGTCAGCCCCGAATTCCCCAAGAAAGTTTTGCAAGCCAACAAGCGCGAAGGCGAAAGAATCCGCATCGTCGAAATGGAAACTCCCGAAGACGAAGCGGCTTGGGTGGCCGACGAACTCGAGCGCATTCACAAAGCTGGGCGCCGGTGGAAGGATTTCGCCGTTCTCTATCGCCAGCACGCGCATCGCGATCATCTCGTCGAGCAACTCTCCCATCGGAAAGTTCCGTTCGTCATCAGTAAGCTTTCGATTCTTGAGCATCCCCTTGTCCGCGACGTCCTGGCCTACCTCCGCCTGATTGCCAAGCCCTTCGACGACATCGCATGCGCCCGCGTGCTCGCCGCGCCTGCCTGGCATCTGACCGCGGAAGACCTGGTGCGCCTCGCCGAGCGCACCCGCAAGAAAAAAGGCACCGCGCTCTACGACACTTTGCAAACGCCGCAGGGCGAATTGCCCTTTGATCCTTCCTCCGCGGCATTCAAATTACTGCTCGAATTTCTTGCCGGGCAGCGCAAGACGATACGCCGCCGCTCCGCCCGTGAAATCTTCGGCGACCTGACCGAGTGGCTCGAAATTCCCCAACGTGCCAGTGCGCAGGATCGCAAATACATCAACCAGCTTGGCCAATTCATGAAAGACTGGGAGCCAAAGAGCGAGACGCGCCGGCTTCCGGAATTCCTCGAATACCTGGATTATTTCGAGCAGGCCAGCGGCACGTTAAGCCTCGAAGACGACGCGCCCGGCGACGCTGTCCAACTCATGACGGTGCACGGCGCGAAAGGCCTCGAATTCCCACACGTTTTTGTCTTGCGCGTGAACTCCAACGCCTTTCCTGCGCGAGACCGTTCGCCGCTCTTCGAATTTCCCGACCGCTTGATGAAGGAAGAACTTCCCGAAGGAGATTTTCACATTCAGGAAGAGCGCCGCCTCTTCTATGTGGCGCTGACGCGGGCCGAGGATCGGCTGACAATGACCACGGTGCGCGAAAAACGCGGCAAAGTTCCCGTCTTCATCGAAGACATCGTAATGGACCCGTCCATCAAACGCCGCGATGTCCTGCAAATCGCTCCCAAGCCAAAACCGCCAAAGCCTGAGATCGACAAGCCTTCGGGACCCGTGAGCGGTGACCTGTTCGCCGCAGCCGAGGCCCCCGCGAAAATCTTCTCACGCATTGCCGACTGGGCTGAGGTGTTCCACCCTCCCTCGCCCGAGCCGTTGAAACTCAGTTCCTCCGCTGTGGAGAATTACCGGAAGTGTCCGCAGCGATATCTGTTCGGCCATTTGTGGTCGTTAAGAGAAGGCCCGCGGGCGATGCTAAGTTTTGGAAGCGTCATCCACACCACGATCAAACGCGCGCTCGAACAGCTAAAGAAGGGGGTG
>DASSGJ010000094.1:0-17064 GCA_035693545.1 Candidatus Acidiferrum sp.
GCCGCGCTCCCATCGGCATCTGGAACACCCTGACTGGAGCATGTCGTTGCTCGCCGGAGGCAAAGCAGGGGCAGGGGTTTATCCTGCGAAATTCACATTCGACATTAACGCAACGCCGAGTTGCACAAATGACTATGTGGCGTTTACGACCAGCCTCGCCGGTTCAAGCACGCAACCCAGCATCATTGCGTTCGACGAGCTGTATTCGACGCAAGGGAGCACTGGGGGCTTCTGCAACCAGAACGGACCCAGCGTCAAGTGGGCCTACAACACCGGTACCGGCACGGTCCTGACTTCTCCGGTTCTCTCCGGCGACGGAACCAAAATCGCGTATGTGGAAACGGCCGCTGCCGGCGCGACCCTGCACATCCTGAAATGGAAGCCTGGAGCCGCCGCCACGGTGCAAGGTACCCTCAATGCACCTGCGACACCTGATACCACGCTCGCTGCGGGGGCGGCATGGAGCACATGCCCCGCTGCCAATTCCTGCGTTGCGAACATTGCCTTCGGCACAGCGACTCCAGACACCAGATCGTCTCCCTTCTACAATTACGGCACGGATGAGTTGTATGTCGGCGACGATTCCGGCAATGTCCACAAATTTACCGGCGTGTTCGGTGGAACTCCGGCTGAGGCTGGCGCCCCGTGGCCCGTTTTGACTAATGGCAATAAGAACATCTTGAGCAGTCCCGTTTTTGATTCCGCCTCGTCGAAAGTTTTCGTGGGGGATTCGGGAGGGCTTCTTTTCTCGATCAGTTCCACGGGTGTGGTGGTTACGTCGAACCGCATTGCCTTCCGCAGTGGTTTTGTGGACGCCCCGATCGTGGATTCCTCCGCGGGGACGGTCTACGTTTTTGGTTCAGCGAATACGAATGCGAATAGCACGAACGCTGCGGTCTGGCAATTCAGCACCGGCTTCGCGGCTGGTTCCTCCGGGAACGGCGCCGTCACCGGAACACAGTTGGGAAGCGGCATTCCCAGCGCCGGGAACACCTTCTTCGATGGTTCCTTTGACAACATTTACTTTACGTCGGCCAATGCCGGCAGCCCCACGGGGAATCTCTACGTCTGCGGGAATCCCGGCGGGAATGCCACGTTGTATCGAATCCCGATCGCAGCCAACGTAGTGGGCACCCCCAGCGCGATGGCCACAGCGATGAGCACGGCCAGCACTATTTGTTCACCAATCACGGAAGTCTCCAATGGAACTACGGACTGGATTTTTGTCAGTGTGCAAGCGAGTCCCAACTTGTTGCCCCCAATCAGTTGTCCGGCCCTGGCCAGTGGCTGCGTCATGTCTTTCAACGTCACGGCTGGCACCACCCCTACCGCAACCACCGCGACTGCGGCCGCCGCCGGAGGCACCAGCGGAATTGTGATCGACAACGTGAGCGCGAGCGCGCAAGCGTCGAGCCTTTACTTCACCTATCTAAGCAATTCGGCAATTGGCGCGACTTGTAATGGCGTTACCGGTGTGGGGTGCGCTGTCAAGCTCACACAGTCTGGGTTACAATGAACCATGCAGAGACCGGAAAGTCCCAAAACGCCCGAAGCACCCACAAAAAAACCTTATGTGAAGCCGACAGTTCGTTCGGAGCGCGTTTTCGAGACCATGGCTCTGTCCTGCGGGAAAGTCAGCGCAACTCAGCATTCTTGCGCTCACAACCGGAAAGCTTCCTAGATCGCGGTTTCTCGGGCCGGGACCAGTCCACCGAGGCATTTAGCGCCTTGGGAAGCGATCTGGTCGAAGAGATTGTTCGCAACTCTGGATGGGCATGCGTACGAGTCAGAGGAACCAGCATGACTCCCGCAGTCCAGCCCGGTGACCTCCTCACCATTCAGCACACAAACTTTCAGGAAATCTCCATTGGGCAAATCGTGCTCTATGCGCGCGGCGGCAGGCTCATCACTCACCGTGTCGTGGAGAAGTCCGGCGGGCCACAAGCACCGCATCTGATTACCCGCGGCGACCGCGTCGCCCAGAACGACTCTCCAGTTTCCCCGGACGAGTTGCTCGGGCGTGTTAAGTTTATTGAGCGGGGCGGAAGACGATTTCAACCTGCGGACCATCCGGACGTGCAAAGACAATGGCTCTGCCGTGTGCTGCGCGCCTCTGACCGGGCGACGTCCATTTACTTGCGCGTGGCGGAATTCTGGCGAGCACTTGCGGGCGAGGGCGTTTGGTGACGCCTCTGGCTGCCGGGATCGGCCGCTCGGCCCTGGTGATTGAGATCGGGGGGATACCCATACGGTTACACACCGACGATCCCGCCTTTCGGAAGCTCCTGGAACAACGCTATGCTGGCTTTGTGAGCACGACGAGCGAGGTGCGTTTCGATTTCCAGATCGAATTGATGCCACCCCAGACGATTTCCCCGGATGAAGATGTGCGCGTGCACTGGGATTCCGGGCGATGGTCCATGGAGCGTGGTGATTTTCGCGCTGAGTGGGACCCTGCGGCCGCTTCAGGCCGCATCCGGCAGACGGCTAACCCGTACTCGATCGATTCGGTGCTGCGCATCCTGCACACGCTACTATTGGCCACCGAGGGCGGGTTCCTGGTCCACGCCGCCAGCGCTGTGCGCAATGGGCGCGCATTTCTTTTTGCCGGGCTCTCGGGTGCGGGCAAAACGACCATCGCGCGACTGGCACCGGCGGACGCCACGCTGCTCACTGACGAAATATCTTATGTACGCAGGCTGAATGACGACTACTACGCGTTCGGCACGCCGTTTACCGGTGAACTGGCTCGCTTGGGTGAGAACATACGCGCACCACTCGGGGCGCTCTACCTCCTGGTACAGGGCCGCGAAAACAAGATCGAACCTATAAGCCCCGCGGACGCCGCACGCGGCCTGCTTGCGAACATTCTATTTTTTGCGCGGGATCCCAAACTTGTTCAGTCGGTATTCCACGCCGCGTGTGCTTTCACGGATCGAGTGCCGGTGCGCCAGTTGACGTTTTTGCCGGATGCACGCGTGTGGGAGATGATCGCTTGAGCGGGAAATGCTATATCGCGCGGAGTTCCCAAACCGCAGCCCGCCTGCTGGGCGAGGAAATGGTAATTATCTCCGCGGGCGATCCCCGCGTGTTTTCCCTCAATGAGGTCGCTACCGTGATTTGGGAGGCAGCGGACGGCCGCACTCCCCTCGACGAAATTATCGCCGATCGAGTTTGCGCGGAGTTCGAAGTCACGCCCCAGGTAGCATTGAAAGACGCCGAAGAGTTGGTGCAGGAGCTGTCGAGTCACGGCATCCTGCTCGTGTCCGACCAGCCTATCGTGCGGCCGGCCTCCCCGCCGCGGGAGACACCATGACCGGGTTGATGCAGGAAATCAGCAACCGCGCCCTCGAGCTTGGGGTTCCGCTGAGCGTTCAGCTGGACCTTACCTACCGCTGCAACGAACGGTGCGTTCATTGTTATCTCGACCATGACGACCATGGCGAAATGACCACCGCGGAAATCAAAAACCTCCTTGATCAATTGGCGGAAGCAGGCGTTCTTTTCCTGACGTTGAGCGGCGGAGAAATCATGCTGCGCAAGGATTTCTTCGAGATCCTGGAACACGCCCGCGCCCTGCTTTTCAGCATCAAACTTAAGACCAACGCGATGTTGATCCGGGAGAAAGAAGCCAGGCGCCTCCGCGCGCTGGGTGTGCATTCCATTCAGATCAGCATTTACTCCCACCGTCCCGAAGTCCATGACGCTATTACCAAGGTAGCGGGTTCGCTGCAACGCTCGGTGGATGCGATTCGTTTCCTGAAGTCGCAAGGTTTAAACGTTTCGATCGCAAACGCCCTCATGCTCCGGAACATCAGCGACTACCCGGGCGTGAAAGCGCTGGGCGAAGAGCTCGGCGTTGGGGTGACCATGGACCCCACCATCACTCCGAAAATGGATGGGGACCGCTCGCTACTGGCGCTGGGGCTCAACCACTCCGAACTCGTGCAGGTGTTTCGTGACGAAAGCCTGATTGGAAACGCGGAAGAGTTCTGCGCGCCGCCCCCGAAGGTCAGCGAAGATGATCTGGACAGCCTGCCGTGCAGCGCCGGCCACACGGCGTGCTACGTCTCTCCCTATGGCGATGTTTATCCCTGCGTCCAATTCCCGCTCCCGACGGGCAACGTGCGGACGTCGAAATTCCTGGATATCTGGCGCCATTCTCCTCAGTTCGAGGAAGTAAGGTCAATCAAGCTGCGGGATATGACCAGCTGCTCTCAGTGCGCGCATGGAGGGACCTGCACGCGGTGCCCCGGACTGGCTTATATGGAAGGAAACATGCGCGGGCCATCGTCGCAGGATTGCGAAAAATCTTTCGCGCGTACTGGAATTCCATCGGCCAATCTGCTCTCTCGGAAGGCCAGTCTGGCGGGCCTGGTTCAGATCCAAACATTACCCACCACGGCGCGTCTCGTCGCTGCCACCACTTAAGGAATTCTTCTCAACGACTTGCCAGAGGATATTTCCAGCCTGCGACTCCTGTCGGCGGCTAAATTGCCGGTGTACACTGGCAAACGTCGTTTCAGGAGCAATGTCTGACGGACTTCTCTCCATTTGGCGCCAAGCCTTTCGATCGCGAATGGAAATTTCTCCTCGCATGCGTTTCACCTGCGCCATCGTCAGCCGGTGAAATCTCTGCGCTGACAGCGGAGCTTGACTGGAGCCTGGCGCTGGAACTTGCCGAAGAGCACGGCGTCCTGGGTGTAGTAACCGGGCGCCTTAAGGAGAGCGGCCACGCGGGAATGCCCGCCGAGGCCTGGGCAAAACTCCAGAGCAGGATGTATGCACAGCACATCTTTACCCTGAGCATGACCGCGGAACTTTTTCGCATTCTCGATACCTTTGAACAGGCGGGCATAAAGACCATTCTGGTGAAGGGCCCGATTGTGTCGCTTCTGGCTTACGGCGATCCGGCCGTGCGGAGTTACGTGGATCTCGATCTGCTCGTGCGCGACACTTCGATACTCCCCGCTTCCAGAATTCTGGCCGGGCTCGCCTTCGATGCCGATGTACCGGAAGCCGCCATTCTTGCGGGGAAGATTCCCGGCGAGTATCTCTTCCGCAGGTCCGGTGGGCAGCAGCTTGTGGAACTCCACACAGAGAGGACCTTTCGTTACTACCCGCGCTCCATGCGGATCGAAGATCTGTTTGCGCGGCAGCGACGCATATCACTGGAAGGCCGGGAAGTTTCCGCGCTCTCTCTCGAAGATGAGTTCGTGCTCAACTGCATCCACGGTGCGAAGCATTTCTGGGAGCGGCTGATGTGGCCGGCGGACATTGCGGCGATTGTGGCGCGGCACACGGAGATTGTCTGGGAGCGCGTAGTGCAGGCCGCGAAAGACGTGGGAGCCGTGCGGATGGTGAACGTGGCCCTTCTGCTCGCCGAATCGCTTCTGGGCGTCCCGGTGCCCGCGGAAATGGCTGCAAACGCGAAAGCCGACCGCGCAGCGATCGATCTGGTGCGGCAGGTGGAGAGTTGGTTGCCCTCAGCGGGCTACAATCCACCGCCGCTGATTCAGAGAGCTCTATTCCGTCAGAAAATGGCAGGCGGCGGCCTTGAGGGGATGGCATATCTGGTGAGGCTTTCGCTATCTCCAACGGAGGAAGACTGGGCCGAAGGAAACGAGGACCGGGGTTCGCGTGTCTGGGAATCGATCAAGCGGCCGTTCCGGCTTATGCGAAAGTATGGGCGGGATGGATAAGCCGGATTACGCGGCTACGCCCAGTAAAAAGTGGTTGTAAAAGGGAGGCCCGGCTCCGAATAAGTCTGAGCCGGGCCGTTGTGTCTGCAGTGGAATCAGATATGGGTGCGTTCCGAAAGGAAAGGCTCCTCTTCCTCTTTCTGTTGCGGCAGTTCCACGGACAAGGTGAGCTCACTCTTGTTCCGGAGGATACCGAGCTTGATGCTCTTCGCGTCGTGGCTGGTCAGCAGCTTTTCGCGCAGTTCGCTGGCGTTGTGAATGCGCTCGCCGTTCAGGCTGGTAATCACATCGCCCACTTTCAATCCGGCTTTGGCCGCGGCGGAGTTTGCGAATACACCGCGCACCAGGACGCCCTCTCCATCGGGCGCGCCAAAGTAATTGCCGAATTCGCCCTTCAGATTCTCCGCGTCAATGCCGAGCAGCGGGCGCCCCGGAGAAATCATTGCGAACGAGCGCAGGTGTTCGAGTCCGGACAAGTCCGGCATTTCCGGAAGAGTGGGCATCTTGAAAGCGAAGGATTTTGGCCCATCCGCGAACACCTTCATGTTGCCGGCTTCGTGCTTTGCTATCGTGACTTTGATGTTTTGCGACCGCCCGTCGCGCCACACGGTCAGGTTCGCGGTGCGGCCGGCGGGTATTTCGTGAATCATGCGCCGGAACTGTTCTGTGCCCTCGATGCGTTGGCCGTTGATTTCCAGCACCACGTCATTTTCTTTCAGGCCGGCCTTGGCCGCCGGGCTGTCGGGAACAATCTTTCCGAGAAGCGCGCCACGCTCCTCCGGCAATTTCAGGGATTTCACCTTCTCGGCGGAAACTTCAGAAACGCCCACGCCCAGCCAGCCGCCGCCGGCGCCCATGAAGATCTGAAAATTGTCGTCGTCGGTTGCAATTTTGGGATCGTCGAAATCCCGGACCAGGGTGTCGCGGTCTCCAAGATCGTTGACCATGACATACATGTCGTTATCCAGCGGCTCCGCTTGTATTTCCACATCGGGAGTTACCTGGACCCGAACTTTTGAAATTTCCTGGGGTGAAGATTGGCAGGATTGCGCGGTTTTAGAGGATTCTTTTGTTTGATTGGAAGATCCCGGGAGGGCGATGAGAACAATGCTCAACGCGCCCAAGCCGAGGCTCGTCCACATTTGCCGTTGAATCATGGTGATTTCTCCTTCGCCTGTTTAGACGCAGGAGAAGCTAAATGGTCGACCGGAGCGCGACCACGCGGATGGCGCCATTCACGGTTCCCAGGCGAATGGGGGCGCCGCCCTTGCCGAGCCGTCCCTTCAGGATGCGCGGCTGGATCGCCCCTTCCATAACGAAGGGAAGCTCGGTGGAGAAGCTGCCGTTCATGCAGCGGGCTTCCAGGTCGGCTTGTGAGTCTGCGGGGATCGCCAGCAGCACGGAACCGTTGGTGGTTTCGGCCTGCGTGCCATGCAAGTCCGCGGGATGCTTCAGTTCCACGTAGACGTTGCCGTTGGTCGTGTGCGCGTGCAAATTGCCGCTGCTCTCATAAACTTCGATATTTCCGTTGACCGTGTGCAGGTCGCCAAGCGATTCCAGGTCCTTCACCCGCAAGGTACCGTTCACAGTATTAATGTGTTTCAAGAGCGCGTGCCGCGGCACATGTACGGTGTATTCGACGGCGACTTCCACGCCCTCTTCCGAGGGGTACCGCGTGGAAATCGAAAGGCTGTCCGGGCTGGAGTTCACGTCAATCGAGACAAGATCCAGCTTGGATTCCTTGTCCGTGGTGGTCTTGACGGCGCGCACCTCTACCTCATCCTTGTCCCAGCCCTCGATGCGCACGGTCCCATTGATATTGCTCAGTTCCAGGGTGCCGTCGGATTTCAAATGATAGGTTTGCGCAAATTCTCGCGTGACGCCGAAACACGCGGGAACCGCAAGCATGGACGCGACCGAAAGAGTCAGACCAATCAAACGGATTGCGGAGCGAAACTTCATACAGCCTCC
This sequence comes from Candidatus Acidiferrum sp., assembly GCA_035693545.1. Taxonomy (GTDB): domain Bacteria; phylum Acidobacteriota; class Terriglobia; order Acidiferrales; family UBA7541; genus Acidiferrum. Next base: position 7,674 of record DASSGJ010000094.1, read on the forward strand.
TTCGCGGACTTCCCCGAGAATACCCCCGAGACGACCGAAAAACCCGAACCAGCTGACCCCCGCTCGTAAAGCCTAATGGAGCTGAAAGTTAAAAGCCAGGGTCGAAATTACGTCCACCTTCTTCCCGCAGATATCAGCCGGATTCACACGCCATTGTCGCACCGCGGCCCGGGCCGCTTCCACCAGCGCCGGCTCCCCTTCTATAACTTTTTCCACTTCGAGCGTTCCATCCGTTTTCGCTCGCACCTGCAGACGCACCACACCCTGGATTCCCGCGCGCCGCGCCATTTGCGGATAATCCGGCGGAGGCGAACTGATCAGGTGCTTCTTGAATTCTTCCGGCTCTTCGCTCAGCCCGCCCCGGAACCAGACTTGAACGCGATCCCTCCAGGTACCCCACCAAGCCGAACCATTCCCGGAGCAGGTAATCGTTTGCTGCTCCGACGTGGCAACGACGGGCGCAGGCTCTTCAAATCCCATCTGACTCAATTTTTGCGCCAGCCGGTGCCTCTGCTCTTCCTGCAGCGTTTGCCGCAGAGCCATCTGTTCGTCCACATACCGCAGGCGGATTTTACCGGCGTTGCTTTTCAGCTTCAGCACCGCCCCACCCCCGTTCAAGGCGCCGGAGGCGCGCACGGGACCGTCTTCGCGCGTCTCCATGTTCAGTCCAAGAGCCGAATCCGCTTCGATACGATCCGCGCCGCCATTTTCCACACTGGCTTCGATCGTCGCCGCCAGATTTCGCGGCAGGAAAACCACGATATCGCCGCTTCCCGAAGAAAGCTGAGAGGGACCCGGCAAACGCACAGGCCGTGAAGAGTCGCCGGAATCGGGTGTGATCCATGCGGTGATGGTGCCGTTGCCGGTTGCGGCGCGAACGACGTTCGAAACGCGCGTCAGGCAGATGCCGCCACCGCTCGTTTCCACTTCCATGGGTCCGGAAACATACATCACGCGAACGCCGCCTCCGCCCGTCTCCGCGTGAACGGAGCCGTGCACTTCGCCGAAATCGATCTGTCCTCCGCCGGTGCGCACGCCAACCAGTGCGCCTGCTTCGCCAACCGTGATATTCCCGCCGTCCGTTTCGAGTTGCGCGGTGCCGCGGATGTGGGCCGCGCGAATGTGCCCGCCGCCGGTGCGAATCTTGGCGTTGCCCGCCACGTCGCGAGCCTGAATAAAGCCGCCGGCGGTGAAGGCGTCGAGGTCTCCAGCGACGTCGAGAACGGTGATGTGCCCGCCCTGGGTCTCAATCTTGGCAACAGGAGCCGAATTCAAGTTGGCCAGATGATCCACGCCGCCGATGCGCCCCGCGGAGATGTTTCCGCCCTCGGTCACCAGCAACGCGTGGCCCCCGATGTCGCCGGTTTCAATATCGCCCGCGCCGGTATGCACTTCAACGGAAACGCTCGCAGGGACGTAAACCGTGAACTGCACCCAAAACTGGGCAGTTCTTCCGGCAACGGTGCGCAAGCGGGGGAGCATGCCGTTCAAAGTAATCGTGCCGCGAACGTTGCGAAAATTCAGGACATACCGGCTGAAAAGAGTTTGCGAAAGCGGTTCGTGGGCATCCGTTTCGAGATGCACCGTATAGCGTACGGTTGGAGGCGCTCCGGCAGGCTGGGGAAGAATGTGCACCGAGCCCATGTCTGCAATCAGGGAGAACGTGCGCGCGTCGCCCGCAGGCAATTCTCCGGTGCGATCGGCGGAGGCATGCGGCGGAGCATTCTCAGCTTTGCAAACGGGACACAGCACGCAAGAGGTGGCGAGGCAGAGAACCACGGCCATGCCACTGACCATCAGCCACGGCAAATATTTTCGACAAACGTTCACGAAGGGAATCGCATTCATCGGTCCGGCATCGTAAAGCAAATCCGTTGCGCCGCGTTACTGGTCGTTACGCGCGCTAAGTTGGCGAAGGGCGGCGGCACTGCGCAGCCGAACGTAACTGCTGGGGTCGCTGCGCCGCAGCTCTTCCAAAGTCATGATCACACCCGTCATGGACACCTGATGCGCTTTCCCGCCGGCCATGGCCGGAACCGCGCTTCCGTCCGGCATGGGCGGCATTCCCGGCGGTATCGCGGGCATGGTGTCTCCATTACCCGATTTTTCCAGTGAGCCTACCAGAAGATTAACCGCTTCCACGCGGACACCGGGATTTGAATCGTGCCTCAGGGTATCGAACAGTACAGCCCGCACGGCATCTTCGGAAGCGGAATCGCGCAACGCCTCGAGGGCCTTCAGGCGAACCGCGGGATTTTGATCCTTGCGCGCCGCCGTCAGCAGCGCATCGCGAACTTCGGAATCTCCTGAATGCAACTTCAGGGCTTCCAGGCAATCCAGGCGCATGCCGGGATCAAAGCGATCGCCGCTCTTCACCACGTACGTGATTACGTGGCGGACATCGGAATCGTCGAGGCTGCCCGTCAGTTCCACTGGCTGTTCGGTGTTCAGCAGCACGCGAACGTTTTGCCCACCGGTACCCGTGGACGGCGAGAAATTAATTCCGGCAACTTTCGAAAGTTGGTCATCGGAAAAATGCGGGCCCGGGCGAACATTAACCGCCTCATCCAGCGGATTCACCGCGTTGCGCGCAAAATACCACTGAGAAGTCTGGACGCCGATTAGAAGTCCCATCACCACCAGCACGGCGCCGCTCCAGGCAGGGCGCAATGCCATCCAGCGTCGAAACGCGCCGAACACCGGAGTCTTTTCCAGAACCGGCGGCCGGACCAGATCGTCGAGGGTTTCCGCCAGTTCGCTGCGACATTGCGAAAGCAACACGCCGGCGGAATCCAGCCGGTCGGCATCCTGCGGCAGGGAAGTGAGGAGAGCCTGCAAATCCTTTTCTTCGGAGAGTTGCGCGCTGCACGCCGCGCAAACGGCCAGGTGCTGCTGAACCAGGGCGAGTTCGCTGCTATCCAGTTCGCCGCAGGCATAAAACACCAGCAGCGGCGCCACCTGTTCACAAATTTTCTTCTGTTCGGCGGGCGTCATCGGAGTTCTCCCAGCTGGCTGCGGAGCTTCCGAGTGGCCCGGAAGAGCGAGTTCTTGACGGTTTCTTCACTGGTACCGAGTGCGTCGCCAATGGCGCGCAGCTTCAAGCCCTGGTAATGCTTCATCTCGAAAACCACGCGCTCGCGGGGCGACAGCCGCTCCATCGCGCAAGCCAGGCGCTTCTTGATTTCCTGTCCGATCAGGTGGCGCTCCGGGTCGGAGGAGGGGCGCTGCTCCTTCTGGCGTTCAAAGAAATCGGTGATGCCCTCTTCGTAATGCGCGGCATGCATTTCAGGAGCTTGGTCCTCAGGGCGGGCCTGGCGGCGGCGAAGGTGGTCGAGGCAGACGTTGGTGACGATGCGATAGAGCCAAGTGTAAAAGCTGCATTCGAAGCGGAAGCGGTGCAGGTTGCGGTAGACCTTCAGGAAGGCTTCCTGGTAGACGTCCCGGGCGTCCTCGGTCCGTTTCATCAGGTTCAAGGCCAGGCGGAGCACGTCGCGGTCATAGCGGCGGACAAGTTCCTCAAACGCCAGGCGGCTGCCCGCCTGGGCTTCCTGGACAAGGGCGCGCTCTTCAAGTTGGGCCAAGGAGGTCCCCGATGCCAGTGCAGCACCAGGGGTGCCGGACCGGCCGCTGTCGTCTGCCAACGCAAAAGCCAAACGGGGTAGAGCCATCGCTTGTTTCTCTCTGCCGACTCTCGTGTAACCTAATGAAACAAGAGACCTTAATAAATCGGCCAACGGCCAGGTTTCAGGCTACACAACCGATACACTGTTGGACGCCTGAAGCCTGCGTTTGTAAGCAGGGTCTCAAAGATACAAGCGCAACCACCCGGGACCACTCCCCTGGTTCGATGCCCGAAATGCTCCCCAGGTATATACGCTCGTCTAGGCTACTAAGTTCTTTCGGAATCCCATTCGCCAAGCCAGCAACGGCCAGCCCAGCAGAAGCACCAGCGCCGCCAGAACCAGGTGCCCCTGTGAGCGATAGAACCCATTCGACTGGCTGGCCAGCTCTATCGCCCCTCCCAACAGCGCCCCGCTTACGACCACCAGGAAGCATCCCAGCAGATTGAAGCGCACCACTCGCCGGAACCCGAAGATGACGACGCCGAGAATCAATGCCGACGCGAGGAACTGTTTCAGGAAATCGCCGGAACTCCCCCAATCGGAAACGAACGACGCCGCCAGCGCAAGGAAGAGCGCCAGCCTCAGCCAACGTACGCGTAACTCTGCCCCTAGAAACGCACCTGCCAGGCCGACTGTTCCGGTGATCAGCAGTCCTCTCACGATTGCCCCTGCGATTAAGCCCGCGGCCGGATAGAGCGCGTCAAACGACTCGCCAAAGCCGGCCGGCAACGCCCGGTGGATCGTAGGCCACCAGGCGTCGGCTGTGGACAGCACGCGCCGCAAGCCGGCCAGAAGACCGGTCCCTCCCACCGCAATGCAAAACGCGTCGCGATAATATTCCGCCGGCATCCCGAACCACGTCGGGATTTTCTCGGAACCGAAGGCGCGTGCCCCGAACGACCACGCCAGGCCAAAGAGAAGCACCAGTCCCCCGGCAATGACTGCCGTGATAAGAAAGATCCCCACTCCGAATGTTGCGAAGAATATTCGCAGAGAAATCGCCGTCGGATACTGCATGATCAGGGTAGGGGTGCCCTTGCCGAGCAGGAATCCAATGAGAAATACTCCACCGCCTGCAAGGCCCCACAGTGTCAATCGGCGCCACGGGACGGTTCCGGCGGGCTGCGAACGCAAGCGCAGGAAATAGAAAACCAGAACGCAGATCGCCAGAGCCAGAAACAGCGCGTATACCCCGATCGTGAAGAGCGTCCTCGGCAAACCCAACTCTTCCTGTTTGCGGGTGAACTCCTCGGGAATTTTAATGTACGTGCGATAGTTGACGGGCTCGTCGCCGAGCACCTGCACGTCCATGCGCGCGAACGCATGGTCCGTGGAGTCCTTGGCCGCGGCGGTTTCCGGATCGAGCGGCGCAATCTGCTGCCAGGTCAGCGTGTGGTCGGTGCGGTGGGGGCGCTTGTCGGAGTTTGCTTCCACCAGCTTCCAGCCGCTCAGGTCATTCTGCTTTTTCTCGCGCAGGAATTTTTCGGCAATGGCTTGCGCTTCGTCCTTAGGCAAATTCGCGCCGTTCGCCGCTTCTGCCAGCGTGTGGCGAAAGGCATGCAGCGAGCCGTCGGGTTTCAGAATGATCGCAAACTCTTCCGGCTGGGAATCGCGGAAATAACGCACGCGCCAGAGAGCTCCCGGCACGCGTTCCGCGTAAATGCTGTTGATCTGGGCTATGGAAAGCCTGCGCCGGAGGTATTCGTTTGCCAGAGGGTTGGTTGCGTCCACGAATTGCGCGGCACTGTGAAAACTTTTCGGATCGAAGCCGTGTTCGCGCATCACCGCATCCGCGCGGGTGACCGCCACGCGCCCGTTCACGGACAAGTGCAGGTAATCGCCGATTTTCTCTCGCTTGAACGCAAAAGCCAGCGACCCGCCAACGATGACGCACAAGGCCAGAAAACCAATCGTTCCCGTGGTAAGCGGATCATAGCGCCGGGAAGTAAGCGTTGTCTCCGCCGCAACTTCTGGTTGCCGCTGAAGCGAGATTTCTCCAACCGGCTCAGCGGCGTTGAGCAGGTCGTCCACCGCTTCGAAACTTCCGCGCGCCAGATAGGAGATGCCGGACCAGGCCAGCGGCGCAACTGCGGCGAGTCCTACGACCACGCCGGAAATCTTGAAATACAAATTGTCCGAGCGGATCAGCAGCAAGCCGACGAGTGAAGCGTCCACCGTGTAATGCCAGATCAGCGTCGCCACAATTCCCCAGCGCAACATCACGATTCCCGCGAGGATGCCGATCAGCCCCACCTCGATGCCGCGGATGTATCCGGGTTCCTGGGGATATGCGCTGTGAAGAAAGCTCCAGAAAAATGCGGGGAGAATCACGGCAAGGATGCGCGAGCCAGTCATTTTTTCGAGGAAGGGAATCGCGAAGAGCCGAAAGAGAAATTCCTCGCTGGTCGCCGCCATCACGCCGATGGCAACGCCCGCAATCCATGGGAAAGACGTATTCACCACGTCCGAATAACTTAAATCCTGCGGCGCCCAGACCCCGAACTTTCCGCCAATCAGGTAGAACGACACGATGAATCCCATGTGCGCGGCCGCCATCGAAATGCCGACCACCGAAGAACTGAAGAATTCCTTCGAACGAATCCCGCGCCGGCTGAATGCCTGGTACAAACGCAATCGGGCGGGTTGCGCGGCGCGATAGAGCGGTTCGCCGCCGGGCAGAACCAGCGCGACCATCAGTCCTGTGGCCAGCGCCTCCAGAAGCAATTTGGCCAACTGCCCGGTAACAAAACTTGAGTATGCCTGGCGTGTGTCGTAGCCGGCCCGGACGGAGTTCCAGTCGTTCGCTTGCATCAGGAAAAACAGAACGGCCACCAGCGCGCCAAGCTTCAGCGCAGCGCCCCAGGAAGTTTTGTCCTGGCGCATCAGGGAAATCCCCAGCCACAGCGCCGCGCCCAGCAGGAAACCGTAGGGAATCAGCGCAACCTGGTTATAAAAAATGTTGGTGGAGCGCAGATGTTGGTACGAGCGCGTCCACTCTTCCGGAACCTGCAGAAATTCCTGTGTGCTGCCGATCTGGTCGCCCTGGAGACCCACGACCAGCCGGTACGGCGCATCCTTGGCTTTGAAGTTTTTTCGTTCCCAGGTGAACGACCAGTCCAGCCGGTTCGGGCGCGTCTCCGAATTCGCTTCCTCCGCCAGGAAATTCCAATTGTCCAGGCTCGCGCCGGCTTTAGTCCGCAGAAACTGTTCGGCTGCGGAGAGCGCTTCCTGGCGGCTCAACGATTTCGCGCCGCGCGCTTCTTCGATCTTGTGGCTGTATGCGACCACTTTCCCGGCGGGGTTTACCCGCACCTGAAATTCTTCTTCCTGCTGCGGCTTGAAAAAACGGACTTCCCAGAACCAGATGTTCAGTTCGGAAGACATCAGGCGATTGGCTTCCTGCAGGCCGAGTTCGCGTTCCAGATAAGTTTTGGCGTTGTCGTCCACCTGGAAGGTGATGGTGGACTGGTAGCCATCCAGGTTTTCCCCGAGGCCCTGAACGAAATTCCTGGCGCGCAACTGTGCTTCGGTGCGCGAGACCTTGAAATCCACCGCCGCTTCCGGGAAAGCGCGGAAGAAATAGCGCTGCGCGAACAGCAGGCCAAATACACCGCAAATCACCCACAGAATCAGCGCGCGCTTTTCCGACCCCGTCAAACGTGCATCCGCCAAAGCAGCCTCCTGCGCTTGAACACACCGCGACAGCCCACTCTAACGATACGCATGCCGATGGCGCAAGTTTCACGAAAAGCGAAGCTTAGGCCGGGATGATATAAAGAAGGAAGGATGCCCAACAGCCTGCAAACCGAAGTGCGCATGGTCAAGGGAGTCGGCCCGAATCGCGCCGAACTCCTCGCCAAACGCGGGATTCACACTCTTGAAGATTTGCTGAATTACCTGCCGTTCCGCTACGAAGACCGCATTCATTTTTCTCAAATTAAAGATGTCCAACCCGGCGGCACCTACACGCTGCGCGCCCGCGTAATGAGTGGGCAAGCCGTGCGTGGAATGTATGGCCGCGACGCCATCTATCACCTGCTTGTCCAGGACGACAGCGGCTCATTGCCCTGCAAGTTTTTTCACGGCGGCTATCTGGAAGACCGGCTGAAGCCCGGCCAGCAGCTCATCCTGCACGGGAAAGTCGAAATCGACAAACTGCGCCCGGCCCGTCGCGAAATGGTTAATCCGCAGATCGAAGTGCTGAGCGGCGAGGAAGTGGATTCGACGGAGATGGGCCGCATCGTGCCGATTTATGAGGCCGTCGGCACGTTTGGTTCGCGGATGATTCGCCGCGCGATTTATAACACGCTGCAGAATCTGGATTCGACCATTCCGGATGTGCTTCCACCGGAGCTGCGGGAAAAGCTGCACTATCCTTCACGGCGCGAGGCTCTGATCCATACGCATTTTCCTCCCGCCGACGAATCTCTCGAGGCGCTGAATCTTTTCCGCTCGCCCGCGCAACAGCGGCTCATCTTCGAAGAATTTTTCCTGTATCAACTGAGTATGGCGCTGGGGCGCAAGGCCCAGCGCAAGGAAAACGCCATCGCGTTTCGCGTGCGCGAAGACAAGGTGCGCGAGGCGTTGAAGCGCATTCTGCCCTTCAAGCCCACAGGCGCGCAGAAGCGCGTCTTGGCCGAAATCGCCGCCGACCTCGAAAAACCCGTGCCGATGAACCGCCTGCTGCAGGGCGACGTCGGCAGCGGCAAAACGATTGTAGCCATGCAAGCCGCCGTGATCGCCATGGAAAACGGCTGCCAGGCCGCGCTCATGGCCCCAACGGAAATTCTGGCCGTGCAGCATTTTCTTTCGGCTCGGCGCATTCTTGCGCCCGGCGGTTACACCGCGGAACTTCTGATCAGTGGATTGAAGCCGGCGGAAAAAGCGGCCGCCCGTGAACGCATTCGAAACGGAGAAGCGCGCCTGGTGATCGGCACGCACGCCTTGATTGAAGACGAAGTGGATTTCGCGCGGCTTGGCTTCGTGGCCATTGACGAGCAACACCGTTTCGGCGTGCTGCAACGCAAACGGCTGATGGACAAAGCCGCGAAGACCGGCTTCGCGCCCCACGTGCTGGTACTGACCGCCACGCCGATTCCACGCACGCTCTCTCTGACTCTTTACGGCGACCTGGACGTTTCCGTGCTCGATGAATTGCCACCGGGCCGCACGCCCATTGAGACGCACATGACCACGGAAAAACATCTTCCCGGCGTGTGGGAATCTTTGCGTCGCGAGGTCGAAGCCGGGCACCAGGGCTATATCGTTTACCCGGTCATCGAGGAGTCCAAACTCGAATTGAAGGCCGCGATGGAAGAGTACGAGCGCCTCTCAAGAGACGTATTTCCAAAATTGAAAGTAGGATTGCTGCACGGGCGGATGTCCAGCGAAGAGAAAGACGACGTGATGCAGCGCTTCCGGCGGAATGAGGTGCAGATTCTTGTGGCCACTACAGTGATCGAAGTCGGTGTGGACGTGCCAAACGCCACCGTGATGGTCATCGAACACGCCGAACGTTTTGGCTTGGCGCAATTGCACCAGCTTCGCGGGCGCATCGGCCGCGGCGCCCAGAAATCGCATTGCATCCTGGTGGCGCCGCCGCGCATGACCGACGATGGCCGCGCCCGCCTGGAAACAATGGTCCGCACCACCAACGGCTTCGAAATCGCCGAAACCGATTTGCTGATTCGTGGCCCCGGCGAATTCTTCGGCACCCGCCAATCCGGCGAACTCGGTTTTCACGTGGCCAATCCCCTACGCGATCGCGA
>DASSGJ010000095.1:0-14560 GCA_035693545.1 Candidatus Acidiferrum sp.
CCCATCGCGAACGCGTGGAAGTACGTGTGCCGGTTGATCGTGTACGCCAGCATGATCCCGCCGAAGAACATCACTTCGGTCACCAGGAAAATCCACATGCCCAGCGTGGCAGTATCCTTCTGCTGCTCCAGCGTCTTGAACTGCCCGAACAATGCTCCGGTGCGATGCACTCCGCACTCCTCTAACCGTCAAGTTCAGGCGCCAACCGCTCGCCTGTCTCCGGGCCGCAGCCCGGCCATCCTTAATCAGTCGTCCCCGTGGGCCGGCGCAACCACGCCCGGCGAACCCTTCCCATTCGGAACATCCAGCCCCAGATCCGGCCGGTTGTGGAAGTCGTAAGCCTCCCACGTCACAACCGGTGTTACGTCGAAATTCTCAGTCAACGGAGGCGATTGCGTCTTCCACTCCAGGCCAGTCGCGGGCCACGGATTTTCGCCGGCCACTTTTCCATAAAACGCCGCCCAGGTGAGATACACCATCGGCAACAGGTAGCCGACCGCCAGAATCGACGCCCCCGCCGTGGACATCACGTTGTAAATTTGAAATTCCGGCGGGTACGTGTGGTACCGCCGCGGCATTCCCATAATTCCCAGAATAAATTGCGGGAAGAACGTGAAGTTGAATCCGATGAACAGAATAAACGCCGCAATCCGCGCCAGCCATTCCGGATACATTCGCCCGGTAATCTTCGGCCACCAGAAATGCAGCCCGCCAAGGTAGCCCATCACCGCGCCGCCCACCATGATGTAGTGGAAATGCGCCACAACGAAGTAGGTGTCGTGAATGTTGATGTCTACGCCCAGCGCGCCGAGGAAGAGTCCCGTCAGCCCGCCGATCATGAAGAGGCCGAGGAAACCAAATGCATACAGCATCGGCGTATCGAACGAAATCGATCCCCCGAACAGCGTCGCCGTCCAGTTAAACGTCTTGATTGCCGATGGTATCGCCACGATAAACGTCAGAAAGGAAAACGCCACCGCCGCGTAGGTGGACTGCCCGGTCAGGAACATGTGGTGCGTCCAGACCACAAAGCCGATCACCGCGATCGCCAGGCTGGCCGCGGCCACAAAGTGGTACCCGAACAGCCGCTTGCGCGCGAAGGTCGGAATCAGTTCGCTGATCACCCCCATCGCCGGCAGAATCATGATGTACACGGCCGGGTGCGAGTAGAACCAGAACAAATGCTGGAACAGGATCGGGTCTCCGCCCATTGCCGGATTGAAGAATCCCAGTCCGAATACCCGCTCCATGGCCGCCAGCCCCAGGGTAATCGCGATCACCGGCGTTCCCAGGATCATCACAATCGACGTCGCATAGTGCGCCCACACAAACAGCGGCAGCCGGAACCACGTCATTCCCGGCGCGCGCATCGTGTGCACCGTCACCAGGAAATTCAAGCCGGTGAGAATCGAGGAGAACCCCGTGATGAACACGCCGACAACAGCCGGCGCAACCGCCGAATTGGAATAAATGGTGCTCAGCGGCGTGTAGAACGTCCAACCGGTATCCAGGCCGCCGTTGATCATGGACCACAGCGTGAACGCCCCGCCGATGATGTAGATATACCAGCTCAGCAGGTTGATCTTCGGAAACGCCAGGTCCTTCGCCCCAATCATGATCGGAATCAAAAAATTTCCCAATATCGCCGGGATGGAAGGAATCAGGAAGAAGAAAACCATCGTCACGCCGTGCTGGGTGAACATGCGGTTGTATTGATCCGGCGTAAGCAGGTACCCGTTCGGCGTCAGCAGGTGCAGCCTAATCATCATCGCGAAGAAGCCGCCGACGAAAAAGAAGAAGGTCACCGAAGCGAGATAGAGCAGCGCAATTCGCTTGTGGTCCGTGGTCAGCAGCCACGAGCGAATTCCGTACGTGGCGTTCAGGTAATGCTTTTCCGGCAATTGCAGTTCCGGAGCTGTGGCTTGCGTTCTCATACTATTTCTTCCCCGCAGCTGCGGGCATGACGCCCGCACCCTTTGCCGGCACCGGCTGCGACTGCAGCGACTTGATATAGGCCGTCAGATTCAGGATCTGTTCTTCCGTAATCAGGCCCTGAAACGTGGGCATCACCGGCTGATACCCGGCCACAATTTTCGCCTTTGGCTGCAAAATCGATTCGCGGATATACGCTTCGTCCGCAACCACCGTCGAACCATCCGCAAGCAGCACCGTCCCGCCAAATACGCCGTTCAGCGAAGGCGCGCGGCCGGTTCCGTTCGGCAGGTGACACGTATTGCACGCGAATTGCGTGAACAGCCGCTCGCCCGCCGCCGCCGGATTCACGTCTCCGCTCTCTCCGGAAAGCCACGCCGCATATTCCGCCGGCTCCATCACCGTCACCCATCCGCCCATCACCGCGTGATTCGTTCCGCAGTACTGCGAGCAGAAAAAGTGATACCTGCCGGTCTTCGTCGGCCGGAACCACATCGTGTTGTAGCGCCCCGGCACCACGTCCATCTTCACGCGAAACGCCGGCACATAAAAATCGTGAATCACGTCTTCGCTGCCGAGGATCAACTTTACGTCGCGGTTCACCGGCACGTGCAGTTCGTTAATCTCTTTCCGGCCGTTCGGCTGCTGCAGCTTCCACATCCACTGCTTTCCGACCACGTAAATGTCCAGCGTGTCTTTCGGCGCGATCCGGTAGTTCACGTAAATCGCCGCTCCCCACGCAAACATCCCGATTGCGATGATTGTCGGAATCAGCGTCCATCCCACTTCCAGCACATTGTTGCCGTGAACATCATCGCCAACTTCCTTCTCGCTTCGCCGCCGGAACTTGAACGCCGCGAAAATAATCAGCACCGTCACCAGCACCGCGAAAAACAGCGTGGTCATCAGGATGAACGAGAACAACGCGTCAACGTTGCCCGCAAAATTGGACGCCTGCTCTGGAAATGTTGGAAGCGGTGACTGCACGGTTCTAGTGTGCTCCTTGCGTCGGCAAATCCCGATTGGAATGCTCGTGCTGGTGCTCTCGGCGCCGGAAAATCACGAAGCCCAGCACCATGCAGAAAAGGGTGACCACTCCGCCCATGCGGATCACCGTCAGAATCGTGGCGCTGTACCGCGCCCTCGTCGGGTCATACTGGTAACAGAACAGCAGCAGGTGATCCACCGGCGTCCCGATTTTCCCCGCCGACGCGTCCACCAGCCCCAGCCGCACGTTGCTTGCCGGGTACTCCACCCCGAAAAAGTACCGCGAAATCCTTCCATCCGGCGTCAGCAGCAGGATGCCGCTTGCATGCCCGTAGGTCTTGCTCTTCTCGTCGTAGCTATAGCTGAAATTCGCCGCCTTAGTCACCGCGTCAATCGATTCGCGCGTCCCCGTCAGGAAGTGCCAACCGCCGGCGGTCGCGGGCCGCGCAAACCTCCGCAGCGCCTCGTTCTTCTTCTTCAATGCAGCGTCCGGCGTATCGGACGTGTCGAAGCTGACGAACACCACGTCGTAATCCGTCCCCGGATTGAACGAAAGCATCTTCAGCGTCCCAACGGTCGCCTGCTCCACCTGGCTGCACAGCATCGGGCAGGTGTAATACGCAAACACCAGCACCACCGGCCGCTTGCCGAAATACTGGCCCAACGTCACCGGTACGCCTGTCTCATCCACAAAGGAAGCGTCGGCCGGGATCTGCGCGTTCAGTTGCGGATCAAATCTCACGTTCACCAATGCCGGCGGCAAATTCTTTGACGACTGCCCGACGTTGTCCGGAATCATCTGCGCACCAGCCGAAACGGCGGCCAGCAGCAGTATCGCGATTCCCGTAAATGTACGCAGCACGTTCATCCTTACTTTACTTTTTCTCCGCCGGTGCACTGATCGCCGGCAAGCCTTTCTCAACAATAATCTTCATCGCGTCTTTCACCGGAATCTGCGCGATGCCTGCATTCTTGTCCGCCCAGCCCAGTTCGTTGTTCGCCTTGTTGTCCGATTCCACCTTCGTTCGCATATCCAATTGCGGGTCCGTCAAATGTCCCGGCATCCCCTGCATTCGCGGCTCGGGAGGAAAGTAGGGGTCCACTCCGCGCATGGGCGCGGGCGTTTCGTACGAGTTGTTCCAATAGCTCTTCAGCCCTCTATAAATGCCCAGCGAAAGGAAAAACGACAGAATCACCGTGATTCCCATGTATATCAAAAACTTGAAAATCGGCGACGACCGGACATCCGTCGCCTCGAACGACACGTCCGCGTGCTGCGGCCGCCCGCCATTCGTCTGCCCATGGTTGTGGTGCTCAGTGCTCATTCTGCGCAAGCACCTCCGAAAGATTTGGGTCGCCCAACGGCAACAACGGCCGCTGCTTCAAATTCATAGCAAAAAATCCCACCCACAACCCGATCAACGCAACCGGAACCACGATATCCAGCCACGTCGGTACAGCCTGGTGAGTAAATTCCGGTTTGGTATACCAGTACAAGTCCACCAGGCGCATGAAGATCATCCACACCGCGATCTTTGAGACCACGCTGGCCGTTTTCTTCACGTCCTTCGATAGCAGCAGCAGGAACGGTATCGCAAAGCTGAACACCAGCACCATCACCGCCACCACGCCCCACTGTCCGTTCAGCCGCGAGCGGTAAAATGAAATTTCCTCAGGTTGGTTGCCCGACCAGATAATCAACAATTGCGAAAATGAAAAGTATGCCCACAACATATTGAAGGCAAACAACCACTTGCCCAGGTCGTGCAGGTGCCGTTTCTTGATTACCCCGCTGAACGGCTCCGAACCCGCCAGCAGCACCGTGACCGCGATCATGAGCGCCATCGAGCTAATCGCCTGCCCGCCGACAAAAATGAATCCGTAAATCGTCGACGCCCATCGCGGTGACAGCGACATCACCCAGTCAATCGCCGCAAACGTCATCGCCAGAATGTACAAAATCACTCCCGGCGCCGCCACTGCCTTCATCCTCTGTTTCAATCCCTCGCCGTTCGCCTGATCCTGCTGCTTCGACCAGTTGTTGAAGATCACCATCAGCACGAGCCAGATGGCGAAATAAATCAGGGCGCGCGTCAGGAATCCGCCCGAAGTCAGATACCCCTGCTGCCACGAAGTCAGCGCCTGCTCGCCTTCCTTCGGCGCATTCAGCCAACCGGTTTCGCTGCCGTTCCCGGAGTAAAGGTACTTCATCCCCATCACGATCGGGACAAACAGAATCAGCACCAGGATCAGGTTCCGCGACGCCGCTTCCAGCGGCCTCCGGATTACCATTCCCCAAATCCCGCCGGTAAGGTGCTGCAGCATCAGCAATCCCAGCGAACCGACCGTCAATCCCAAAATCAGCATGTAGCTGAAAATATACGAGTGATAAAAATCCGCGGGCGACTTCGTGAGGCCGTAAACCGCCAGCAGCAGCGCAACGCCGCCGACAACCAGTCCCCCGGTCTGCAGTCGATCTACGCTCGCCGGCGCTTTGAACTCTTGCGCGCTCACTTCGCGGTTCCTCCCGCCATCAATTTCTCCCGTAACTCTGCCGGCAACTGCCCCACCGGCGCGTTCTTGCTCAATTGCAGCGCCCGCAGGTACGCCACGATCGCCCAACGATCACGCGGCGGAATCTGGGCCGAATAGCCGTACATCGCGCCGAACCCGTTGGTGACCACGTCGTACAAATATCCGTTCGGCACGTTCCGCAACCGCTCCTGGTGATAGCTCGGCGGATGCTTCATTCCCCGCATCGCCACCATCCCCATGCCGTCGCCCTGAATCCCATGGCACGGCGTGCAGAAAATTCCGTAGCGCTGCTGCCCACGTTCCAGCAATTCGGCGGTAAGCGGCAGCGGAAACGCGTTCGATTCCTTCGGCACCAGCAGCGAATCCTCTTGCACCGAGCCGCGCGCGACGGTGTTTTCAATCGCCGGCCGCTCCGAGCGCCCATCCGCAAAAAAATCGCTCGGCGACAGCGGATTCTGCCGCGGCTGATTCGCCATGTCCTGGCGCAGCGTATTCTCGCAACCCGCAAACCCCAGCGCGCACAAAGCCGCAATCGCAAACAGGGAAGGCTTATTCCTCATCCTTCACCTCGTTGACGTGCTGCGCGTGCAGGCTCTGCAGGAATTTCGAACTCTCCACCAGGTCGAACTTCGGGTCGCGCGCCTCGATGCACAAAAAGAATTTGTCCGTCGACGCCTGCGAAAACCGCTCCACGTTGAACACCGGATGATATGGCTGCGGCAGCTTGTTCAGTGCCAACATGCTGACCACCGCGAAAATCGAAGCTCCCAGCACCGTCAATTCAAACGTCACAGGAATAAACGCCGGCCAGCTGTTCAGCGGCCGCCCGCCGATGTTCATCGGATACGTAATCGCCGCAACCCAGTATTGCAGACCGAATCCCGTCATCCCGCCACCCAACCCGCCGATCAGCGTCAATACCGCCACCAGGTTGCTGCGAAAACCCCGGAAACCCACCGCGTCCGACAATCCTTCGATCGGAAAGGGCGTATATGCTTCGATATGCTTGTAGCCCACTTCACGCGCCTTCTTCGTCGCGGCCAACAGGTCTTCGGGCGTTGAAAATTCGCCCATCAGGCCAAACAGCAGGGAACGCCGTTCACTCATTGGTGCCCCTCATCGCCATGCGATTCCTGATGCACCAGTTCGCGCATTTCCGAAATCGCAATCGCCGGCAGCCCGCGCACGAACAGGAAAATCAGCATCGTGAACAGGCCCAAGGTTCCGACGAATGTTGCATAATCCCACACCGTTGCTGAATACCGGCCCCAGGCGGACGGCATGAAATCGCGCGTCAGCGAAATCACCACGATCACAAACCGCTCCAGCCACATGCCCGTGTTGATGATCAGCGACATCACAAACAGCGCCGGAATGTTGCGCCGCACTTTCTTGAACCACAACAGTTGCGGCGTCAGGATGTTGCACAAAATCAGGGCATAGTAAAACGGCGCGTACGGCCCGTGCAGCCGTTGTTTCGCCAGAAAAACGTCAAACTTGTTCCCGCTGTAAAACGCCATGAAAAATTCGATGAAGTATCCGTACGCCACGATCAACCCGGTCGCCAGCATCACCTTCGCCATCTGCTCCAGGTGGCGCAGCGTGATAAAGCCTTCCATGCCGTACGCCTTGCGCATGGGAATCGCCAGCGTCAGCACCATGGCAAAGCCGGAATAAATCGCGCCGGCAACGAAATAAGGCGGGAAGATCGTCGTGTGCCAGCCCGGAACGATGCCCGTCGCGAAATCGAAGCTCACCACGGTGTGCACCGAAAGCACCAGGGGCGTCGCAAGGCCCGCCAACAGCAGATACGCAACCTGATATCGGTGCCAGTGCCGCGCCGACCCGCGCCACCCCATCGACAACATCCCGAAAATCACCTGCTGCCAGCGCTGCTTCGCCCGATCCCGCAGCGTCGCCAAATCCGGCAACAATCCCACAAACCAGAACAACAGGGAAACCGTGCCGTACGTCGACACAGCGAAAACGTCCCAGATCAGCGGGCTGCGGAACTGCGGCCAGATTCCCATCGTGCTCGGGTACGGGAACATGTAATACGCCATCCACGGCCGTCCGGTATGAATCAGCGGAAACAATCCCGCGCAAGCCACCGCAAATAGCGTCATCGCTTCCGCAAACCGGTTAATCGACGTCCGCCACTTCTGGTTCAGCAAAAACAAAATCGCTGAAATCAGCGTCCCCGCGTGCCCGATACCGATCCACCACACGAAGTTGACGATCGCAAATCCCCAGCCGATCGGAATGTTGATGCCCCAGATTCCCGTGCCTTTCATGAACAGCCAGCCGACGGCCAGGTTCAGCACCATCACGATGCTGAACACGAACCCGAATCCCAAAAGCCACCCGATGCCTAGCGGCCGAGTCAGCACCACCGATGAAATCTTGTCGGTGACCGAGGCGTAGGTATGCCCCGGCTCAATCCACGGCTCTGGCTCGTGCCCTGCCGGCAAATTCTGCGTCACGCTGCTCATGCCTTTTCCAGCTCCGCGTTCGGATTTCGTACCGCGCCCAAATAGGTGGTCCGCGGCCTCGAATTCAATTCACCCAGAAGGGTGTAGTTCCGCTGCTGGGCCTTCAATTTCGCCACCTTGCTGTCCGGGTCATTGATGTTGCCGAATGCAATCGCTTCTGTCGGGCACGCGGATTCACAAGCGGTCACAATTTCGCCGTCGCGGATCGGCCGATTCTGTTTCTCTGCGTCAATGCGCGCGTTGTTGATCCGCTGTACGCAGTAGGTGCACTTTTCCATCACGCCGCGGCTGCGCACCGTCACTTCCGGATTCCGCAGCAGCTTCAGTTGTGGCGTCTCCCAATCCTGGAAGCGCAGGAAATTAAACCGCCGCACCTTGTAGGGACAGTTGTTCGAGCAGTAGCGCGTGCCGACGCAGCGGTTGTACACCATGTCGTTCAAGCCTTCCGCGCTGTGTGTCGTCGCTCCCACCGGGCAAACCTGCTCGCAGGGCGCGTTTTCGCACTGCATGCAGGGCACCGGCTGGAAAAACGTCTGCGGATTATCAAGCGCCGAGTTGTACTGCGTTGGATCGCCGGTTCCGCCGTCCACAAACGCGGGTGTCTGCGTGTAGTAGCGGTCAATGCGGATCCAGTGCATCTCGCGCCCGCGCATCACCTGGTCTTTCCCGACCACCGGAATGTTGTTCTCCGACTGGCAAGCCACCACGCACGCGTTGCACCCGTTGCACTTGTTCAGGTCAATCGCCATGCCCCAGGCGTATCCGGGGTAAGTAAATGCCTTGTACAGCGAATCATCTTTCGCAACTTCTTCGTGTTTCTCGTGCGCAAACCCGGGGTTCTTCTTGTACTCATCCAGCGTGGCCGTGCTCAGAATCTGCCGGCCTTCCATGTTGAAATGATACTGGGTGCACGCCAGCGAATATCCGTCGCCGGTCGCAGTCATTTTGCCGCCCGCGGCGCTCCACATCGCATTCGAAGTCCGCACGACGTACGCGTTGAACCCTTTGTTCGTCCCCGTATAGCCCGCGCGCGAACGCCCGTAGCCGAGCGGCAGGACCACCGTGTTTTCCGCCTGCCCTGGCGTCGTCCAAGTTGCCGCGGTCACCTTGCTGCCGTTCAATTCAATGTCCACCACGGTCGACCGAATCTGTCCGTGCTCACCGCCGCGCGAAATCACTTTGTGCGCCAGATCGTTCTTCTGCGCGAATTTCGGGCTGACCAGCGCCGCGTTGTCCCACGTCAGCTTGGTCACCGGCTTCGGCAATTCCTGCAGCCATCCGTTGTTCGCAAAACGCCCGTCGTAAATTGTCGGATCCGGCCGGAAGAGGTATTCCACTTCGTCGGCGGGCTGCGCTTTGAAAGCGGGCAGACTCGCTGGATTAAATTTCAGCTCCGGAGTAATGGGCGGCAATTTCGTTCCCGCAATCACCCCGTCGTTCAGCCACTTCCGCCATCCCGCATCAATCGCGGTCCCCAGATGCGTGGACGCTTCCGTCCAGTACGCCCGCACTGCGTCATAAGGAGGCTGCCCCGGCTTGTCCCCAAACGCTGCCACCAGGTCATGCGCCGATTTCGTGTAGTAGAGCGGCGAAATCAGCGGCTGCACGATGCTCGCCGTGCCGTCATACGCCCGCGCGTCACTCCACGATTCCAGGTAATGCGACTCCGAAACGTGCCACTGGCAATAGGCCGAGGTCTCATCGAAGTAAGGGCTCAGATGCACCGCGGTATGCACCTTCTTCAGCTTGGTGACAAAATCAAAATCGTGCGGCGCGTCGTAGACCGGATTTCCGCCAAGAATCACCAGCAGATCCACTTTGCCGGCATCCATGTCTGCGCAAAGATCGCGCAGCGATTCCAGTTGATTCACCGGTTCCACTTCCACCGGCTCCGTGTAGTAAACCGTCGTGCCCACATTTCCAAGCGCCGCGTTGATGGCGTGCGCCAATGCATGCACGGACGCCGACTGCTGTTCGCCCGCAACCACGAGTGAACTTCCACGCGCCTTTTGCAAGTCCGCGACAACCGTGTTCAACCACTTTTCCGCGTCACCCGGCAAGCTCACCGCGTTGCCGCGCCCAAGCTTCGCCGCCACCGCCCGCGCAAACAATTCAATGTCGCACGCACGCATCGGCAAACGATGATCCGCGGAGGACCCCGTAACCGTCGGCGTCGGTTCCACCACGTACAAACGGTTCATCGAATCGCTCGTGCTCTCCAGCTTCCGCCGGCGCGCCCATTGCTTCGCGTAAGAAATGTGCCCCGGTCCGCTCGCCAGAAAATCTGAGTCGAGTGACAAAATCACATCTGCTTTGCTGGGCACGTAAACCGTGTTCACGGCGCGGCCAAACGCCATCTTCGCGCCTTCGCGTCCGCCGTCGCTGACCGCCGGCTCCCACTGGTGCCACTTCGCCTGCGGATAAAGCGCCAGCAATTTACGCAACTGCGCCGCCAGCGTCGGAGAAGTCACCGTTCCGCTCAGAATGCGGAAACCCGCTCCGCCAGCCGCTTTTACGCCGGTGGCCGCTTCCTGCGCGGAATCCAGGAACGTAGACCACGCGCGAATTTCGCCGCCTTGCAGCACCGTCTGCGCGCGGTCAGGATCGTACAAATTCAGAATCGAAGCCTGCACCATCGCGCTCGTCGCGCCCAGGCTCGACGGATGATCGGGATTCCCTTCAATCTTCGTCGGCCGCCCTTCGTGGCTTTCCACCAGCACGCCAACCGCGTCCGCGCCAAACGGCATCACCGTCGCATAATAGTTCGGCTTGCCCAGCACCATGCCGTCCGGCTGCTTCACGTACGGCACAAGGTGAGCTACATCCGGCCGCCCGCAGCCAGCGAGTCCCGCCAGCGCCAGCGACGCTCCCATCAATTTAAGAAAGTCGCGCCGGTCCACTGCGTCGTCCCACTCCGAAGCGTGCCGCGGAAATTCCCGATGCAGCAATTCCGTAAAATGCGGATCTTCCGATAGCTCTTCCAGCGTCCGCCAGTACTGTTTTCCGCTCTTCCCGCTCAGTTTTTCGCGGACCGTGGAAAGTTCCAACCGGTGCTCCCGCAGTGTGTCGTCCACGACCTCTTCGTCTTCCTGATCGTGACCATGCCCCGCTTCCAATGCGGATTTCGCGGCCTGCGGGCCTTGTAGAATGCGCAGTTGCTTTTCTTGTTCGTGATCGCTCATAGCATCCATTAACGGTGACACGTCGAGCAGCTCGTCAGCTCGGCCGTGGTTCGCAGCTTATACTCCGCCGCAAGCTGCCGCCCCACTTGTTCCTGATTCGCGGGCGCCTTCCAGTCCATGTTGAAAATCTGATCCTTCGGGCGAAGATTCGGTTGCGGGTTCCGGTGGCACTCCAGGCACCAGTTCATGTTCAGCGGTGATGCCTGCAAAATCAGCGGCATCTGGTTCACGCTGCCGTGGCAGGAAGAACAGCCGATGCCCTTATTGATATGAATGCTGTGATTGAAATAAACGTAGTCCGCCAGGCGGTGCACTTTGTTCCAGCGAATTGATTCGTCGCTGCGATAGCTCTCGCGCACCGGCTCCAGGTATCCCACATTATTAAAGAGCACCGAATGGCAGTTCATGCAGGTCTTCGTCGGAGGAATTCCCGCGAATGCGGACGTTTCCACGCTGGTGTGGCAATACCGGCAATCGATTCCGTCATCCCCCACATGGTGCTTGTGGCTGAATTGCACCGGTTGCGTACGCGTCACGTTCTGATTGGTGATGTAGGGCGATCTTGCAAGGACCAGAACCGCCGTCAATGCGGCGCCCCCCAGTACGGCTACTCCGAGCAAGCTCGCCCGGGCCATGAAATTTGCACTGCGGTGAAAGATTTGTGCCATGTCAGAGTTGCGCTAGAGCGAGCTTCTTCCCCATGAGCGTTGGTTCCCCCGAAGTTGTTCACTCTTAAACCGGACAGCGCATGTCCGGGTACATCAGCGACCGATTAGTGTCCAATAATTTTTCCGGGAATGCAACTCATATCCATTTTTTTCGTCTTTTGAAATCTTCGAACGTAAGAGCAAGCGAACCTTCGCGCATTTTGAACATTCCGAAATAAATCAAACTTCCGTGTCATCGCGGTAATTCTTCCCAAAACAGAACCGCTCTCCCATCCAGCCTGAGATGCTCCGCGCGCTTCCTCGGATAAAACTTTCTTATGATTACCCACAGCCTATTCCGCTCATACTGATGGCACTCTCCATGCTATGCTTTTTATGTTCTTCATCGCTTTGCAGGCTTGGCCTGCAGGCTCCGGCCCTTCCCGGAGCAGCCATGCAAAACCCGCTGGGGCGTGGTCCAACTGGTAGGACACCTCACTGTTAATGAGGACGGTGAAGGTTCGAATCCTTCCGCCCCAGCCAATCTTTTCAGACGGTTATCCCCTCGAACTACCCGAAACGAACTACCTCTTTCGGCCGAACCCACAGTTCCAACCGAATTCTGTCCATTTCACTTTGAAAGGAACTCTTGGGTCGAAAAGTTGAAGCTACGTTTTGGTTCTTGATTGAACAGGATGACGAAAGGTTTTCCGCGCGGGCGATCCGCTCTCGAAGGCACAGACGCCTGAGGGACTCAGGCTGACTACTGCGCGTCATAACGTAGTCCGCATTGCCCCTGGCAGCCTTCGAGATGCTAAAACACTAGTTGTCGGTTATTCAAGATATCTGATTCAGTAAGGGCGAATCCTATGTTCTCCGCCTCTGATGTCGCAAACTTTCTGGCGTGCCATCACCTCCTGACCCTGGACCGCGCCAGGGCGGCGGGCCAAATCGAAAGACCATATTTCGACG
The DNA here is from genome assembly GCA_035693545.1 of Candidatus Acidiferrum sp. GTDB lineage: Bacteria > Acidobacteriota > Terriglobia > Acidiferrales > UBA7541 > Acidiferrum. The sequence goes on from DASSGJ010000095.1 coordinate 12,748, forward strand.
ACCCGGGTGTCGAACTTCTGCGCGAACTCGGCGCTAGGCACGAACAGGCCTACCTCCGCCACCTCACCGTTGAACAAGGCCTCGATGTTGCAATCATTCCCACGGACCTCTCATGGGCGGAAGGTACCGGCCAGACCGTGGATGCGCTTCGCCGCGGTGCTGGCGCCATCTATCAAGCGACATTCCAAAACGGACCTTGGCATGGACGGTCTGATTTTCTCATTCGAGTTCCAAAGCCCAGCCAACTTGGCGCTTGGTCGTATGAACCGCTGGAAACGAAACTGGCGCGGTCAACAAAGGCGGGCGCCCTGGTTCAACTGTGTTTTTATGCCGACCTGCTCTCCCGAATCCAAGGTGTCCAACCCGACTGGGTACACACGGTTTTGGGAAGTGCGACGCAGCCGGAAAAATATCATCTGGAGCAGTACATCGCGTACTTCCGGCGGGTGAAGCGCGATTTCGAGACGGCGCACCGCCAGCCGCCAGATAGCTACCCTGAGCCCGTCGAACACTGCAACGTGTGTTCCTGGTTCACACTCTGCGATAAGCGCCGCCACGACGATGACCACCTATCGCTTGTGCCTGGAGTGACGCGCAACCAACGCAAAATCTTTGTTGCCAAAGGCGTCAGTACGGTTGCGAGTTTGGCGGCGCTTGCTCTGGGACCCAAATCGAAGTTCGACGGCATTGGAAGCACCGCACTTGTGCGGATTCACAATCAGGCCCGTGTCCAAGTCGAAGGGCGAAGGCAGGGGCATCTCGTCTATGAATTGCTGGAACCGAAGGAACCAAATACAGGGCTGGCCGCGTTGCCAGAGCCGTCTCCGGGCGATGTTTTCCTCGATCTGGAAGGAGACCCATTCGCGTTCCAAACGGGCCTCGAATATTTGATCGGAGTTCTCAGTGTATCCGAACAGCCGGGCGCAGAACCCCGTTATCAAGCATTGTGGTCATTCGACCGGACAAACGAAAAGGAGGCGTTCAGCAAGTTCATCGCTCTGGTGATGGAAAGGTGGCGAAAGCATCCGGGGATGCACGTCTACCATTACGCTCCCTACGAGCCAACACAAATCAAACGCATGGCCGGCCAGCACGGAGTTTGTATCGATGAAGTTGATCTGCTGCTGAAGGCACGCATTTTTGTTGACCTCTACAGGGCCGTCAGGCAAGGCGTAAGAGCATCTGTCGAAAGCTATTCCATTAAGAAGGTGGAAGGTCTTTACGAGTTCAAGCGAGCAGTGCCTCCTGGAGATTCAGTTCTGGCGCTGGAAACTTTTGCGGCCGCACTTGTGTTGGGCGACCCGCGCGATGTTCCGGGCAATATTCTCAACGCCATTGAGGTTTACAACCGGGACGATTGTCTTTCGGCGTGGCGTCTGCGGAAATGGCTTGAAGACCGGAGGCTTGAGCTGGAGGCAAAGACGGGCGCAGCATTACAGCGTCCAATATTCGAGGAAGCCAAAGAAGAGGAATTATCGCCGCAAATCCAGCAGGTCCGCGCCCTCATGGAACGCCTGACATCTGGCCTGCCTGCCGATGAAACAGAATGGAGTTCTGAACAACGAGCCAGGTGGCTGCTTGCCCAGATGTTGGAATACCACCGTCGGGAGGACAAATCCGCCTGGTGGGAATACTTCCGGCAGTGCGACCTGACCGATGACGAGTTAGTGGAAGACAAGAATGCTCTGGGCGGACTGAAATATATCGGGCAGGTAAGGCAGGTCAAGAGGTCATTTGTCCACAGGTATAGCTTCCCCCCTCAGGACCATTCGATTGACCGAGCCTTCCAAGTCCATGACCCGAAAACCAAAGC
>DASSGJ010000096.1:0-3853 GCA_035693545.1 Candidatus Acidiferrum sp.
CGCGCGCCCGAGTCTCGACAATAGCCTGGTAGCAATGCGGTGTTCCCTTGGTGCGTTCGAAATCCGCCCGCAAGAATTTATGCCCCTCAACTGCAAAACCCCCAGCCGGAGACAGCAACTTCAGCTGTCCTGCGCTCGCCAGCTTGTCAATATCGGCGCGGAAGCGCTTCTCGTCGGAGGCGTCCGATCCGGTTTGCTGCGCGCGGATGGAAATCGACGAAACTTCCGGCTCCTCCGGGTCGCCTTCACCGTTACGCGAAGCGTATAGCAGCACAGTGGGAGGGGAATTTCCGCGCGTGACCACCCGAAGGTGTTCATTTACGTCCTGCAGAACCTCAAGTGGGGCGACCGTCCAGCCCTGCGGGTATTCGTAATACACGCCAAATTTGGCATTCTTGAATACATTTTTGGCCAGCGGGGCTGCCTTCGTGGCAAGCTTCGGGCTTGCGATTGCGGACTCATCGACCACGGCCGCCATTACTTCATCGGGTTTTGCAAGCTTGTTCGTGAAGCGCGGCCGGACTTCTACCACTTCCGTGGCGTCGAGTTCGGCGTCCGCCGACGCTTTCGCCAACACGGGGTCAGGCTCTCTTTTCAGCGCATCATTAATGGCATTTTCCAGGTCGCTCTGGGTCTCCGGGCCCAGGCCGGATTGCCGCAACCGGATCACCCCGTCCTTATCCGCGACAATAAACGTAGGGAACGAGTCAATCCTGAATGCCTGCTGAACTGTGCCGGAACTGTCCAGGTAATCGGGCCAATCCATGTACTGCGATTTCATGAATGTCTTCCAGGCATCTTCATCGTCGTCGGAACTGACGCCCACCAATTGGAATCCCTTCGCCGCATATTTTCGCTGCAGATTCCTCAGGATGGGAACGGATTCGCGGCAGGGCGGGCACCAACTCCCCCAGAAATCGAGCAGGGTAACTTTTCCGTGCAGGGAAGTATTAGAGACGCTCTGCTTTTCGCGCGTAGTGAAAGAAAAGCTCGGTAGAAACGGGGCACGAACCCGCACCGGGTTGGAGATCATGTGCCGCGCTTCTGCGGCCATGGCGGCGTCAATCTTTGGCAAGGCCAGCAGCGCATTCAATTCCGCAATCCCATCGGCGTTCCTCTCCTGTTTCAAGAGCACGATCCCAAGGTTAAGGTGCGCCATTGGTTGCGAGGGGATCAGTAAAATCGCCGCCCGCAACTCCGACTCGGCTTCTCGCAACTTGTCGTCGTCAGGCCTGCGAGCAAGGCTTGTCAGAATGGCCGCCCGCAAGAGCCGCGCCTGCCAGGCAAGTGTCTTGTCATCTCCGGCTGCCGCGACCGCGTTTTTTGCGTCCCTCGCCGCGTCCGGCAGAGACCCGGCCTTTTTCTCGATCAAGGCCATCTTGAGCAGCGCCTGCGCGGAGCTATGGTGAGAGAGGTTGTCCGCCTCGCGATAGGAATCCAGTGCCAGTTGGTAATCGCGGGTGGATTGGTGAGCGTCGCCGTCCTCTATCGCCTGAGCTACGGGATCTTTGCTTTGTGCCGCGGCCGTGCCACACGTTACGGCGAACAACAAGGCGCACACCAATATGGACGTGCAAACACCCCTTTGCCGCGTTGGCATCATGACTCGTCCATGGCCGCGTCCCGTTCGCTCTTTATTTTGCGCGAGGCCATCCTTGAAACCGCCGCTCACCGAGCGCTTCGAGGAACAATCTATCATAGACAAGCTCTGACTCCCGGTGAGGCGTCTTACCGGATAATGCCGCGCCTGGGCCGATTTTCCCAGTCGATGCTGTCCACAATCGAACAGACTCTCGACGCCATGGAGCCATACGCTCTCGTAATGAAGAGGGCCGAGCTAACTTTGCATTGTCCGGAGCCCGAATGCTTGACGCTGGGACCACAGCCCTGTTCCTTCGACATGATGGAACTTCTGGGAAACCCGCACGAGGACGGAGTTGTGACGGTCATCGGCGAACGATGCAAGCATAGCTGGAGTCTGCCCCGCCCAGTAAAAGACAAACTTCGAAACCGTCTCCAGCTGTACTAGTTAATCGCGACCATAGAAATCGCCACGTTCCGCCAACTCCTCGCTGCATGTTCGATCTGGTACCCACTTCTCCGGCCGCAGCCTTAACCAGGGACTTTGCTCCCTCCTCGGCTTCACCGCAAAAATTGCCGTTCCAAATTTCCGGCGGACGGCGCATCATAATGGTTGCCCGGTCCCAGGAAGATGGGATGAAAAGAATCGCTTTGCTGCTGCCGCTGGTTCTGTGGTTTGCAGCAGGTCTTGCCGCCGCCCAGGACGTAAGCTACAACTTCGACCAGGACACCGATTTCTCCCAATTCAAGAGCTATAAGTGGGTAGACATCCGGAGCGTGCAGCAGGTCGACTATCTCACCACGCGGCAAATCACCTCCATCATTGACGCCGAGCTGGCCAAAAAAGGCCTGCTCAAGACAGATTCCGACCACGCCGACCTTTACATCGGTTACCAGACCGCCCTCAGCAGGCAGACTGCCTGGATGGCCTATCGCGACGGCTGGGGCTACGGCCCGGGGTGGGGCGGCGGATTGGCCGCTATGTCCGAAGCGTCCATCCACGCCGGTGAACTTGACGTGGACATGTATGCGGCAACAGAGAAAAAACTCGTGTGGCGCGGCGCCGTGTCCAACGCGGTTGATCTCAATCTAAATCTTCCGGGAAGCGAGAAGAATATCCAGAAGTTCGCGGAGAAGCTGCTGAAGAATTATCCGCCGGACGCCCCTCGTGCCGATCGCACGCCCAAAGGGAATGACCAGCAACGCCTCCCCGCCAATCGCAATCTTCGTGCCGCTCATTGTTTTTCCTGTCCTCTTGCCAGCGTCGGCGCATTTCTTCACGTCCTGCCCAAAAATCGCGATCGCCATAATTAAGTGGCAATGAGCCGCGACGGCCGCATCGGGTCTCGGCTGGCCCGAGCGCACTTGTCGCTGCCCTTGATTCCCGCATTGGATTGCGGAATGATTAGCAGGAAATTTCTGACTTCCAGCGCATGAGCCCGGGAGACACGCTTTCCTTTAATTTGACCGACTACTTTGTGGACCGCCACCTCAAGGAAGGCCGCGTTCAAAAAGTTGCGATTCGGTCCGGTGACTCCGTCTACACCTACGGCGTTTTGGCCGCCAGCATAAACCGCGCCGGCAATGGCTTACTGCGTTTGGGACTCCAGCAGCAGCAGCGGGTATTGTTATTGCTTCCCGACTCCCCCGAGTTTGCTGTTGCGTATTTCGCTGCGATCAAAATCGGCGCTGTGGCCGTTCCGACCAGCACCGCGGCGCGAACAGCCGACTACGACCACTTCCTCCGCGAAAGTGAAACCCGAATACTCATCGTTCATTCAGCACTCTTTGCCGAAGTTGCTCCAATTTTGGATTCGCAGCCTTCCCTCCGGCATGTCATTGTCGTCGGCGAACCTCGCCACGGGCACCTGAATTGGACTGAGTGGCTCGCCCAGAATTCGCCCGAACTCCAAGCCGCAACAACGGGTGCCGACGATGTTGCGTTCTGGCTGTGGACCTCCGGCAGCACCGGCCCCCCGAAGGCAGCGGTCCATCGTCAATCCGATTGGATCTGCTGCTGCAGGAATTACGCTGTCGGTGTCCTGGGTATCGGCCCCGAAGACACAACCTTCTCGTCGTCAAAACTCTTTCACGCCTACGGACTCGGCAACGGCCTCATGTTTCCCTTCTACGCGGGGGCGAGCACGGTCTTATTACCGGGCAAGGTGCAAGCCAAATCGGTGCTGGAAATTGCTCAGGCGGTCCGGCCGACGCTCTTCTTCTCTGTTCCCACGTTGTATGCCCAGATGCTTCAGGAAGCCGAGAAAGAGCC
>DASSGJ010000097.1:0-24159 GCA_035693545.1 Candidatus Acidiferrum sp.
GCGGAAATCCTCCGCGAGTTCACCACCATCGCCGACTTCTCCGAACTCGGCGGCGAGGGGTGAGTTTGCGGAACTCTGTAGCTCACCCCTTAAGGGGTGAGGCTTTTCGCGGCCACTGCGAGGTTGCCGCTGTGGCATTGAAAACCCTCAGGCCTGAAGGCCTGAGCTACAACCAAACCTTCAAGTATTACTTTAAATGTCGGCGCGCCGACATTTTTGAGGGAGCATCAACCAAAATGTAGTGGCCAGCCTTTAGGCTGGTCCAGTTTTTCTCGGAACCGACCTAAAGGTCGGCCACTACAATAAGCGAACATCTTCCGGCGAGTCGAACGCGGCGCTCCAATCTCAATCGAGCGCTGCATCACTCGCCAGTACAGTCAGTCAAAACTCAAGCGAGGCGTAACGTGAAAAAGTGGGTCTATTTTTTTGGAGCAGGCAAATCGGAAGGCGATGGGGAATGGCGGGATCTCCTGGGCGGCAAGGGCGCGGGACTCGCGGAGATGACGCGTATCGGGTTGCCCGTTCCCGCGGGCTTCACCATCTCCACGGAAACCTGCGATTACTTCTACAAGAACGGCAAGAAGTATCCGAGCGAGCTCAAGAAACAGGTCATTGATAACGTCAAGAAGTTGGAAAAAGTCACCGGCAAGAAACTAGGCGATCCGAAGAGTCCGCTGCTCGTCAGCGTGCGCTCGGGTTCAGCGCGATCCATGCCCGGCATGATGGAAACGATTCTCAATCTCGGCCTGAATGACAAGTCTGTCGCGGGCCTTGCCGGCGCCACGGGCAACGAGCGCTTCGCCTACGACGGTTACCGCCGCTTCGTGCAGATGTATTCGACGGTGGTGATGGGCTTGTCCAAGGAAGATCTGGAGCATCGCTTGCGTGCGATGAAGCAGCGCCTCGGCGTGAAGGACGACACCGCCGTCCCTGCCGGCGGCTGGAAAGAACTGGTCGCAGAGTACAAGCAATACTTCAAAGAAAAGGCTGGCCACGCTTTCCCCGACGACCCGATGGAGCAGTTGTGGGGCGCAATCGGCGCCGTGTTCGGTTCATGGATGGCAGAGAAGGCCGTCACCTATCGCCGCGTCGAAAAAATCACCGGCCTCCTCGGCACCGCCGTCAACGTTGTGCAAATGGTGTTCGGAAACACCGGCGACAATTCCGGCACCGGCGTCTGCTTTACGCGCGACCCGAGCTCCGGCGAGAAAGTTTTCTACGGCGACTACCTAACCAACGCGCAGGGCGAAGACGTCGTGGCCGGAATCCGGACTCCGGTTCACCTGACCGAGCTGAAAAAGATCATGCCCAAGGCCTACGCGCAACTTGAAAAGGTTCGAGTAAAACTTGAAGGTCACTACAAAGACATGCAGGACATGGAGTTCACCATCGAAGAAGGCAAACTCTACATGCTGCAGACGCGCACCGGCAAGCGCACACCCGCGGCCGCCTTCAAAATCGCCATGGACATGGCCAACGAAAAACTCATCACCAAGGAAGAAGCGGTTCTGCGCATCAAGCCGGAAGATATCGACCGGCTCTTCTATCCGGTGATCGATTCCAAGGTAGACAAGAAAACCCTCAGCAGCAAAATCGTGGCGCACGGCATTGACGCCGTGCCCGGAGCGGCAGTCGGCAAAGTCTGCTTCTCCGCCAACGAAGCCGAAGAGTGGGCCGCGAAGGGTGAGAAGGTAATTCTTGTCCGCCGCGAAACCAGTCCCGAAGACGTTGGCGGCATGGCCGTCGCGCAGGGAATCCTTACCGCGACCGGTGGCAAGACTTCGCACGCCGCTGTCGTCGCGCGCGGATGGGGTAAGTGCTGCATCGTCGGCGCGGAAACCCTCGACATTGATTACAAATCGAAATCGATGAAGGACGGCAAGAGCGGCAAGGTCGTCAAGGAAGGCGAATGGCTCACTCTTGATGGCAGCGAAGGCGTGGTTTACGCCGATAAATTGCCCCTTGTGACGCCGCAATTCCCGAAAGCCTACGACACCATCATGAAATGGGCCGACGGCATCCGCAAAATCGGTGTGCGCACCAACGCAGACACGCCGCAGGACGCGCGCAAGGCCATCGAGTTCGGCGCCGAAGGCATCGGCCTCACGCGCACCGAACATATGTTCTTCACCGATTTCGAGTTCCCGGAAAAGGGAGTCGAACGGCAACGCGCGATTCAGGAAATGATCGTCGCCGACAACCGCGAAGCCCGCGTGAAGGCGCTGGACAAGTTGCTGCCGTTCCAGCGGCGCGACTTCATCGGCATCTTCCAGGCGATGGACGGCCTGCCGGTCACGATTCGCCTGATCGATCCGCCGCTGCACGAGTTCGTGCCGCACGAGCTTGAGAAGCAGGCGGAACTGGCCAAAGACCTGGGCATTCCCGTGGAAGTCGTGACGCGCCGCGTGGCGCAATTGCACGAAGCCAACCCCATGCTCGGCCATCGCGGCTGCCGCCTGGCGATCACCTATCCCGAAATTCTGGAGATGCAGGTGCGCGCCATCATCGAAGCGGCCATCGAATGCCACAAACAAAACCTTAAAGTAATACCTGAGATCATGATTCCGCTCACTCTCGATAGAAAAGAGATGGCGATCCTCGACGAGGCCACGCGCAAAGTCGCGGACGGTCTTCTCAAGGCCGCCGGCGTGAAAATTCCATACACCGTCGGCACGATGGTGGAGCTGCCCCGCGCCGTTTTGCTCGCCGATGAAATTGCCGAGGTCGCCGAATTCTTCAGCTTCGGCACCAACGACCTGACACAAACCGTGATGGGACTCTCGCGCGACGACGCGGGACGCTTCCTCCCCGACTATGTGGACGAAAAGAAGACCGGCATCTTCCCCGGCGATCCGTTCCAGACGCTCGACATTAAGGGCGTGGGCATGATGGTCCGCATGGGCATCGAAAAGGGCCGCAAAACGCGTCCAAAGTTGAAGATTGGCATCTGCGGCGAGCACGGCGGCGACGCGGAAAGCGTAAAGTTCTGCCATCAAGTGGGCATGGACTATGTCAGCGCCTCGCCATTCCGCGTGCCCATCGCGCGTCTGGCTGCGGCGCAGGCCGTAGTGGAAGAAAAGAAGGCCGCAAAGGCCAAGCGCAAGTAGTACTTTGGAGTGCGGTAGCCGCGCTACCGCTTTTACGGACCATGATCGTAGACCAAATGATATGTTGGTCCAGACGGTTAATGCGTAAAAGCGGCGGCAGAGCCGCCGCACTCCAAATGAGTTTCCCCGTGTTCCATGGTCTGCGAGCTGCGGCAGCAACGGCGGCGCTCTTTTTCGCCGCCGGTTTTTGTGCTGCTGGTCTGCATGCGCAAGCGGTTACTCCTCTCACTCTGCACGGCCGCGTGCTCGATGAGAACGGCCAGCCTGTCGCCGGGGTTCAAGTAATACTTGAAGGTTTGGGAAAGGCCAAATTTTTCCGGCAGACCGACGACGCCGGCTACTTTTCCATCCCGAATCTCGCTCCCGGCGAATATACCGTCCAGTTGGAGAAGGTGGACTTCTTCGTTTTGCGCGGGCAGACCATCCAATTGGCCCCCGGTGGCTCCGCGGAATTTTCCTTCACTCTGAATCACATCCAGGAAGTTCGCGAAAAAGTGGATGTGGTGGCGGACCCGAATCGCATCGAACCCACCGAAACGCCGCAATCCGCAACGCTCACCTCCACTGAATTTTTCTATATTCCGGTCCCGAGTGCCCACGACTACCAGCAAAGCTTGATCGCCCTGCCGCAAGTCGTTCGCGACAACCAGGCTTTGCTGCATATTGCCGGCGCAAGGGCCACGCAATCGCAGTACCTGATGGACGGCTTCGAAGTGGGCGACCCGGTCAGCGGCGCGTTGACGATTCCGCTTATCGTGGACGCGCTGCGCACCGCGGAGGTCGAAACCGGCCGGTTCGGCGCAGAGTACGCGCATCCCGGCGCGTCCATCCTGAAATTTGAAACGCCCGACGGCGACGATCACTGGCGCTTCAACGCCACGGATTTTGTTCCCGGCCTCAATGTGCAGGAGGGGGTGCGCCTGGGAAATTATTATCCGCGCATCACGTTTTCCGGGCCGCTGGTGGCGGGAAAACTCTGGTTCCTGCAGTCGTTCAGCCTCGACCACACGTTGAATGTCGAGCGCGACATCGCCACCGGCACCAACACCAGCGAGCAGTGGAGCGGCGACTCTTTTTCGCGCCTGCTGTGGCACGTGGCGCCGAACGACAGCCTGCACTTCACCTTTCTCTACAACAATGAAAGCGATACCAACGTGGGGCTGGATTCGCTTCATCCGCAATCAACCACGCTGGACGTGCCCAGCAACCGGATTTTCGCGTCCATAAAAAACCAGTTGTGGTGGAATCATACGCTGTTTGAAGTGGGCTTTGCCGAAGATCGCACCAACCGCGATTTCGATCCCCAGGGCGACGCGCCTTATGTGCTTCTGGTGAATGGCACGCAGGGAAATTTCTTTCAGCGCGCGGATCAATCAAGCAGGCGCCACCAGTTTTTTGCCGATGCCATTCGCCCCGGCGGCCGCTGGCACGGTCTGCATACATTTTCCGCGGGCACAAACATCTCTCTGCTGACGCTGAACCAATCGAGCGCGCGCGGCGAAATCGATGCGCTCAACGCGGCGAATCAACTGGTGCGGCGGACGACGTTCGCGGGAAACGCGGTTCTCGATGTGGACAACACCCTGGCGGGCGCGTTTGTGCAGGACAACTGGAGCCTCAGCTCGCACTGGGTGGCGCAAGTCGGCCTGCGCGGAGATTGGGACCAGTTTGTGCACCAGACACTGGTGCAGCCGCGCGCCGCCGTGAACTACCTGCCCTTCTCAGACGGGCGCGGAAAATTTTCCATCGGCTGGGGGATTTACAACATCCCGCTGAATCTTTCCGTGCTGGGCCAGACGCAGGACCAGCAGCAGGTGGACACGCTCTACAATCCCGCCACAGGCGCAGTGATCGCGGGCCCGGCCGTCAGCACGTTTGTGATGCCGACGCACGGCCTGCAGCAGCCTTTCTTCGATATCACCAGCGCGGGATGGCAGCAACGCATCTGGAAAAAAACAATTCTTTCCGTGGAATTGCTGGCGCGCAATGGCCACCGCGAGTTGGTTTTTGAGACGTTGAATCCGGCCCAGCAGATCGGCAGCGTTTTTTTGCTGCAATCCACGCGGCGCGACAAATATCGCGGCGCAACCATTTCCGCGCGCCACACCTTTGAAAAAGGCGCGGTGCTCTTCGGAAGTTACACGCGTTCGCGGGCCAACACCGATCAGGCGCTGGACCCAATCCTCGGGCTGCTCTATTTCGCGCCGCAGCAGGGAGCGCCGCTTGCTTGGGACGCGCCGAACCGTGCTCTCTCCTGGGGCACGGTGCCGACGCCCTTCTGGGGCATCGATTTCGCGTATTTCTTCGAATACCGCACCGGCTATCCCTTCAGCGTGGTGAACCAGCAGCAATTTTTAATTGGAGCGCCCAATAGCATTCGTTTTCCGGAGTACGCCAGCCTGAACATCAGCGTCGAAAAGAAATTCCGCTTCCGGAAATATCTCTTCGCGATTCGCGGTTCGGTAATCAACCTGGCGGACCGCCAGAATCCAACCGTGGTTGTGAACAACATTGATGCCAACGCTCCGGGCGTCGTGCCGGGATTCCTGAATTTTTCCGGAGGCCAGGGCCGCGCCTTCACCGGCCGCCTCCGCTTTTTGGGCAGGCGATGAAGGACCAGCGCAGCGCGGCCGGAATCACGCGCAAAAAAATATCTTTCACGATGCGGGGATTTTGGCGCTGGCGGTGTTTGAATGCGCGCTTTCCTGAGATCCGGCGACGGCGGTGACGTAATACGTGTACTTTTCGCCGTTGACGGGATGCGGGTCGGTAAACGTCAATTCGGTAATCGGATCTTTATTGAGCTTCTCCACTCTTCCCGTGGATTCGGTCACGCGATAAGCATTGTAGGTGACTCCCGGCGTGGTGCTGGCCACCCACTTGAGCGTCACAGTTCGCATCGGCCGGTGCATCCCCAGGCGAGGCGCGGCGGTGATGCCGCTGGTGACGAGAAACCAGGTGATCGAAAGCACCAGCGCCAGCAGCACGGAAACGCCCGCTATGATCTTGGAATTGCGCGAGACTCCCGCGCGGCGCATCAGCAGAACCTGTCCGACCATCAGCACCACGCACACGATTCCGATCGCCGCAAAAGCGATAATCCAGGGAGCGCTTGGAGGCTGCGGCGCCAGCGATGGAAATTCCGGGAAGCGGCTTTTCAGCCAGGGATCCAGCCAGATATTTTCAATGGTAACGGCGAAGAGAAAGGCAGTCAGCAGCCAGGTAAGGCTAAGCGTGAGTGACTTCCGCAAAGGCGGCTGGAAAGGGGTGGAAGCCATCGTTCCCTCTGGGGGGGACGCCTCGAATGTAATGCAAATCGAGCCGTTGCTCCAGCCAAAAATCCAATCTGGAGGAATATAACCTTTAGCAGTACTAGGAGCAAAGGCGCTGTTGTGCCGTCGTGGCTTAGCGCTTGGCTCGGTCCCGGTATGCTACCCTTTCTGGGGTTTTGCCGTTTAACTCGGCATGAGCGTGTGTCCGGGCCAATCAATCCCAGCTAATTGCAGCGGAGAAGAAAGAGGGACAAATGCAAGTTTCGCGGAAAGTTGTGCGGACAGTCAGGGCCGGCGGGTGGCTGGCAGTGGGAGTTTGTGCGTTGGCTGTGTCCTCGCAGCCTGCCCGGGGCCAGCAGGCCGGGGAGGAGCACGGGGTGGTAGTGGGAAACATGGACCCGACGGTAAAGCCCGGGGATGATTTTTTCCGGTACAGCAACGGCGGGTGGCTGAAGCGGACGGAGATTCCGGCGGATCGTGGAAGCGTGGGCGCGTTTCTGACTCTAAGGGACAAGAGCGACCAGCGGGTGAAGGGAATCGTGGAAGAATCGGTGAAGGCCAATGCCGCACCCGGCACAAACGCTCGAAAAATCGCGGATCTCTATAAATCGTTCATGGACGAAGCGGGAATCGAGGCGAAGGGATTGGCGCCGCTGGAGCCGCATCTGAAGGAAATTGCCGCCATCAAAGATAAAAAGGCGCTGGCGTTTGCGCTGGGAAAAACTTTGCGCGCCGATGTGGACGCGCTGAACAACACCAACTTTCACACCGCCAACCTGTTCGGCTTGTGGGTCGCCCCGGGCTTCAACGATTCGGAGCACTACGCGGCGTACCTGATGCAGGGCGGATTGCAGCTGCCGGACCGCGAATACTACACGGGCCAGAGCGAACGGATGAAGAATCTGCGCACGGCATATCAGGCGCACGTGGCCGCGATGCTGAAGCTCGCGGGTTTTTCGGATGCGGACGCGCGCGCGGCGAAAATCCTGGCGCTGGAGCACGCGATTGCGGAGAAGCACCGCACGCTCGCCGAAAATGAAGACATTCACAAGGCCAACAATCCCTGGAAGCGGACGGAGTTTGCGGCGAAGGCTCCGGGACTCGAGTGGGAGGAATATTTCCGCGGCGCGGGGCTCGACAAGCAGGAAAGTTTCATCGTGTGGCAGCCGGATGCGTTTGCAGGTGAGTCGGCGCTGGTGGCTTCGGAGCCGCTGGAGACCTGGAAAGACTTTCTGGCGTATCACGTGATCGAATCGTACGGCAGCGTGCTGCCAAAGGCGTTTGCCGACGAGCGCTTCGCCTTCTTCGGCAAGGCGCTTCAGGGCACAACGGAGCAGCGTCCCCGCTGGGCCCGCGCCATAACGACGGTAAACCTGTGGCTGGGCGACGCCGTCGGGCAGATGTACGCGAAGCAGTATTTTCCGCCGGAATCGAAAGCCCGCGTGGAGAAGATGGTCGCGAATATCGAGGAAGCGTTCCGCAAGCGCATTGACGCGTTGACCTGGATGGACCCCGCGACGAAGGCGGAAGCCAAAGCGAAGCTGGGCACGCTGTACGTCGGCATCGGTTACACCTCGCACTGGCTGGACTATTCCGCGTATGAGATCAAACCCGACGACATCTTCGGCAACCTGTGGCGCGGCGGCTTGTTCATTTATCACCGCGAAGTCGCGCGCCTGGGAAAATCCGTGGATCGCGAAGAGTGGACAATGACCCCGCAGACGGTGAACGCGGTGAATCTGCCGTTGCAGAACGCGCTGAGTTTTCCCGCGGCGATTCTGGAGCCGCCCTTTTTCGACGCCAACGCCCCGGACGCATTCAACTACGGCGCGATCGGATCGGTGATCGGCCACGAAGTGAGCCACACGTTCGACGCGGAAGGCTCGGCGTTCGACTCGAAGGGCAGGGTTCGGAACTGGTGGACGCCGGCGGACCTGGCGCATTTTGAAGCGTCAACGCAAAAGCTGGTGGAGCAGTACGACAAGTACAAACCGTTTCCGGACCTGGCCTTGAACGGCAAGCAAACCATCGACGAAAATATCGCCGACGTGGCGGGAATCGCCGCGTCCTACGATGCATACCGCGCGGCGCTTGGCGGGAACAAAGCCCCCGAGCAGGGCGGCTTCAGCGGCGACCAGCAATTTTTCCTGGCTTACGGCCAGACGCGCGCGACCAAGCCACGCGAAGGCGCGCTGCGGCAACAGGTGTTGACCGACCCGCACGCGCCGTCGGAGTACCGCACCGACACCGTGCGCAATATCGATGCATGGTACCCGGCGTTTCAGGTGAAGGAAGGCGAGAAGCTGTACTTGAAGCCGGAAGAGCGTGTGAGAATCTGGTAGCAAGGCACAAACATGAAATTGTCCAAAAGGAAATGGAGGCAATGGCTTATTTAGTTGCGGCCGGGGTCGTTGATTTCGCGTGAGCGGCGAGCTCCGTAAATCGAGCGTCGCCGCGTAGGGACGAGAATGCAGGATTCGCGTCCAGAGCGGCAAAATCGCGGAACCCGAGCTCAAAGGACTCGCGCAAAGTGGCGAGAGCTTTCTCTTTATCTCCTTTTCCAGCGTAGTACGAGCTTAACCAGTAGCTGTTGATGTTGCTCTTGGACGCCCCATTTTTCAGAATCGTGGTGATCGCTTCGGCGTAGTGTCCCTGTGCGGCGAGAGCCTGCGAACGGCCCAGGTTGGCTGCGTTCGAGTTTCCAGAGAGCTCTTCGCACCGGTCAAAGGCAGCCATCGCTTCGGGAAAATGACCCTGAAGATAGAGAGCCCGCCCGATATGGTATTGCGCGTAGCTGAGCGCCGGATTCAGGCGGATGGCTTCACGCGCGGCCTTCTCGGACTCCACAGGATCGGGGGGAGTCTCGTATCCCAAAGCCCAGGACAGCATGTCCCAGGCAAGAGCATTATCGGGTTCCTCCTGAACCGCCAAACGGAGCTCGCTTATGGACTCCGGGTATCTGAAGTTCACGCCATAGATGCGTGCCATCGCAATGTGCGCCTCGGGCATTTGCGGGTCGATGGCCAAGGCCTGTCTGGCCAGCTGTTCGGCGCGCCGAAGGTAGGCGGGATTGGAGTCTATATCCCGATAATAGTAGCCCTCGACGTGAGAGAGGCCGGCGAGAGCGGGAGCATAGTTCGGATCGAGTTTCAGAGCGGACTCAAAGTGCTTTCTTGCCGCTTCGAGCGCCTGGGGTTGGTCCTCGTGCACCAGCAGCGAGCGCCCAAGCAGGAATTCCTGGTACGCCTGGGGGCTTTGTGTGTAACGGCGGAGAACGGCTTGCTGTTCTTGCGGGCTGAGGTGCAGGTTTAGGGCTTCGGCAATTTTCAGAGCAGCTTGCTCCTGAAGGGAAAAAACATTTTGCAGATCGCCGGTGAAATCGTCGGCCCAGGTCTGAAAGCCGGTGGTGGAATCGATCAGTTGAACGTTGATGCGGACCTGGTTCCCGGCTTTGCGTACGCTGCCTTCGAGAAGGTAGCGTACGCCCAGTTGACGGCCGATGTCGGGAGCGCTTTTGTCGCCGGTTTTAAGCGCCGTGACCGCGTCGCGCGAGGCGACATCGACACCTTTGATTTTGGAGAGCTTGGTGGAGATTTCGTCGGCCATGCCGTCGCTGAAGTACGCACTATCCGGCTCGGTGCTTAGATTTTTCAAGGGAAGCACGGCGATGGAAGGCCGGGAGGTGGATGCTGTATTGCCCGCGGCGGAATTTTTTCGATACCAGAACAGGCCGGCAATCATTAGCAGCAATGCGACCACGATTCCGGCATACGCAAAAAGACGAGAAGGCGCCGGGGCGGCAGGCGTGGTCGCCGGCTCTGGTGGAGTGGCGAGCTTCTGGCGGCCGCTGGAGATCTTCGAAGAGGACAACTGTTCGTCCCCAGGATTCCCCGGCGGCTGTACCGCGGAGCGGCCCGAAGATTCGCGGCGCAGGCGTTTGAGGTCCGCGCGAAGCTCCGAGGCGGATTGGCAGCGGAGGTCGCGATCCTTTTCGAGGCCTTTTGTGATGATGCGTTCCAGTTCAGCGGGAGCCGCAGGATTGAGGCGTGCCGTAGAAGGAGGAGCGCGGTGCAGAATGCTGTCGAAGATCGCGGCAGAGGTGTCGCCCTGGAAGGGCAGAACGCCTGTAGTCATTTCATAGAGGACAATGGCAAAGGAAAAGAGATCGCTGCGCGCGTCGAGTGGCTTGCCAAGCGCCTGCTCGGGAGACATGTAAGCGACGGTGCCAACGGCGCTGCCGGGGCTGGTGAGGAATTCGGGAGCCAGAGTTTCCCCCGCGGCGCCGGTGGTGCTGGCGTTTTTGGGGGAATCGGTCTTGAGCTTGGCGAGGCCGAAGTCGAGAATCTTGGTATGGCCGCGCGAGGTGACGAAGATATTCGCGGGCTTGATGTCGCGGTGAAGAATACCCTTAGAATGGGCGGCGTCGAGGGCGTCGGCGATGTCGATCCCGATGGCCAAAAGATTATCGAGTTCGAGAGGCGAGCCGTTGATCAGGTGCTTGAGAGTGCAGCCTTCCATGAACTCCATGATCAGGAATGCGCGGCCATCCTCTTCGCCGATGTCGTAGACGGTGCAGATATTCGGGTGGTTCAACGCTGAGGCGGCTTTTGCTTCGCGGCGGAAACGCTCGATGGTGGCGGGATCCGTGGCCAGTGCTTCGGGAAGAAACTTGATGGCTACAAAACGATCGAGGCGCGTGTCCTCGGCCTTGTAGACCACGCCCATTCCGCCGCCGCCGAGATGTTCCAGGATGCGGTAGTGAGAAAAACTCTTTCCAAGGAGCGGATCGGCGCCTGGCATTTGCAGCACATCTTAGGTTGCGAGAAGAAGCAAGTCAACGAAGGAGCGCAATACTCGGACGATTGCAGGCTATTTCCGAACGCGCGGGTGAGGCTGTCTCCCTTGCGCCGCGGCTGCCGCGACGGAAAGGCGCTTCATTCCGTAGAGTGCTCGGTCGGCTGCCGAGAGCAATGCATCGATCGTCTCGCCATCGTCAGGAAAAACCGCACTGCCCACGGCCGCGGAGATTGGCGGAATTTCGCCATCGGCTGCGATGCGATCGCGGATTCTTGCGGCAATCTGCAGGGCTTGCGTTCCAGTTGTCTCCGGAAGCACCACGGCAAACTCGTCCCCCCCAAATCGCGCGGGAGTGTCAATCTGCCGCGATTGCGCACGCAGAACCTCGGCCAATCGGCACAGGGCCCGGCTGCCCACCAGGTGGCCGTGCGTGTCGTTGACCTTCTTTAATTCGTCCAGATCGAAAAATAGAACGGCAAACGGCCGCGCGGAGCGTCCATACCGTTTGATTTCCAATTCAATTGCTTCGATCAGTCCCCGGTAGTTGGCGAGCCCCGTGAGGGGATCGGTCGCCACCAACTGCTGCACGCGTTCATCGGCGCGCTTGCGTTCGGTGACCTCCGCCGCCAAAGCCAAGCTCGTTACCGCGACGATGCCCACGAACGATTGCACCAGTAAGAGGGATGTGCTCAGGGTCTCTCTGGAAAACGGTCCAAACCCCCGCATCGTGCCCCAGATGGCAATGCCCGCCAGAACGCAAGTGGCGGTCGCAGCCTTGCGACGGCCAAAGCGAAACCCTGCCCAGATCAGGAACGGAATCGAAAGATATTCAAGCGGGTAATTCCTGACCTCGGAGTGAAAGCGTCCACCGAAGACAATCCCGGCGGTGAAAAACAGGCCGAGAAAAAGGAGTGCCAGCTCAGCAACTTCTTCGCGGGTCCACTTTACCCGGGGATTTTCTTTCCACAGAAGCACAAGTGGAGTCACAACCACCGCGCCGACTCCATCGCCCAGCCACCACGTTCGCCAGATGGAGCCAAATTCTCTCCAGTCGGCGAATCCAGCCAAGGACAGGGACGTGACACCGAGCGTGGCGCTGATCGCCGTACTGGCCATTCCGGCCAGGAAAGCAAATTTGAATATGTCCTGCGCCCTCTCAAAAGCCTGTGAGCCGCGGGCAAAACGGTTGACGAGGTAACAGCCCACCACGCCTTCGAGCGTATTCCCGGTCGCGATTCCGAGCGATGTCAGGATCGTGCCGGCGGTGGTCAGGTTTGCGAAGAATGCACCGATGAAAGCGCCCGGCCAGACGCGAACGCCGAAAATCAAAAACGCCGCCAGCGCAATTCCCGAGGGCGCCCACAGGGCTGTGGCGCTGGGGTTGACGAACGCAAACCGGAGCCCCACCTTGGCGGTAATGAAGTACACCACCGCCAGGACGGCGACTATGGCCAAATGCTCGTGCTTTTTGCCCATAGCTATGCTCGGTCTATACGTTCCGTCGATCTCAAATGCAGCTCAGACAGTCAATTTGGCCATTACGGACACGTAGGAAGCAACGGAACCATGAGCCAGCTGGACCAATGAGGAATACCTGACCGAAAGGACAGGGGGGCCTTCGGGGATCAATCCTGGAATTTGGAGAAGAGGTTATTGAGGGATTCGGCGAGGGTGGGGTGCGCGAAGACGGCGTCGCGCAGCGTGGTATAGGGAAGCTGGCCCATCATGGCGATTTGAATTTGGGCCATGATTTCGCCGCCTTCGAAGCCGAGGATTGCGGCGCCGAGGATCTGGTTTGTACTCGCGTCAACGATGGCTTTCATGAAGCCGCGGGATTCATCAACTTCAAGCGCGCGAGCGACGTAATTCATCGGCATTTTGGCGACGCGGATGGCGCGATTTTGCGCGCGGGCTTCGGCTTCGGTCAGGCCAATGCGGCCGAGCTGCGGATCAATGAAAACGGTGTAGGGCACCAGCCGATTGTTGGTGGTGGCACTGCCGTTTTCGATCAGATTGGTGCGCAGGATGCGGAAATCGTCGTAGGAAATATGGGTGAAAGCGGGGCCGCCCTTGATGTCGCCGAGAGCGAAGATGTCTTTCGCGGAGGTTTCGAGCTTTTCGTTGACACGAATGAAGCCGCGGGCATCGGTCGTAATCGCGGCGGCGGGTAGATTGAGCGTGTCGGAGTTGGGCACGCGCCCCGTAGCGACCAGGAGATGGGAGCCTTCGGCCTTCCGCAATTTTCCGGCCGCCCGGAAATTCACCGTGATGCGGTTGCGCGAGCGGGAAGCCTTCTCAACCTTGGAGTTGAGATGAATCTGCAGGCCGTCCTCTTTCAAAATGGACGCGACGCCTTCGGCCACGTCCGAATCTTCGTGGCCAAGGAGTTGCGCGGCGCTTTGGATCACCGTGACGCTGCTGCCCAGGCGGCGAAAAAGCTGCGCAAATTCCAGGCCGACGTAGCCCCCGCCAAGAACCAGGAGATGCGCGGGGACCTTGGCGAGCTCCATGATGGAAGTGCTGTTGAGAAAGGGAACTTCCGCCAGGCCCGGAATCTTGGGAACGGCGGGGCGGCATCCGGCATTGAGGAAATAGCGGTCGGCGGTGAAGCGGAGTTCGCCCCGTTTCGGGGTGCGCACGACGATGGACTTGGGGCCCGTGAAGGAAGCCTCTCCATAAATCAGATCGAGGTTTTTGGTTTGCCCGATGCGGCGCTCGCTGCCCGAACGGAAAGAGGTAACGATATCGCGCTTGCGTTTGCGGACCCGCTCCATGGCGATGCGCAGCGAGCCGGTGTGGACGCCGTAATCCGCGCCGCGCCGCGCCAGATAGGCAACCCGCCCGCTGGCAACCATGGTCTTGGTGGGAGTGCAGCCTTCGTTGATGCAGGTGCCGCCGACGTGAGTTTTCTCGATCAGCGCGGTGCGCAGCCCGGCGTTAGCCAGCGCCTGGCAAAGCGGAGTCCCACCCTGGCCGGAGCCGATGACAATGGCGTCGTAATGCTGCGGGGGAGGCATAAGGGGACGCGAAGAAGGTAGGACAGGGAAAGAGGTGGTGTCAATCTTTAGAGAAAGGGCGCCTTACCATGGGTTATCGCGGCGACAGTTACTCATGAAGCCACCTATCAGTTGCGTGGGAGTCGGCCGGAGGTGCTGGTAGAAAGGTACTAGAAACAGGGACTTGGAATCGGTACCGCCCGTCTATTCGCTCTGGAAGGGGAAGCCGGTAAGATTCAGGCAGATGGAAGGCGGCTCGTGCCTGTGGTGTCGACTCCGGGTCCCGCGCGGCGGCGGGAGGTTGAGGGCACGAACCGGAACGACAGCCGGAGGAAAGACGAATGGCAATCATGCACTGCCGGAGCATTGAACGGCGCAGAACCGCTCGCGCCGTGGTCAGCATCCAGATGGAAGTGACCGGCGTAACTGAAAGCAACGAGCCGTTCAAATTCTCGACGCGGACGGTCTCCGTGAGCCAGCATGGCGGAGTGATCCTGCTGGAAGCGCCGCTGCCGGTGGGGCACAAGTTTCAGCTTTTGAATGAATTCAACAACCGCAAAGCCACCTGCCGCATAGTGTCCGTGCGGTTGAACAAAGATGGAAAGCTGCACGGAGCGTTCGAACTGCACTGCCCTGAAGGGAACTTCTGGAGCATGGCGTTTCCGGCGGCGGGCGCCCGGCCGATGAAGCGGGTGTTCGTGGCGAAGAGCGTGGTGCGGTAGGAGCGGAAAGTAATCAGTGATCAGTAATCGGTAATCAGTAAGAAGCGAGCAGATAGCGGCGAACGAGCCTTGGCAGTTTGCGGTGAAAGTCGGATAGTTTTCTCCCCTATACAATTTGACAGTGCGGGATTTCGGGCATGTCACGGGTGTGGCCGTGACGTTTACTTGCGGCGTGTGAAGTAGATTCCGAGCAGCAGGACCGTGGCGGAAGAGACCAGCACCAGGGCACCTGCCAGGGATACCCCGGACACGTAGTCGGCGTCGCTGGCGTGTGTGGCCAGAAGGTAGACGAACTCATCGAGCATCAGGCCGCAGGCCACGCCAAGAACGGCGAAATTGGCGATCCTCAGCCCGCGCCCGCGGGGCGGGAAAACAAGCAGGAATGCCGCGGGGATCAGGAGCATGGCGCCAAAGAAAAAATGATGGACCAGGTGGCCGCCGGGATAGACGTGGCGCACACCGCCAAGATGGAGAGAAAGCCGTAGGCCAACAAAGGTGATCCACATCGCGGACAAAATGAGGAGCAATTTTCGTTCTGAAGAAGGCGGCATGGAAAGGCTGTTCATGGATTCCGTGCAAGGATCATTGACGGATGTATGCGTGGCCAACTCCATGAGTGTCCTGGTAAATCCCCACGATTGTTCCTGCGACGTTGAATCCGGTGATACTCGTACCTGCAAGATTGGGAATCTGTGCGCCATCCGGCTCGTCGATGATAGTGAATGATTGGTTCGGGTTTCGCAGATAGCCGTGTTGAACTGAATTGGCATCGGTGAAGTTGCCAGCAATCACGCCACCGACATTTATGAAAGAAGCCGTCGACCAGGTCAGAGGGCCGGGGGGATCGAAAATCGTGTACGTGCCGTCGGGCGTGCGAACAAAAGCATGGGTAATCCCCGTGGAATTAACGACGGATCCGACCACCGTGCCATCGGCGGCTATCCAGTTGGCAATCGTTCCACCAGTAGCGGTTCCGGAGTAACCTGGGGCATCGAGCACGGTGACTGTGCCATCCGCGTAATGACGAATGAAACCGTGCAGGCCGCTTTGATCACGCCTGTA
This sequence comes from Candidatus Acidiferrum sp., assembly GCA_035693545.1. GTDB lineage: Bacteria > Acidobacteriota > Terriglobia > Acidiferrales > UBA7541 > Acidiferrum. The sequence goes on from DASSGJ010000097.1 coordinate 15,957, forward strand.
GGATCCTACGGCGTCACCCGTTGGGGCCACATATTGTATCCATGTCCCAAAGCCTTGGCCGCTCGCCGAGCCAGAACCGGGGCCGCCAATGTCGAGTGGCTGGCCGTTGAAGATGCCTTCGCTTGGAATGATAAAAGAATGGATTCCCAGATTGGGATCATAGAAGTAGCCTGCGATTACGCCGTTGTCATTGATGGCCGTTGGAAAAAGAAGGGAAGTGGAGGCCTGAGCCGGAAGTCCGTTCTGTCCAAAGTAAGCATAGGTTAGCCCTGGAAGAAGGGAATATTGTCCAGTTGCGCTGCGAGAAAATGCATGGGGGTTGCCGTCATTCCCGAGGTAGGTGCCAACAGTTACCCCTGAGCTGTTTACTGCAAGAACGGTGGTCTTTCCACCGACCCCCTGTATAGCGTCTGGCGCATCGATAATGGTGACAGTCCCGTCCAGTTGACGTAAATAACCGTGGGATCCTCCGTTTGAGTCAAAAAAGTACCCGGCTACTATTCCATTACTGGCCATTCCAAGCGTGAAAAAACCTTGACCGCCCAGGGCGAGGGGAGCAGGGGGATCAAGAGTTGTGAACTTCGGCACCGAAATGACAGGTTGGCCCGATGAACTGCACCCGGCCGCTGAAAGAAGGAGGAGTGGCGCCAGGCATGCCAGAAGCCGGCGGATATAATTTGGAAGATGTGGAGTGCTGGGACGGAACTGATGCATGAGTAGCGTGCTCCCAAGTAATCTGAAGTGGTAACTTCTGAGAACGAACGATGGCGAAGAGTATACAGGATGTCTCTTAACTGGTGGTCACAATCATTGTCGTGGGCAGGTTTGGTCCTTTGGCAGAATCTGTTTGAGGCGAAATATAAATGATGAGTATTCTGGCAAATTTGGTTGTGGTGCTGGTGGGGACGCGGAATCCACTGAACCTGGGGGCGGTGGCGCGGGCGATGAGTAACTTTGGGGCGATGGAATTGCGCGCGGTGCGGCCTTACGAAAAGGCGTGGCGAGAGGCGCGGTCGGCGGTGGGCGCGGGAGAGTTGCTGGCGCGGGCGAAGGAGTTTGCGAGCCTGGCGGAGGCGGTGGCGGATTGTTCGCTCGTGGTGGGAACTACGGCGGTGGGTAACCGGGAGATGAAGCATCCGTTGCGAGGCTTGGAAGAGGGAGCGCGGCTGATCGGGAAACGGATGGCGACGGGGCGAGTGGCGGTTTTGTTTGGCTCGGAGAAGTGGGGATTGTCGAATGAGGATTTGAGTTATTGCCACTGGTTGATGCGGATACCCACGCGGGTGGAGCACCGCTCGATGAATCTGGGGCAGGCCGCGGCGGTGGTGATGTACGAGTTGGGGCGACAAGAACGGACTAACGCCGAGAGCGCAGAGAGGACGCAGAGGACGCTGAGAAGAGGGGGAAAATCCAAGAGGGCTGGCTTAAAAGCCAGCGCTACATTTAAGAAGGAAGAGAGCGGAGAGTTTGCGGAGATGGAGACGGTGGAGCGGATTGGGGAGGCTTTGCTGGAGGCGTTGCGGAAGAGCGGGTACATTGCGGCGCGAGGCGAAGCGACGGCGGAAGAAAAGCTGCGGCGGATGCTGCGGCGTTTTTCGATGGAAGCGGCGGACGCTGAAGTATTGTTGGGGATGGTGAGGAAGATTTTGTGGAAGCTGGAGCAGGGAAGTTAGTAGTCGGTAGTCAGTAGTCGGAAGCAAGAAGTAGAAAATAGAACTCAACCCTCAGTTCGGTAATCCTAAAACTCCTAACTACTAACTACCGACTACAAACTGCCTGCGTACTCACACTTCCAGCCACGAAGAAAACGAGAGGGAAGAGGCGGCGTGTGGTTAGGTGGAAGAATTAACCGGGGCCTGCGTCTGTGCAGGAACGGTTTGCGAGACGGAAGGCCGTTGGAAGCTGAGCATCTGCTCGAACTGGATGCCGTAGCCGATGTCGCCGTTGGGGAGATGGCGCTCGTGGACCACGCGACCCGTGCATTGCACGTCCGAACGCGCGCTCCCGGAAAGATACGTGGGCACCCGGAGCGTCATGGCCAGCGGCGCGCCAACCCGCAGCGGCAGGGGGCTGCGCATGAAAAGGCCGGAACGCGAGATGTTGGAGGTTTCCGAAGCAAGCTCGGGTTCCGTTAAGCCGGCCTCGGCAACACGGAAGCGGAGCGGGATCTGCAGGGCCTGGCGTGGACTGGTGCGTTTCTCAAGTTTTTGCATGGTGCTCTCCTGACGCGCGTGGAGAGGTCGACGCGAAGACTTTAGTTCGGGGCGGGAAGAGAAGAATAAACCTGTCCTTATGAAAGTCAAGTACCGATGAGGTACTAATTGGGTTAGAGAAGCTTAATGCGTGCAGAATCGGCGACTGTTGAGTAGCGGAAGGGAATTGTCAGCAGTTAATCCTGATCAGCAGTCGGGAGACGAGGACTTGGGCGGACTGCCGGCAGCCTGCATCCGGCGCAACGACCACGCAAAGAGACCGATGAAGGCAAGAAGGAAGGCGCCCGCGGGCAGGGCCCGTTCGATGGGGAAGTCCCCTTTCACAGTTTTGAAAGCACCGTAAATAAAGAGGCCGGACCAGATCAAAATCAACGAGAGCGTCTGGCCTTTCGCGAGCTTGAAGTAGGGACTTGCCTGGGCGTCGGATGGCCGCGGGCCGTTACGAAAAAATTTTGGAGCGAGCACCGAAGCCAAAGTAATGCTGCCGAGCATATAGCTAAGGGCAACCCAGGGGAACCAAGTCGGAAATGGATTAGCCGAACCGGGAGCGGCTCGGAGTGCGAAGAAGAGCACGAAGATTATGTACGGAACTGCAAGGCAGGAAAACAAAATGATGACTTTGTTTTTCGGAGATATCGGCACGATGCAGGTAGGTTAATGGGGAGAGCTGCGTGAAGCAACGGTACGACCTCTTTAGAGCGGCTAAAGAGTGACCACGAGTGGATTGGCCTTCTACGCTTATCGGAAGGTGCAGGCTACGTGGGCATCTTGAGGAAGAAGTAGATGCCGAGAAAAAAGAAAACCAGGTCTGGGGACCAGGCCGCAAGCATGGGAGGGAGCTGGCCGATGCCGCCCATGGCTTCGAGCAGCGCGGCTACGGCCCAGTAGGTGATACCGATCGCGACACCGAGAGCGATGCCGCCAATGGCGCCGCGGCTTCCCACCAGAATGGCGAAGGGGATCGCCAGCAGCATGCTGACGGGGGCCATGAGCGGGTAAGCGATCTTCTTGTGCCACTGAACGGTGAGGGAAGAGACGTCGAAGCCCGCGCCTTGCAGGCCGGAAATGTAGCGGCGCAGGTCGCGCCAGCTCATCTGGAACGCCTGAATTACTTCGCGATTAAAATACGAGGGCGGTTCGACGAGTTCGGGCAAGGATGTGACTTTGAACGGGGCGTATTTTTCGACGGTGCCGCCGGCGAAGTCGCGGACCCAGCCGGACTCGAGCGCCCAGGTTTTTTCGGTGTCCAGCCACTGGGCGCGGGTCGCAAAAACGCGGCGCTTCATCTGGAAACTGACGGGGTCCAGTTCGATAACGCTGAGGCCGCCAAAAAGTTTTTGCGCTGGGTCGAAGATGTCGTAGTTGTAGACCTTGGAATTTTCCCCGAAAATCCAGCGTTGCGGACGGGTGTAGGTCTGCGCCGGCTTGCCTTTGATCTGGTTGCGCAGGGCGTCCTGTCGCTGATTGGCGTAGGGGAGGTAGGTGTCGTCGAGAATCAGGAGCGCGCCGGCAAGCACAACGCCGGAAAGAATCAAGGGAAGCGCGAGGCGATAGAGGCTGATGCCGCTGGCCTTGAAGGCGACGATCTCATTGTTCTTGCTGAGCACGCCGAGCGTGACCAGCGTGGCGACCAGCGCGGTGAGCGGTGTGAGCTGGTACACCAGAAAGGGAATCAGGTAGCGGAAATAGTCCACGACCACCAGGAACGGGATGCGGTGGCGCGCGATGTCGTCCAGGAGTTCGAAAAAGGTGAAGGTTTCAAAGAGCAGGATGAATGCGCCGAGGACCAGCGCGAAGTAGTAGAAAAAGCGCCGCAGCAGGTAGATGTCAATAATCGAAGGAAAATTGGAAGAGGTGAGCAGGTACGCTTCTTGAGGTTCGCCATTTTCCTTGCGAACAATCTGGCGCGCCTTGATGCGGCTGCGGCGCTGGCGAACCAGGCGGCGCCAGGCCATGAAGCGGGCGATGAAAGAGACCGGAGAAGGTTCGCTCCAATAGCGTTCCATGCGGGGAAGAAGCGCCAAGCCTGTGAGGACCAGGATGATGTTGGCGGCCCACATGCCGACAACGGGAGGGACGACGCCCTGGCGGGCCAGGCCCGCGCCCATGATGAAAAGCAGGTAATAGCCGGCGATGATGACGACGGAAAGAAGTGTGCCGGCGGCGCGTCCTCCGCGGCGAGGCTGCGCGCCGAGGGGCACGGCGATCAAGGCAAAGGCGAAACACGCAAAAGGGAAAGCGAAGCGCTGATAGAGTTCCACGCGGGCATCCCGCCAGTGGGGACCGCGATCGCGCCAGAGATCGGTGAGCGAGCGCTCTGGATTGCTGAGGACCCGGACTTTGCCGTTATCGAGAGTCGTGAATTCGATGGGCCAGTCGCTGCGCTCAAACGCCGTAACGGAATATTGATCGGGGGTTTCACGCTGGAATTCATGCGTGGTGCCGCTATTGAGATGGAGTTCAAGCTTTCCGTGGGCGGGCTCGGCGATGACGATGGCGCCTTCCGCAAGGGTGATGCGCGAGCCGCTTTCCGCTCCTGTCTCGAAAAGAAAAACGCCGTGCCAGTGGGTGCCGCTGGCGGAGACGTCGTTGATATAAAGAACCATGTGGGGGAAGCGCTCGTCGAAGACGCGGGGTTGCACCTGAAACGATATTTGCGAGGCGATCAGGCTGGCCTCGATGTCGCGGAAAGAGCGCAGGCTGCGCGGGGCCAGGACAATGGTCATCAGGAGCGTAAGGACCGCGCCGACGACAGCGAGTACGCCGACGGGCAAAAGAATGCGCTTGCGGCTTATGCCGAGCGAGGTGAGCGCAATGATTTCGCTGTCCATGGACATGCGGCCCAGGCCCAGAAGGACTCCGATAAGCACGGCCATGGGAATGGTGAAAACGAGAATTCCCGGGATGATGCAAAGGAAAAGCACGAGGATCTGGTAGCCGGAACCGGAGTGGCGGACAAAAAGTTCCATCAGGCGGACCAGCTTGGGAACGAAGAGAACGAAAGTGAAGATCAGGAGGCCAAGAAAGGCGTGACGTACGATTTCACGAACAATGTAGCGATCCAGGATGCGCATGATGGGAAGTGGCAGTGTAACATGGGGAGATGATTGAGGGCTTTTGTGCAGCAAGGGAAAGCCAATCGCTGTAAGCCTTAAGCCATAAGCTTGAAGAGAAGAGAGGCAGTGCCGTTTAAGCTTACGACTTAAAGCTTAGCGCTTAAGATTGACGACTCACGACTAAGCATTGGAATCAACCGAGGTGACGGGCCAGAGATGAATCGGATTCATTTGGTGGTGCTGTGGCACATGCATCAGCCGCAATATCGCGATCCAGAGACCGGGTGCTACGTGCTCCCGTGGACCCGGCTGCATGCGACCAAGGATTACTACGGCATGGTGAAGTTGATGGAGGACGTGCCGGCTTTCCACGCGACGTTCAACATGGTGCCGTCTCTGTGCATGCAACTGGAAGAGTATGCCAGCGGAAATTTCAAAGAGCCGTGGTTTCATCTGGCGTTCAAGCACGCGGACGAGCTGACCAGGGAAGACAAGGCGGAGATTCTGGCACGGGCGTTCCAGGTGAATCACGACCGGCTGCTGACGCGCTGGCCGCGATTCCTGGAGCTGTTTGACTGGTCGCGCGCGGCGGGCGGCGCGCAGGCACTGATCACCTTCCGGGCGCGAGACTGGCGGGACTTGCAGGTGCTCTCGCAACTGGCCTGGATGGATGAAGCGTGGTTCACAAAGGACCCAGTGGTAAGCCGGCTGGCCGACCGCGGAAAAGACTTCACCGAAAAAGACAAAACGGAATTAAAGGCCAAACAACTGGAGATCCTGGGGCTGGTGTTGCCCGCCTATCGCGAGGCGGCGGCTCGGGGACAGATTGAACTGAGCACGACGCCGTATTACCACCCGATCCTGCCGCTGGTGTGCGACTCGGACATCGCACGCGTGGCGAATCCGGGAACGCCGCTGCCGAGGCGGGCTTACAAGCATCCCGAAGACGCGCGCGAGCAGTTGCGGCGTGCGAAGGAATACCACGAGCGGATTTTTGGCGCGAAGCCGGTGGGATTGTGGCCAAGCGAGGGTTCGGTCTCGGATCAGGCGATGGCCATCGCGGCGGAAGAGGGGTTTCAGTGGTTTGGCACGGATGAGGGCGTGCTGGGGCGCACTCTGAATGTGGGATTTTTCCGGGATTCGTCGGGGATTGCGGCGAGCGCAGAAAAACTGTACCAGCCGTGGCGATTGCAGATGGCGAATACCGGAATCACCGGGCTGTTCCGCGACCACCACATTTCGGACCTGGTGGGCTTCGTCTACAGCCGGATGGACAGCAAAGCCGCGGCGGCAGACCTGCACGGCAGGTTGCGCCACATCGGCGACAGCGTGAAGAGCGACAAGCCGCTGACGGTGTGCATTTTTCTGGACGGCGAAAACGCCTGGGAATATTACCCGGGCAATGGGCGGGAGTTTCTGCGCGAATTTTACCAGCGCATTACCAGCGATACCGACTTCCGCGCGTTGACGGCGAGCGAGGCGATTGCAGCGGCGGGCGATATTTCCGTGACCAGCACAATTTTTCCCGCTTCGTGGATCAACGCGAACTTCGACGTATGGATCGGCCACCAGGAAGACGTGGCGGCATGGGATCTGTTGTGGGATGCGCGGGAGGCTTACGGGAAAGCCGCGGCCGCGCTGGAAAAAGGCCGGGAGAACGCTCCGACGCCGGAGGCTTTGAAGCAGGCACAAGAGTCTTTGTTGACGGCGGAGGGCAGCGACTGGTGCTGGTGGTATGGGCCGGAACACAGCACCGCGAACGATGCGGAGTTCGACGCGCTCTATCGCAAGCACCTGACGGGAATCTACCTGGCGCTGGGACAGGTGGCGCCGGAAGAGCTGGCCAAGCCGATCAAACGAATGCCAGAGCGCGCCTACCAGTTGTATCCTTCCACTTTCCTGAAAGTAAAAGTGGATGGGATCGATTCGAGTTATTTCGAGTGGCTCGGCGCGGGAGTGTATTCGCCGGAACGCCGGGGCGGCTCGATGCACGGGCGGGTATTTTTCCTGAAAGAGCTGCGGTACGGATTCGAGGAAGAGCGGTTTGTGCTGCGCGTGGATGGATTTCCGGAAAGTATCGCCGAACTGGAAGACGCGGAGTTCCGGGTCGTGATTGGCGCGAAGGAAGAAGTGGCCGTAGTGGTTCGGACGGATCGCGGCCGGGTAAAGGAATTTTCCGTGGAAAAAGGGAAGGTCTGCCTGATGAACCCGAAAGAACTGGTGGACGCGGCGTATTTGAGGCACCTGGAAGTGGCGGTGAACCGCGATGTACTGGATTTGAAGGGAATGACGAGATTCACGGTAGGCGTTGCTTTGTGGCACGGCGGGTTGCCGATTGACGTGCTGCCTGCCGAAGGGTTTTTCGATGTGCAGCTTGGAGAAGAACACTCTGCATGGCCGGTGGACCCCTGATCCGGCAAATCCGCTCCGGTAAAGTGCCCTGAGGGAGACGCTACTGATTGGGCACCGACGGGGGGCCGGGTACTATGGCGCGGGACAGATTCTCTTGGAAAACTAAGGAGGCGTGGACCCTGGCGCAGGCGGCGAAGCCCGTTCTGCGGAGGGGTGCAATTTACGTGTGCACGGGCTTTGTGATGGAGCGGCGCGGCAGGTTTTGAGGGACCCGCGAGCTAGGGACGGACGAGTGGCATCCGCAACGGACATAAACGCAGACGAGGGGAAGAAGGGCAACGAGGAAGCGCCGCAGAGAAAGATGCGGGCGAATCCCGTGGCGCTGGAAGTGCCGGTGAGCGTTGCCGGAGCGCGCCCGGTTTCGTCGAAGGACAACCGGGAGCTTTTCACCGAAGAAACCACGACGGTGTTGGTGTTCAAAGACGGAGCGGTGATTCAGCTTTCCGCCGCGGTGACCGTCGGACAACTGTTGTTCCTTACCGAAAAGAAATCGAAGAAGGAAGTGGTTTGCCAGGTGGTGCA
>DASSGJ010000098.1:0-5628 GCA_035693545.1 Candidatus Acidiferrum sp.
ACGAGGTTGCCCCAGCGGTCGCCTTTCCAGGCTTTGATGAAGGCGAAATCGCCGCGCAGGGCGCGTTCGAGAACGAAGTGGCGGCCATCGAATTCGCGCGTTTCCTTGCCGTCGGCGACCATCGTGCCGTAGCCAGTGGGCGTGTAAAAGGCGGGGATGCCCGCACCGCCCGCGCGCAGGCGTTCGGCGAGGGTGCCCTGGGGATTGAGCTCCACTTGTAATTCGCCGCTCAGAACGAGCTGTTCGAACAGCTTGTTCTCGCCAACGTAGGTGGAAATCATTTTCTTGACCTGGCGATTTTGCAGCAGGAGGCCGATGCCGAAGTCGTCCACGCCGGCATTATTGCTGACGACGGTGAGGTCTTTGGTCCCTTTCCCGCGCACGGCAGCAATGAGATTTTCGGGAATGCCGCAGAGGCCGAAGCCGCCCATCAGAATCGTCATGCCATCGCGCAGATTGGCGATGGCGGCGTCGGCGGAAGCAATGCGTTTATCCATGAAGAGAGTTTTAGCATAGCAGGGAGGATTGTGTCGCCCCTCCGGGACTTTTCGCGTGCGGGTCTGCCCGGCGCTTGCGCGCTGGGCTAGTGTTATGGCGCGCCTCTGGCGCCGGCTACTGGAGATGGGAAGAGAGTTGCGAACGGAAGGCGTGGGGAGTGAGGCCGGTGATGCGGCGAAACTCGCGGGTGAAATGGCTTTGGTCGGCGAAACCGGTGAGCAGGCTGATTTCGGCTAGCGGCAATTCCCGATCGAGCAGGTAGCGGCAGGAAGCGCGGACGCGCAGGCGGCGGGTGTATTCGCCGATTCCCTCGCGATGGAAGCGGCGGAAGACGCGGGATAGATGTACGGGATGCACGCCGGCGGCGGCGCTCAGGTCGTCGAGTGTCAGGCGGGCGCAACATTCGGCGTGGAGTTTGTGCAGCACGCGGGCGAGCCACGGAGGAGCTTGCCCCTTCTCCTGCAACGGAAGCCGCGCCGCGAGGCCGGTGACTTCAGCCAACAGGCTTTCCACGCATAGCGGGTCGGACAGCTCCATGGCAAATGTTTCCCGAAACAGCTGCATGGCCAGCCAGAACAGAGGGCCGCCGCGAGAGTCCTCGCACCCTCGGTCGAGTTTGCCGGAACATTGGGCGAGCCGGGCTTGCCAGCCAGGGCGCAGCTCTACGTGGAAGAAGCGCAGCCCGCCGGGGGCGATTTCGTCCTGGTGGGGAATGCCGGCTGGCCGGAACATCAGCGACATGGGAGAAAATTGCTTCTGCTGGCGGCCGTAACGCTCGCCGTAAAAGCCATGGAGCAGCAAACCGAAGAACGGCAATTCGTGGGAATGCATCGGGAGCTTTCGAGGAACCGGATGACGCAGGTCGGTAAAAACCGCCCCTGAGAATTCCAGGCGGTGGCGGACGGCGCCGAAGAATTGCCCGCCTTGAAGGCGGGATTCGCCGCCGGGGATGAGTCGTGTTTCAGCCATGGGGATTCCGGGCGCGGGAAGATGTTGCTTTTGTTCTAGACGCGCTGCGCCTGAATTGGTTAGTTTCAAGCACGAGTGGCCAAGATACCGATGGAGGAGATGAAATGTTGCGAATTGGCATGCTGTTGAGCATCTCGTTGGCGCTGTTAATCCTGGGGAGCGTGCTGCCACCGGCAAACCCGGCGAATCCGCCCGCCCCGAACCTGCCCGAATATACGGCGGACGGGCAACTGAAGTTCCCAGCAAGTTATCGCGAATGGGTGTACCTGAGCAGCGGGATTGACATGAGCTACGGCCCGGGAGCCGGGATGGATCACTCCATGTTTGATAACGTGTTTGTGAATCCCGAAGCTTACAAATATTTCGTGGCCAACGGCACCTGGCCAGACAAAACTCAGTTGGTGCTGGAAGTGCGCGGGGCGGAAACCAAGTCCGCCATTAACAAGGCCGGGAAATACCAATCGAGCGAACTGATGGGCAAAGAGGTGCACGTGAAGGACGAAAGCCGCTTCCCCGGAAAATGGGCGTTCTTCGGTTTTGATAGCACGGCCACGGCCAAGATGATTCCGACCGACAGGGACTGCTATTCCTGCCACGCGCAGCATACGGCGGTGGATACGACGTTTGTGCAGTTCTACCCTACCTTGATTGAAATTGCGAAGAAGAAGGGGACGCTGAGCCCGGCGTATGTGAAGGAAGAGGCGGCAACGAAATAAACCGCGCACAACTCTCTTTCGTCGCCAGGCCGCAGCATCGCCACTGGCTTGCCATTGGCCAACGTGGTAAGAATAAGACATGCAGAACTGGAGAGAACGAATCAGCGTCAATCCAGCGGTGTGCCACGGCCGTGCATGCATCCGCGGCACTCGCGTCCTTGTTTCCGCGATTGTGGACAACGTGGCTGCGGGTGTGCCGCAGGATGCACTGGCCTACGCGGCACGGTTGAACTCCCGTTGGAAACCAAACCTTGAAGTTTAAGGTGGACGAAAATCTGCCAGTCGAATGTGCTGAATCCCTGCCAGCGGCCGGCCATGATGCCGCTACAGTCAGTGAAGAGGCGCTTTCCGGGAGCCAAGACCCCGTCCTGTTTGATCATTGCAAGAAAGAAGAACGCATCCTTGTCACGCTGGATTTGGATTTTGCAAACGTCCAGGTGTATCCACCGCGCACCCATCCTGGAACGGTAGTTCTTCGTCCGCCGAATTAAGATAAACCGACACTGCTTTCTCTGCTGCGACGGTTTGTGGAAGTGCTTCCCTTGCGATCGCCTGCCGGCCAATTGTGGGTTGTGGAGGCTGATCGAATTCGCTTTCGCGAGCAATAGGCTGGGCGCACCCTTAAAGCCGTGGGGCTCAAAGAGAGCGAAGGAGCTTGTAGAGCTCGTTGGCGGCGTCGAAGTCGGCTTCGAGTTCGCGGGAGCCGAGGCGCTCGCGAAGATCGTCGAGGCGGCGGGCGAAGAGGTCGAGCGCGGCGGAGAGAACTTCCCTGTTGGTGAGGACGATATCGCGCCAGGTGGCGTAGGAACTGCCGGCGAGGCGCAGGGTGTCGCGCAGACCTGGACCTGCGAGAGTGATGGGCAAGCCGTTTTCGTCGAGGCGATCGTAGAGAAACGAACCCAGCGCGACGGCGGCGAGTTGCGGCAGATGCGAAGCGAGGCCCACCGCATAGTCATGTTGTTGTGCGCCGAGCCATGTGGGCCGGGCTCCCAACTTTTCCAGGATCTTCGTAAAAGCAGTAATGCGCGGGTCGCGATCTTCTTCCGTTGGCCCAACAAGCGCGTACGTAGCTTTCTGAAACAAATCCGCGTCCGATTGCGTGAAGCCGGAAAGTTCGCGTCCGGCCATCGGATGTCCACCCAGGAAGATCGGGCTCGATTCCTCTTCGTCGAAAAGCTCCACTGCGGCGGTGCAGATTCGCATTTTGGTGCTGCAAGCGTCGGTGACCAGCGCGTGCGGTGCAGCGTTTTGGGCGATTTCGGGAAGAATGTCCAGAGTCACGCCAATGGGCAGCGCAATGTAAATCAGGTCGGCGCCGCGGATGGCTGGGTCGATGGCACCTGAAAACGTGGCATTGACCACGCCGGAACTTTTCAGTTGGTGTGCGACATCCTCGCGGTCCCAGCCCGTGATGTACATGTCCGGCGTGTATTTGCGGAGGGCCCTGGCGAAGGAGCCGCCAATGAGGCCGGTGCCGAGAATGGCTGCGCGTTGAATGAGATGAGGCATCGTTACGCGACGCGGCGGCCGACGGCCGGGGCGATGATGCGGATTTCGCTCATGAGCTGAGCGAATTGCGTGGGCTCAAGGGATTGCGCGCCGTCGGAGAGGGCGTGGTCGGGGTCGTTGTGGACCTCGATGAGCAGGCCGTCGGCTCCGGCGGCCACCGCTGCGCGAGCCATCGCGCCAACCTTGTCGCGGCGTCCCGTGCCGTGCGACGGGTCGGCAAAAATCGGAAGATGCGAAAGCTTCTGGATCACCGGGATGGCGGCGATGTCCAGCGTGTTTCGGAGGTACGTGTCAAAGGTGCGGATGCCGCGCTCGCAGAGAATGACGTTGTAGTTTCCTCCGGCGAGAATATATTCCGAGGCGAGCAGGAGTTCCTCGATGGTGGCGGACATGCCGCGCTTCAGGAGGACCGGCTTCTGCACTTCGCCGAGGGCGCGCAGGAGAAAATAGTTTTGCATGTTGCGCGCGCCGACCTGGAAGACGTCCACGTAAGTGCTCATCATCGCGATTTGCGAGGCGTCCATCACTTCGCTGACGACGAAAAGGCCGAATCTATCGGCGGCTTCGCGCATCAGTTGCAGGCCTTTTTCTCCCATGCCTTGAAACGCGTAGGGCGAACTGCGCGGCTTGAACGCTCCGGCGCGCATGATCTTGGCGCCGGCTTTGGCGACGGCTTCGGCGACGGCCAGAATCTGCTCGCGTGATTCGACGGAGCAAGGGCCCGCGGCAACGACCACTTCCGGGCCGCCGATTTTTACGCCGCGCCCGAGATCGATCACGGTGCCTTGCGGCTTGAAGTGGCGGCTGGCGAGTTTGAAGGGCTGGGTGATGCGCACGACTTCCCGCACGCCTTGCAGCAGCTCAAAATCGCGGTGATCAAAATCGCGGTGCACGCCGACGGCGCCAAGAACCGTGTGCGAAGCGCCGGTGGAACGGTGGACGTCAAAGCCGCTGGCGACGACGCGATCAATGACGTGCTGGATCTGCTCTTCGGTTGCGCCTTCTTGCATTACGATGACCATGTTTCGTCCTCAACTCTCAATTTTCTGCGCGGAACACAGCGCCCGCTTCAGACAGCGGCCGCCACAAATTCGGGCCATCACTTTGAGTCTTTCTCATCCGCCGGATCGCCGTGCATCGCGACGCGTTCGGCGGAGCGCGCTTCGTCAATGATGCGTTCGAAGAGACGGCGTATGGCGGCATTCGTCAGCGGGCCGCGATTGTTGTGAGCGGCGTTGGACAGAACTTCGTTTTCCCGCGCGGGTTGGTAAATCGGCATGCCCGCTGCCTGCTTCAGGCGACCAATTTCCAGCGCGCACTGCGAACGCTCGTTGAGAAGCTCGACCAGTTTTTTGTCGATCTCATCCATGCGCTGGCGCCAGTCGGAGATGTTCATAGGGTGGCCTCGCGACGGGAGAGTCCATGGCGCCCTGCTTCTTTAAGTGCTTTGACGCGATCTCGCAGGGCCCCAGAGGCGGATTCAATCGACGAAGCTTTTTCAATCTCGCTCACCAGAGCGGAGCCCACCACCGCCGCCTCTGCAAGGCCGCCCAGGACGGAAACATGCCCCGGCAGCGAAATGCCGAAGCCTACCGCGACGGGCAAGTCCGTAAAACGATGGACACGGCGGAGCAAACCGGGAAGATCGTCTGGCAGCGAATCTTTCGCGCCGGTTACACCTGTGCGGGAAATAAGATAGAGAAAGCCGGAGGAACACGCCGAAATTTTCCGGAGGCGTTCATCGTCGGACGTGGGCGCAGCGAGAAAAATAGTGTCGAGGTTTTGCCCGCGGATAATGCGGCGATAGTCTTCGGACTCTTCCGGTGTCAGGTCGGTGACGAGCACACCATCGGCCCCAGCCTGGGCCGCAGCGGCCGCAAACTTCTCCAAGCCCATCTGCAGGATGGGATTGAAGTAGGTGAACAGCACTAGGGGT
>DASSGJ010000099.1:0-8504 GCA_035693545.1 Candidatus Acidiferrum sp.
GCCTTCGTTTCGCCCGCACCATATCGCGATCGACGGATGATTCCGGAAGCGCGCAATCGTGTCCCGCGCATTCTCCAGAAATAGCGCCGGGTCCTCCGGCTCAATATTGTAGTTTTGCGTCGAAGCCCAAAAATCGTTCCACACCAGCAAGCCGTACTCGTCTGCCAGGTCGTAGAAAACTTCCTCGGTGCTCTGCCCGACCCAATTCCGAATAATGTTCACGTTCGCGTCGCGATGCAGCCGGAAAAACGGCTCCAGCCGTTCCCTCGATACGCGCTTCAGCATATCGTCCATTCCCCAACTGCCGCCGCGCGCCGCGATCCTCACGCCGTTCACCTTGATCGTCAGGTACGGCGTTGCCCGCGCATCCTCAATCCGCTTCACCGCCGCCGATTTCTCCGCCCCCGGTTTCAGCGAAGCCACCCACGACTTCCAGCTGTCTTTCCATTCTTCGGGAAAAATGGAAGGATACGCATCTGCCAATGCTACGTTGCGAATTCCCGAATGCGTTACATCCACAATCTGCTCTTGCTTGGCTCTCGCAACCGTCGGCGAAAACTCCACGCGCTCCAAATGGCCGCTGCTGTCCAGCAAGCTCAGCTCATAGGTAAGCTCCCGAATCCCGAAGCGCACATCCTTCGCATCTGATTTCCTGCCGTCCACATTTGCCGTAAGTTTCAGCGTGTACAACTCTGGCTTTCCATATCCATTCGGCCACCAGAGCCGCGGGTGCTGTACCTTAAGTTGCGTAAACTCAGCTGACGTCAGGGTCGCCGCATTCTTGCCAGGCGTCAACGCGACCGTCTTCGTCATCTTCACATTGTCGAAGGATGCTTCAAGAGTTGCGCTGACCGTCGCGTTCGTTTTGTTCTCCAGTGGCACCGTTATCTCTACGTCCGCCGCGCTCGTCTCCGGCAGCGGCAACTTGGTCACCACCTGCGCATCGCCAATCTTCACTACACCCGTCGCGTGCACCGTCACCGGCTGCCAGATCCCCGTGTCGCGATCCCGGACGGACGGAATCCAGTCCCAACCTTCTGTGTCCACAAACGTCGGCCCGTCCAGGCACATCATCCCGCCATTTTCTCCGGGGCCCGCCTTGAGGCTTTGCTCGTGTGGAATTCCCGGGTGCGGCGGTGGAGAAACGCGCACTGCCAGCACATTCACTCCGCTGGGCTGGACCGCATCCGTCACGTCAAACACGCCGCGAATAAACGCGCCCTTGATTGCTCCGATCCGTTTCCCGTTCAGCCAAACCTCCGCCGCGTAGTTGATCCCCTCAAACGTCAGCGTCAACCGCTGCCCCTTCCAATCTGCCGGCGCTGTGAACTCGCTGCGATACCAGTAATCCTGCTTGTTCAAACTCTCCGGAATCGCCAGATTGTTCAGCCCGTACTCAGGGTCGGGATAAACGCCCTGATTGATCATCGTTCTCAAAACCGTTCCTGGCACCGTCGCGTCCCACCAGCCATTGGTCCCGAACCCGGTTTGTGAAATCGCGCCGCCGCTCGCTGACACTTCCGGAGCCGGCCGCAATTTCCATCGCCCCGAAATTATCCATTCATTCGAACTCTTCGCCTCAACACCCAGCTTTGATTCGCTCGCCGTTTTTTTCTCCGGCCGCGAAAATGCCGCCTTCGTCGTTGGCATCGTGTCCGGGTCCTGTGGCGCGCGGTAACCTGCCTGCCCCTGAGTCTGCACAGGCCACGGCTTCGATCCTTCCTCATAAACAATCGTCGCGAAATTCAGCGGCTTTCCGTTCATCTCTTTGAGTTCATCACCGGTCAACGCAAGCCGCAGCAACGTCAGCCCCGCGATCTTTCCCGCAAAATGCCGGTTCTCCTGTGCCGGAAACTGCGCCGGAGCGATCACCAGCAACGGAGCGATCCTTCCCGCATCCACCTTCCCGCCCGCCACTCTCATGCCGTTCGCATAAATCTGGACTTCCTGCCCGTCAAAGGTCGCCGCGACAAATAGCCATTTTCCCGCCGCAAGCCCGGCCGCTCCCGCAAAGGTGGCGTCACTGCCTCCCCAGTAAGACAATTTGTCGCCATCTACTCCCAGGTACCGTGAATATTCCTCGCCCGGGTCGCCCACTCCGGCGATCAGCACCGCGCCTTTCGGAGACTCATCCATCCAGACCCACACATACAAACTCCACGGCGAATCAGCGCGCAGAACAGTGTCGTTCTTCACCAGATGCTTTTTCAGCTCGTCGCCACCCGCCCAGAATGCGCCGTTATAGGGTCCGTAGTACGGAGGATCGTTCGTGGGAATATAGATCTGGCCCTGCGTCCGCGCAGCGAAGAAAAACGCGGTAACAAACATCATCACGACCACAAATTTGATTTTCATGGTGATCCGGTTGTTCCCGCTGGGCCCTTTGGATTGTTACCGGAAAATAGTTCCACAGAATCACGCCAGTTGAAAAGGAATTCCGCGGTTGCTCACCGCAAAGGGGAATCGCCGTTTATGGAGCGGAAGACTTCACAGGTGCCTGCGCGCGCCCCTTCCACTGGCCGCCGCGCCCTAGCCAATAGCGCACGGCCGAAAGCCATGTCGCATAGCTATAAAACGCCGCCGCCAGCGGCAACGCCGCTGCCCACACGGGCGACAACTTGTAAAACCGCACCGTCGGCAAATACGTGATCGCCATTAGCGCCCACGCCGCCAGCCCCAGCCGCCAAATCGCCGGCTGTGCGCTGAATGTGAAAATCACGGGCAGCAAATAAGTGAGGAACATCCCCAAAAGGGTCGCCGCCAGCAGCAAACTCGAATAGCCAAGCTGCGTAAATGCTGTTCGCGCGATCAAATCCTGTATCTCCCTAAATGTCGCGTACGTTCGCAGGCTCACGCTCTTGCGCGTCAATCCCATCCAGATTCCGCCGCCGGTCCGCTTCACCGCCCGCGCCATTTTGCAGTCATCAATCACTTCGCCGCGAATCGCTGCCAGCCCGCCAATCCGTTCGAGCGCCGCGCGTTTCAGAAGGATGCAACCGCCTGCTGCTCCAGCGGTGGTACGTTTTCGGTTCGCAGTCCAGCTCGGCGGGTAAAGTTTCAGGAAAAAATAAAGAAACGGCGGGATTAACAGCCGCTCCGGAAGGGAATTCACCTGCGCCAGAACCATCAACGAAACGAGATCCAGCTTATACTTCTCTGCACGCTGAACAATCCGGCTCAGTGTGTCCGGCGCATGCTCGATATCCGCATCTGTGAACCAGAAATAATCCGCCTCGCGCGCAACCGTACTCTCCACGCCCTGCTGCATCGCCAGGAGTTTGCCGGTCCACCCGCTCTCCAGCGCTGCGCTTTGTAAAATCAATACCCGTTTGGAGGCTCCCACACGTTCTGCTGCTTCCCCCGCCAACGCCCCGGTTCCATCCTCGCTATGGTCGTCTACAACCACCACATCCAATTCACCGGCGTAGTCCTGCTTCACATGAGATTCCACTGTCCGGGCGATAGTCCCCGCCTCGTTACGCGCTGGGACTATGGCGACCACCCGCGGCCACCGCTCCAGCGATTCCTGTTTCGAAATGTCATCATCGAATGCGAGAAGCTGCCAAAATGCTCCGCGCAAAAAGGTAAGTACAACCCATACCAGCAGCGAAACAGCTGCTAGAATCAGTGCCAGTAAATTCACTCCCAATTCTGTCCCAAATCCCAACCCGCAGCCACTTGGCTACCTACGCCAAATCCTCGGCCCGAATCGGCAACCGCCGCACCGGTTTACCCGTCGCGGCAAAAATCGCGTTGCACACTGCTGGAGCAATCGGCGGCGTTCCCGGTTCCCCGATCCCGCCGGGCCCGTCGTTGCTCTCCACAATGTGCACTTCCACTTGTGGCGCCTCGTTCATCCGCACCATTTCGTAATCATTGAAGTTCCCCTGTTCCACGCGCCCGTTCGCAATCGTAATCTCGCCCTTCAGCGCCGCCGTCAAACCGTAAATGATTGCGCCTTCAATCTGCGCGCGAATCGTCTCCGGGTTCACGTGCCGCCCGCAATCCACCGCCGCGACCACGCGATGCACCCGCAGCGAATGCGCCTTGCGGTCTATGCTGATCTCCGCCACCTGTGCCACATAGCTTCCAAACGATTCCACCACCGCAATCCCCCGGTAGCGCCCCGCGGCCACAGGCTTGTTCCATCCCGCTTTTTCCGCGGCCAGTTCCAGCACTTTGCGTTGCCGCGTGTCTTTGCTCAGTAATCCGCGGCGGAATTCAAACGGATCTTTTCCCGCCGTCTTAGCCAGCTCATCCACAAAACATTCCGCAATGTACCCGTTGTGCGAGCTTCCCACCGACCGCCAGAATCCCACCGGTACGCCCGGCTCGGTCAGCAGATACTCCACCAGAAAATTCGGCACATCATATTTCAGCGTCGCAAGCCCTTCGGTCGCCGTGTCGTCCAGTCCATTTTTCACCGAGCCGGGGAAAAATCGCGACATGATCGACGGCCCCACGATCCGCGATTTCCACGCCACCGGCGCGCCCTTGTCGTCGAGCCCGGCCCACAATTTCACCATCAGGGTCGGCCTGTAAAAATCGTGCTGCATATCATCTTCGCGCGACCACGTCACCTGCACCGGCGCGCCCGTTGCCTTCGAGAGCTCCACCGCTTCCGCGATAAAGTCCTGCTCGGCTCGCCGCCCGAACCCTCCGCCAAGATACGTGGTGTGAATCTTCACCTGTTCGGGTTTTAGGCCTGTGATTTTCGCGCCGCTCATCTGCGCGAACGTCTGGAACTGCGTTGGCGCATAAATGTCGCAGCCGTCCGCGCGCACGTCTGCCGTGCAATTCATCGGCTCCATCGTTGCATGCGCCAGAAACGGCACTTCATACAGCGCTTCCACTTTCTTTGCTGTGCTCCCCATCGCCCCGTCCGCGTCGCCATCCTTTCGCGCGATCACGCCGGTTTCCATCATGCGCCCCTGGTACAGTTTGCGGATCGCGTCGCTCGAATTCTTCGCGTTCGCGCCTTCGTCCCAGTTGATTTGCAGCGCGTTCCGGCCTTCCATCGCCGACCATGTGTTGTCGGCCACCACGGCAACCCCGGTCGAAACCTGCACCACGCTTTTCACCCCGCGCACGGCCTTGGCTTTTGTGCCATCAAAGCTCTTCACCGTGCCCCCAAACACGGGGCACCGAGCCACAGCCGCGTGCAGCATCTGCGGCCGCCGCACATCAATTCCGAACTCCGCCGTACCGCTCACCTTCAACTTGGAGTCAATTCGTTTTGTCGCCTTCCCGATGTACTTATACTCCTTCGGATCCTTCCGCTTGGGGCTCGCCGGCACCGGCAACTTTGCCGCTTCCTCCACCAGCGCTCCGTATCCGATCCGCTTCCCCGACGCCGTATTCACCACCGCGCTGTTTTCCGTGTGGCACGCGCTCGCTTCCACATTCCACCGCTTCGCCGCTGTCGCGACCAGCATCTCGCGCGCCGCGGCCCCGGCCTTTGCCAGCGGCTCCCACGACCCGCGAATGCTGGTGCTGCCACCCGTACCCTGCAATCCAAAAACCGGATTGAAATAAACCGGTGCCGCCGGGGCGAACTCCGTCTTGATCTTTTTCCAGTCCAGGTCCAGTTCGTCCGCCAGAATCATCGTCAGAGCCGTATTGATTCCCTGGCCCATCTCGGACTTGTCGATCAAGAGTGTTGTCGTGTCGTCCGGCGCAATCTGTACCCACGCATTGATGGCCGCGGGATCTTTCGGCGGAGTGCCGGCCAGTGCCTCATATTTCCCCGGCAGGTACAAACCGATCACCAATCCGGCCCCGCTCGCCGCGCTCTTTTTCAAAAATTCCCGCCGGCCCACCATGTCGATCGTTGCCATTTCGTCTCCTCTTACGCCAAATCCTGTGGTTGAATCGGCAACCGTCGCAGACGCTTTCCGGTTGCCGCAAAAATCGCGTTGCACAGCGCTGGCGCCACCACTGGCAATCCCGGTTCGCCGATGCCCGTCGGTTCTTCCTTGCTCATCACCACGTGAACTTCCGTTTTCGGCGCGTCGTTCATCCGCGGCATCCCGTAGTCATTGAAATTCCCCTGCTCCACGCGTCCGCCGTTGATCGTGATGGCGTCATACAAAGTAGCCGACAACCCGTAAATCGCGGCGCTCTCCACTTGCGCTCGGATGCCTTCCGGATTGATCGGCCGCCCGCAATCCACTGCGTATACCAGCCGCTCCAGTTTCACGGCCTTGTTCTTCACGCTCACTTCCGCAACCGCGGCCGTATACGAATCGAACGAATAAAACGCCGCGATTCCGCGTCCTTGTCCTTTCGGCAACGGCTTCCCCCAACCAGCCTTTTCCGCGGCAAGTTGCAACACGCCTTTCAACCGCGCGGTGTCCAGCGGCGGTTCCTTCTCCAGGTCGAACCGCGGAATCTTGCGGTCCCCGCCGATCAGTTTCAGCCGGAACGCCAGCGGATCCTGCCCGGCGGCCGCCGCAAGCTCATCAACAAAACATTCCACCACGAACCCGCTTGTCGAATGTTCCACCGACCGCCACCACGCCCGCGGCACGCTCGATTCCGCCAGCGCGTATTCGATGCGGACGTTCGGCGTCTGGTACGGAATCGTGGATCCAGTGCCGAATTCGCCGTGCTCTGGCTTCTCCGCACCGTCTTGTCTCCACTTCACCGCAATGGACGTCGAAGTCTGAAAGTGTTTCCACGCCGCCAGGTTTCCGTTCGCATCCAGCGCGCCCTGCATCTTGTGATAGGAGGCAGGCCGGTAAAAATCGTGCTGCATGTCGTCTTCCCGGGTCCAGACAACCATCACCGGCTTTCCCGCGGCCTTGGCTACTTGCGCCGCTTCCATCACGAAATCGGCCTGGTAACGCCGTCCGAATCCTCCGCCCATCAGCGTCGTGTGCACGATCACTTTTTCCGGCGGCAGTTTGGTGGCCTCGGCAATCACTGCCTGCGCCCACTGTGGAGCCTGCGTCGGCACCCACGCTTCCGCACCGTCCGGCTTGATGTGCACCGTGCAGTTCATCGGCTCCATGCACGCATGCGCCGCAAAAGGAAATTCGTAAGCCGCCTCGATTTTCTTGCTACTGGATGCAAGCACCGAATCCGCGTTGCCGTCATTGCGCACGATTTTTCCCGGCTTCGCGGCGTTCGCCAAAAACTGTTCATGAAGCCCCGCGCTTGATTCCTTTACCACCGGCCCAAAATCCCATTTCACGTCCAGCGCGTTACGCCCCTGCATCGCGGCCCACGAATTCGCCCCCAGCACCGCAACGCCGCCCGTCGTTGAAGCGCCTCGCCCGCTCGTTTCGAACGCAATTACATCGTGTACACCCGGCACCGCCTTCGCTTTCGTGGCGTCAAACGAAACCAGCTTTCCGCCGAACACCGGGCACCGCGCCACCACTGCATACAACATTCCCGGAACGCGCGAATCAATCCCGAAAACAGCGGTACCGCTGGCTTTTGCCCGAGCTTCATACCTCCGCATATCGTGGCCGACCAGCGTGAAATCATCGGAATTCTTCAGAGCCACCGTGTTGAAATTCGGAATCGGCAGTTTCGCCGCGGATTCGACCAACTCGCCATACGACAAATAGCGCTTCGGATTGCCATGCACCACCTGCCCGTTCACCGCCTTGCAGGTATCCGCGCCCACTTCCCACTTCTTCGCCGCCGCGGCAATCAGCATTTCGCGCGCCGCCGCCCCTGCCTGCCGCAACGGCAGCCAGGATCCCGCAACGCTTCCGCTCCCTCCCGTGCCCAGCTCATAAATCTTCGGATTGGTCGGCGCCTGCTCCACCTTCACATTCTTCCAATCCACGCAGAGCTCTTCGGCAAGGATCATCGGCAACGCCGTCATGATCCCCTGTCCCATTTCGGATTTTCCAAGAATTAACGTCACGCGATTATCAGGCGTGATTCGCACCCAAGCGTCAAACGGATTCGGAGTTTTCTTCTCCTGCTCCGCGGCTTGCCGGGTAAACCCCCGAGCTGACAGCCGGAAACCAACCACAAGCGCAGAGCTCCCGGCCGCACCCGTCCTCAAGAATTCGCGGCGAGAGAATGCAGGACTCTTTGCCATAAGACACCCCGGGACGACTCGCGAACTGTTTTTCTGTAACAGGGCTGGTGCGGTGAACGCGTTATTTGCCGGCTTGCAATGAAGCGGCGTGGTGGATGGCTTTGCGGATGCGCTGGTAGGTGCCGCAGCGGCAGATGTTGCCGCTCATGGCATCGTCAATATCCGCGTCGGTTGGATTGGGTTTCTTCGCCAGCAGTGCTGCCGCGGACATGATCTGTCCGGATTGGCAGTATCCGCACTGCGGCACGTCTTCTTCGATCCAGGCTTTCTGCACCGGGTGCGAAGCATCCGTTGAAAGCCCCTCGATCGTGGTGACTTTCTTTCCGGCAACGCTCGACACCGGAGTAATGCAGGAGCGCGTCGCCTCGCCGTTGATGTGCACCGTGCACGCGCCGCAGAGCGCCATCCCGCAGCCGAACTTCGTGCCGGTCATGTTCAGCGT